>JBBRTJ010000092.1:0-14612 GCA_038244535.1 Acidimicrobiales bacterium | reverse complement strand
GGTGCTGGGGCCGGCCGAGGACCGCTGGTTGGTACGGGCGCCCGATCACTCGGTGCTGGCCGACGCGCTTGCCGGGGTTCCTCGCCCTCATGCCCGCCTGCGTGTCGAGGTCGACCCGTTGCGGGTGTGAGCTCAGGGCTCGTCGAGCTCCTCGCCTGCCGCCGGGGTGAGCCAGGTTCGGCGCCGGACCTCGTACATCGCGACGGTGGCGGCCTGAGCGACGTTGAGCGACCCCACCTTGCCGACTTGGGGAAGGAAGGCGACGTGGTCGCACGCGTCGAGGCAAGCGCGCGACAGGCCGTGATCCTCGTGCCCGATGGCCAGGCAGACGTCTGGTCCCAGGCGGTCGACGAGCTCGTGGAGGGGGACAGCGCGATCGGCCAGCTCGACGCCGACCACGACGTAGCCGTCGGCCCGGGCGGCGGCGACGGCCTCGGTGGCGGTGGCCACCGCGGTCCACGTCAGGTAGCGGTCGGTGCCGAGTGCCGTCTTGCGCGCCCCGGGAACGTCGGGTGCCACCGCGGCACCGGCCAGCCAGAGGTGGTCGACGCCGAACGATGCCGCCGACCGCGCGATGGAACCCACGTTGAGCGGGTTGGCGACCCCGTCGAGCAGCAGCGCCAGGCGACCCTCGGTGCGCCGCCGCCACGCTCGGTGGAGCCTCTTCAGTCCGGTGCCGTCGAGCTGCTTCACGGTCGGCCGACGTCGAGGACCCGGAAGCCGTGCTGCGAAGCGCGTCGCACGACCGTCCAGCCCTGCCCGACCAGCCAGGTCGCCAGCGAGTCGCTGCCGAGGTGCTTGTGGACGACAAGGTGGGCCGAGCCCTCGGGGGTGAGGCGAGGCAGCCAGCGCAGGAGCAGCTCGTGCAGCGCGGGTTTGCCGATGCGAATGGGCGGGTTGCTCCAGATGGTTGCAAATGCAACATCGCCGGGGATGGCGTCGGGGGCCACGGCGCGGACGTTGCCCAAGGAGTTGGTCGCCGCGTTGGCGGCGGTGAGCGCCAGCGCCCGCTCGTTGACATCGATCGCCCACACCGTCGCGTCCGGGGACCTCACTGCCAGTACGCACGCCAGCACCCCGTAGCCGCACCCGAGGTCGAGCAGATCACCCGCCGGTGGAGGGGTGGGAGCGCGAGCCACCAGGACCCGCGTGCCGAGGTCGACCTCGCCGTGGCTGAAGACGCCGCGATCGCTGGTGAAGCGGAGGTTGGCGTCGGGGAGCGAGAGCACGACCGGCTTGGGGGCCGACGTGACCCGAGGGTCGGCGTCGAAGTATTGGCCGGCAGTCACCGCCGGTAGCCTGCCATCCCTATGGCAGCGCACGAGATCCGGGTCTTCGGGGACCCGGTGCTGAAGTCGCAGTCGGTGGAGATCACCGACATCAACGGCGCGCTCGTCCGCCTGGTCGACGAGATGTTGGACGTCATGTACGAGGCGCCGGGCCTCGGGTTGGCGGCTCCGCAGATCGGTGTGCAGAAGCAGCTCTTCGTGTACGACCTTGGCGACGAGGCCGGCCCCAAGGTCCTCGTCAACCCGCGCATCGTCGAGTCGAGTGGCGAGTGGCTGTACGACGAGGGGTGCCTGTCCATCCCGGGCCTGTCCGTCGAGATCCTGCGCCCGAAGGAGGTGCACCTGGTCGGCGTCGACCTCGACGGCAACGAGGTGTCGATCGAGGCCGACGAGCTCGAGGCCCGCCTGTTCCAGCACGAGCTCGATCACCTCCACGGTGTGCTGATGTTCGAGCGCATGACTCCGGAGCAACGCCGGGAGGCCCTGCGTGAATGGCGGCGGCTGGCCGAGGAGCCGGCCGTGGAGGCCACGCCGGCGAGGCGGCGCCTGCGCCTTCGCGGATGACGCTGGCCCCCGCGCCGGCGCACCCGATGCGCCTCGCCTACCTCGGCACCCCGGCGGCGGCGGTGCCGCCGCTCGAGGCCCTGGTGGCGGCCGGGTTCGACGTGGTGCTCGTCGTCACCCGGATCGACAAGCGCCGCGGGCGGGGGAGCGAGCTCTCCCCGAGCCCGGTCAAGCACGCCGCGCTCCGCCTCGGCCTTCCCGTGTCGCATCGCGTCGACGACGTGCTCGACGCCGACGCCGACCTGGGCGTGGTCGTGGCCTTCGGCCAGATCATCAAGCCCCCTGTGCTCGCCGTGCTCCCCATGGTCAACCTCCACTTCTCGCTCCTGCCCCGATGGCGGGGGGCGGCACCGGTTGAACGGGCGCTGCTCGCCGGGGACCGCGAGACCGGGGTGTGCGTCATGGCGGTCGAGGAGGGCCTCGACACGGGCGGCGTGTATCGCAAGGCGACCGTGCCCATCGCCGATCGGGTCACCGGCGACGACCTGCGCGCCCGATTGGTCGAGGTCGGCACGACCCTGCTCGTCGACGCGCTGCGCGACGGTCTCGGGCCTGCTGTTCCTCAGCACGGCGAGCCGACGTACGCGGCGAAGATCGAGCCGGCCGACCTCGTGCTCGACTGGTCGCAACCCGCAATCGAGCTCGATCGGGTGGTGCGCGTCGGTGGCGCGTCGACCACGTTTCGAGGCCGTCGACTGAAGGTGCTGACGGCCGAGCCGAGTGGAGCACGAGACGGGGCCGAGCGCGAGCCCGCCACCATTCTCGGTGACCTGGTCACCACCGGTGACGGTCTGTTGAGGTTGTTGCAGGTGCAACCAGAAGGCAGAGGGGCGATGCCGGCGTCGGCCTGGCTCAACGGGTCCCGACCACAACCGCACGAACGGCTCGGCGCATGACGGGTCGCCGTCCAGGTTCCCGGGCCACGCCTCGTCCCGCGCCGCGTCGGCGCCCGTCGCCCAGCCGGGTGTTGGCGTACCACGCTCTGATGCGCATCGAGCAGGAGGGCGCGTACGCCAACCTCCTTGTGCCCCAGCTGCTGACCGCATCGGGGTTGGACACCCGCGACCGGGCTTTCGTCACCGAGCTCGTCTACGGCACCACCCGGATGCGTCGCGCGTGCGACTTCCTCGTTGATCGCTTCCTGACCCGACCGCCCACCGACGAGGTCCGCACGCTCCTGCGCCTCGGCGCCTACCAGCTGGCGTTCGCCGGGGTCGATGCCCACGCCGCGGTGGGCGAGACCGTCGAGCTGGCCCCCAACAACGCCAAGGGCTTCCTCAACGCCGTGCTGCGCAAGGTCGCCACCACTGCGGTGCAGTGGCCCGACGATGCCACTCGACTCTCGTACCCCGATTGGATCGTCGACCGGCTCCGCTCCGAGCTGGGCGACATCGATGCCGTCGACGCGCTGGCGCGCATGAACGAGCCTCCTCCCGTTACCGAGCGGGCCGATGGCTACGTGCAGGACCTGGCGTCGGCGTGGGTGGCCGACCTCGTGCCGTGTGCGCCGGGTGAGCTGGTGCTCGACCTCTGCGCCGCGCCGGGTGGGAAGGCCACCGCGCTGGCCGGCCGGGGGGCTCGGGTGGTAGCCGTCGACCTGCACAAGCACCGGGGTGGACTGGTGAGGGCGAACGCCAAGCGTCTCGGGCTGGCCGGCACCCAGTTGGGTGTGGTCGTCGCCGACGGCACCCGAGCGCCGTTTCGAGACGGGGCGTTCGATCACGTCCTGCTGGACGCTCCGTGCTCGGGCCTCGGCGCGCTGCGCCGCCGGCCCGACGCTCGGTGGCGCATCCAAGAGGCCGACATCGCCCGCCTCGTCGACCTGCAACGAGACCTGCTGCTCGCTGCCCAGCGCATGGTGCGCCCGGGCGGCACCATCACCTATAGCGCCTGCACGCTCACCCGGGCCGAAGGACTCGACCACGACCAAGGCTCGCTCGCCACCTGGGAGGTTCTGCCCCCACCAGCCCAGCCGTGGCGCCCACTCGGCCGCGGCGCGGCACTGGTGCTGCCACACGACGCCGACACCGACGGCATGGTCGTGCTCCGCTGGCGCCGTCGACCCGCCGATGCCCATCATGCGGTGAGCAGCATCTGAAGGTCTCGTAGCTCGGCCAGGTCGTCAGGAGGCAGGTCCTGACAGTCGGGCGGCTTACAGCACGCCGTGGCCGACCGGCCAGACCAGCCCGCGCGTAACCTCCACGCGATGACTGACGCGAGATCAGCCGCAGGACTTCAGGCCAAGGTGCTGACCGTCTCCGATGGGGTGGTCCACGGCACGCGTGAGGATCGATCCGGGGTGGCCCTCGTCGAGCAGCTCACCGCCGCAGGGTTCGCGGTGGTTGACCACCGCGTCGTCGCCGACGGGGTCGACACGGTCCGCCATGCCCTCGTTGCACTCACCGACGGGTTCGCCGGCGTCGTCGTGTCCACCGGCGGCACCGGCTACGCGCCCCGAGACCTCACTCCCGAGGGCACCCGGGCCGTCATCGAGCGCGACGCGCCGGGCCTGGCCGAGGCCATGCGCCTCGTCAGCCCCCTCGGACGGCTCTCCCGGGGCGTGGCCGGAGTACGGGGCCAGACCATCATCCTCAACACCCCCGGCTCGCCCAAGGGCTGCGTCGAGCAGCTCAGCGCCGTGCTCGACGTGCTGCCGCATGCCCTTCGGCTCCTGGCCGACAACCCGACGGACCACTGAGAACCAGCCCGATAGCCTCGCCCGAATGCTGCGCCTCGTCCTGCCCAAGGGATCGCTCGAGAAGGCGACCTTCGACCTGTTCGAGGCCGCCGATCTGACGGTCATCCGATCCTCAGCGGTCGATTACAAGGCCACGATCGACGATCCCCGCATCGCCGAGGTGCGCATCCTGCGCCCTCAGGAGATCCCCACCTACGTGGCCGAGGGGCTGTTCGACCTCGGCATCACCGGGCGTGACTGGGTCGAGGAGACCGGGGCCGATGTGGTGTCGCTGGGCGAGCTGGCGTACTCGAAGGCCACCTCGAACCCGATCCAGGTCGTGGTGGCCGTTGCCGGTGACTCGCCCGTCACCGAAGTCGCTCAGCTGCCCCAGGGGGTTCGGGTCTCGACCGAGTACCCGGAGCTGACGCGCCGCTACTTTGCGGCTCGGGGCATCGATGCCGACATCCGGCTGTCGTACGGCGCCAGCGAGGCCAAGGTGCCTGACATCGCCGACTGCATCGTCGACATCACCGAGACCGGCAGGGCACTGCGGGCCGCCGGCCTCCGCGTCATCGACACGATGCTCGTCAGCTACACCGAGCTCATCGCCAACCCTGCCAGCCATGCCGACGCCGTCAAGCGCCACGCCATGGGCCAGCTCCTGACCTTGCTGAACGGAGCCCTCGAGGCCCGGGGCAAGGTGCTCGTGAAGCTCAACGTCGGCGCCGCCGACTTCGATCGGGTCATCGCGCTGCTGCCGGCGCTCAAGAGCCCGACGGTGTCGCAGCTGTTCGGCCCCGACGGTGGCTACGCGATCGAGACGGTGGTGGCCAAGAGCCAGATCAACCGGCTCATCCCCGAGCTCAAGGACGCCGGAGCGAGCGACCTGCTCGAGCTCCCACTGTCCAAGATCGTGCACTGATGGTCGAGCATCGGGGCACGGTCGCCGCCTTCGACGACCACCAGGGCTACGGCGAGATCGTCACCGCCTCGGGGGAGCGGTGGTTCGTGCACTGCACCCAGATCGCCGATGGCACCCGGACCATCGCCGTGGGTCGTGAGGTGGTCTTTGCTCCGCTGGCCCGTCTCGGCCGCTACGAGGCGACCGACGTCAGACCTGTGACGCCCTGACTTGCACGAAGGCCAGGCGGATCTGGTGGAGGGCCTCGGTCAGGGTGGGGGCGGCCTCGCCCAGCCGCTCGCCGAGGCCCTCGACGAGCGCCCCCATGGCGTCGATCGCCAGCGCCGCTGCCACAAGGTTGGCCGGGCTCTGGCTCAGATGGATCGCCCCGAGCTCGTACAGCCCGATGGCGTGGTTGGCCACTACCTGCTCGGCGGGCACCGACACCAGTTGGCGGCGGGCCTCGGCCATCTCGGCCTGAACGGCGGCGATCTCATCGGGATCGAGGGCGTCGAGGTCATCGAACGGCTCGTCGTCGGGGTCAGGTCCCTGATCGGCCGGCGCGGTAGTGGCGCGTTCGCCGCCGGGTGTCCACAAGCTGCTCACCTGGGGTACCCTATCGGCGCACCACGAACGGTCCGGCCTGCTGGGCAAGCGTGGAGCACCCCCTCCGAGTCGACTGGCCCGGGGGAAACCGAACGAAGCGGGGCCTGGCCCCCACCCGTCCACCTCTGGTGCGCCGGGTCGATCAACGGTCCGGTCCTCGTCTGAGGCCCGCTCGGGCGTCGGCTTCTGCCGGCGCCCATTTGTCGTCCACGGGAGGAGATGCCCATTGAGCCGGAGTGAGCTCCCATAGCAACGCCCACCACCACCGAACCTCGGATCAACGATCGGATCCGGGCCCGTGAGGTCCGTCTCGTCGGAGCCGATGGCCAGCAGATCGGCATCAAGCCGCTGCCGGAGGCCCTGCAGCTCGCCCGAGAGCAAGATCTCGATCTTGTCGAAGTGGCGCCGCTCGCCAACCCGCCCGTGTGTCGCATCATGGACTACGGGAAGTACAAGTACGAAGAGGCGCAGCGGGCCAAAGAGTCACGGAGGAAGAGTTCCAACGTCTCCATCAAGGAGATGAAGTACCGCCCCAAGATCGGGACGGGGGACTTCGACACCAAGACTCGCAAGATCGCCGAGTTCCTGAGCGAAGGTCACAAGGTGAAGGTCACCATCATGTTCCGCGGTCGGGAACTGCAACACCCCGAGCTCGGCATGAAGATCCTCACCCACGTGGCCGAGGAAGTGGCCGGCGAGGGCAAGATCGAAGCGGCCCCGAAGATCGACGGTCGCAACATGATCATGGTGCTCGCTCCCGACAAGAAGCCCAAGCCTCAAGTCAAGACAGTCCGACCCGACGTCTCAGGTCCGACCGCCGAGCCTGAGGCTCCGGCAACAGATGCGATTGAGGCTCCGGTTACTGAGGCTCCGGTTACTGAGGATCCGGTCACTGAGGATCCGGTTACTGAGGCTCCGGTTACTGAGGCTCCGGTTACTGAGGCTCCGGCCACTGAGGTTGCGGCCACTGAGGTTGCGGCCCCAGCCCCGAGTTGAACATCGGCGGCACCGCCGCCGCCCCGTCGGTCGAGCCCGACGGGACACCACGAAACGACAGGGATCACCAATGCCGAAGATGAAGACGAGCAAGACCGCGGCCAAGCGGTTCCGCAAGACAGGGACGGGCAAGCTCATGCGTGAGCAGTCGATGCGTCAGCACCTGTTCGAAAAGAAGCCCAGCACCCGCACCCGTCGCCTCGACGGTTACGTGGGCGTGAACAGCGCCGACGCACCGAAGATCAAGCGGCTGCTCGGCGAGCGCTGAGCCCCCGACCCGACGAACGACTGACGAAGAAGGAGAACCCCCATGGCCAGGGTCAAGCGCGCCGTAGCGGCAAAGAAGCACCGCCGCGTCATCCTCGAGAAGGCGAAGGGCTACTACGGCAACAAGAGCCGCTCGTACCGAGCGGCCAACGAACAGGTGATGCACTCCGGGCAGTACGCGTTCCGTGATCGCCGGGCCCGCAAGGGTGACTTCCGCAAGCTGTGGATCCAGCGCATCAACGCCGGCGCCCGCCTGCACGACATGAGCTACAGCCAGTTCATCGCCGGCCTGCATGCCGCCGGGATCGAGGTCGACCGCAAGGTGATGGCCGATCTGGCCGTCACCGACGATGCAGCCTTCGGTCAACTCGTCGAGGCGGCCAAGGACGCGCTCAAGGCGAAGGCTGCCGGCTGAGCGGACTCGTCTCGTCCAACCCGAAGGTCCAGCGGCTCCGGCGCCTCGTAAGGCGCCGGAGCGCTCGCGTCGACGAAGGTCTGTTCGTCATCGAGGGCGGCCAGCTCCTCGCCGAGGCGATCGCGGCCGGCCTCGAGCTCGAAGCCGTGTACCTCGAAGACGGAGCCGACGACGCCCTACCGCGATCGTTGCCCGCTGAGGTGCTGATCCACCGACTCGCGCCCGGCGTGGTGGCCACGGTGGCCTCGACGGTGACGTCGCAGCCGATCCTGGCCGTGGCCCGCTGCTGTGATGTGAGCCTTGCTGCAGTGGCCGGGTCGGTGACGTTCGCCGTCATCGGCGTGCAGCTCGCTGACCCCGGCAACCTCGGCACGATCCTGCGCACGGCCGAGGCGGCGGGCGCGGGAGCGGTGGTGCTCACCGAAGGCTCCGTCGACCCCTTCAACCCCAAGGTCGTGCGGGCCGCCGCCGGAGCGCTCGGCCGGGTGCCCATCGTGGTCGACGTCGCGCTCGCCGACCTCGGTGCGCTCGGGCTGCCGGTCCTCGGGGCCGTCGCCCGCGGTGGGGTCCCCTACGACGAGGTGCCCCTCTCGGCGCCGGTAGCGCTGGCGTTCGGCTCGGAGGCCCACGGTCTGCCGGCAGGCCTGGCCCTCTACGGTCTGGTCTCGATCCCCCACGTGGGGAGATCCGAGAGCCTGAACGTGGCGATGGCTGCCGCCGTGCTCTGCTTCGAGGTGGCGAGGCAGCGCCGTGCTCCGGGGTGGCCGATCGGAGGAAACCGGTGACGGAACGAGTCGAGCAGGCGTCTACCCTCCGCCCGATGATCGACGAGGTCGCGCGCGAGGCCGCACTGGCCGTGACGGTGGTGATCGCCGCCTCCACCCTCGACGAGCTCCGCACCATCGAGGCCGACGTCCTCGGCAAGCGGGGCGTGCTGTCCGGGTTCAAGGCTCGGCTCGGTGGGCTCGAAGCTGACGATCGCAAGCGGGTTGGCCAGGCCGTCAACGAGGCGATGGCCTCGGTGGGTGCAGCCATCGCCCAACGGCGCAGGGATCTCGACGCCGTCGAACAGACCGCCGTCCTCGCTGCTGAACGCCTCGACCTCACCGAGCTCGTCGGGCGGCCGCGTCGAGGCCACCTCCACCTGGTCACCCAGACCCAGCAACGCCTCGAGGACGTGTTCGTGGGCATGGGGTTCCAGGTCGCCGAAGGGCCCGAGGTCGAGACCGACTTCCACAACTTCGAGGCCCTCAACATGCCCGTCAGCCACCCGGCCCGCAGCGAGTGGGACACCTTGTTCGTGGACTGGGGTGCTCCAGGCTCGACCGTGCTGCGCACCCACACCTCACCGGTGCAGATCCGGGTCATGCAGACCCAGCCGCCGCCCATCTACGCGGTCATGCCCGGTCGCGTCTTTCGGCGCGACACCCCCGACGCCACGCACATGCCGGTGTTCCACCAGATCGAGTGCCTCGTCATCGACCGTGGCATCACCATGGCGCACCTGGCCGGCACCATCGAGGCCTTCACGCAGGCCTACTTCGGGGGCGACTTCAGGTCGAGGCTGCGGCCCTCGTACTTCCCGTTCACCGAGCCCTCAGCTGAGTACGACGTGCAACGGCCTGACGGGTCCTGGCTCGAGCTCGGTGGGTGCGGCATGGTCCACCCCAACGTGTTGGCCGCCGGTGGCCTTGATCCCGAAGAGTGGAGCGGCTTCGCCTTCGGCTTCGGGATGGATCGTCTGCCCCTGATGCGTCACGGGATCGACGACCTGCGCGAGATGTTCACCAACGACGTCCGCTTCTTGGAGCAGTTCTGATGCGGGCCGTGCTGAGCTGGCTGAACGAGATGGTGCCACTCGGGTCAGACCACGTGGCGATCGCCGACGACCTCAACGAGCTCGGTCTGGCGGTCGAGGACGTCGTCGTCACCGGCCAGGCGGTCCCCGGCGTGGTCGTGGCCGCGGTGCAGGCCCTCCGACGCCACCCGAAGGCCGATCGCATCCAGCTCGTCGACGTCGACCTGGGCGACGGCCAACCCCTGCAGATCTGCTGCGGTGCGTTCAACATGGCGGTCGGCGACCGGGTGCCGCTCGCCACGCTCGGCACGGTGATGCCCAACGGCATGGAGATCGCCCGCCGTCAGCTCCGAGGCGAATGGTCCAACGGCATGTTGTGCTCGTCGACCGAGCTCGGCCTCGACGGCGACGACGGCGGCATCCGGATCCTGCCGGCCGAGTACGAGGTCGGGCGCCCCCTGTGGGATGCGATGGGGCTCGATGCCGACGTGGTGTTCGACCTCGACGTGACTCGCAACCGCCCTGATGCCTGGTGCCACCTGGGCATCGCCCGCGACCTCGCGGCGTGGCGGGGGCTCCCGCTGACCGCCCCCGATCCGGTCATCACGAGCGCCGGCCCGACTCCGTTGACCGTCGTCATCGACGAGCCCGAGCGATGCGGTCGCTTCACGGCGCGCCTCATCACCGGTGTCACCGTCACGACGTCGCCACCCGCACTCGCCGATCGCATCGTCAAGGCCGGCATGCGCCCGATCAACAACGTGGTCGACGTGTCGAACCTCGTCATGATCGAGCTTGGTCAGCCCAACCACACCTACGACCTGTCCCGCCTCCAGGGTGGCGGGTTCATCATCCGCCGCGCTCGCGGGGGCGAGCGGCTCGTCACCCTCGACGGGGTCGAGCGGGTGCTCACCACCGACGACCTGCTCATCTGCGACGGCCACGACGCCCCGATCGGGTTGGCGGGAGTCATGGGTGGTGCCGCCACCGAGATCGACGACGCGTCCACGACGATCGCCCTCGAGATGGCATGGTTCGAGCCGACCGGGGTGGCGGCCACTGCCGCTCGCCACGGCCTTCGCTCCGAGGCGTCGGCGCGTTTCGAGCGGGGGATCGACACCGAGGGGATGGAGCGGGCCGGGCGGCGCTTCGTCGACCTGCTGCGCCTCACCTGCCCCGATGCGCAGCTGCACGACCTCGTCGTGACCGACGGTGTGATGCCGGTGCGGCCTGCAGTCGAGGTGCGCACGGCCAAGGTGAACGCCGTGCTTGCCACCGCCCTGACCACGGCCCAGATCGTCGCGTTGCTGGACCCGATCGGCTTCACCTCGACCCCGGCGGCCGACCAGCCCGATGTCCTGCTCGTCGACCTGCCCACGTGGCGCTACGACGCCAGCAGCGAGATCGACGTTGTCGAAGAGGTGGCTCGCCACCACGGGTACTCCCGCCTGGCCAAGGTGGTGCCGCCGTCGGCGCACGCCGGTGCACTGACGGAGCGCCAGCTGGCCCGGCGCAGGGTGATCGAGATCATGGTCGGCGCCGGGTTCAACGAGGCAATGCCCAACCCGTTCCTGGCCCCGGGCGATCTGGCCCGCGTCGGGTTGCCGGCCGATGGGCTGACGATCGCCAACCCGCTCGCCGCCGAGGAGTCCGTGCTGCGCACCTCGTTGCGTCCCGGCCTGCTGCGGGCTGTGGCCTACAACGAGTCCCACCGTCAGCTCGGGGTGCTGCTGTTCGAGCTCGGCCACGTGTGGCGGCGCCCGACCGATCCCAGCGCGGCGCTTCCCGACGAGCCCGAGATCCTGGCCGCAGTCCTGGCCGGCAGGGACGCTCGTGAGGCGGTGCGCCTCTGGGAGGAGCTGACGCTCGGTCTCCGGGCCACGGGCGTCCAGATCGTGGCGGCGACCCCACCGGGGCTTCACCCGACCCGCTCGGCCGAGCTCGTCAGCGCGAACGGGCCCATCGGTCTCGTCGGCGAGGTGGCGCCGTCGGTGCTCGCGGCCCTCGGCATCACAGGGCGGGTGGCCTGGCTCGAGGTCGATGTCGACGGTCTGCTCGCCGCCGTGCCCCCGTCACGTTCCTACGCCCGGGTGAGTCGCTACCCGTCGAGCGATGTCGACCTCGCTTTCGTCGTCGCCGACGACGTGCCCGCGGCCGCCATCACCGAGGCCGTGGCGACCGCCAGCGCCGACCTCGTCGTCGATGCTTCGCTGTTCGACGTCTATCGCGGACCGGGGATGCCCGACGGCCATCGCGGCCTGGCGTACCGGCTTCGGCTGCAGTCCGCCGATCGCACGCTCACCGACGCCGACGTCGCGGCCGTGCGCGCTGCGGTCATCGCAGCCGTCGCCCCTCTTGGTGCGACGCTGCGCTCCTGACCCGAGGGGTCAGGAGACGGCGTAGACGTCGTAGGTGACCTTGGTGCCGTCGGACGACCCGATGGCAACTGCCTGGACGTTGTTGAGCCACAGGTAGCGCTCGTCGCCGGTCTCGAACAGCGGAGCGGTGCGGATCGACGCGCCGCCGGCCGAACCCACTCCCTTGTACTGCATGAGGATCATGGCCCCGTCGTCGGTCTCGAGCAGGAGGCGGACGTCGAGCCCGAGCGTGCCGTCGGCCCGGACCGTGACCCAGTCGCCTCCGGGCCCCTTGACCGACCCGCTGACCTTGGGGCCTTCGAAGCGTCCAGAGGACGCGTCCACAACGACGCGGGTGCCGTGGGGGCCCCCGCCGATGATGCCGGCGAGGTTGGTCGGCACGGTCACGGTGAACAAGAGCTCGACAGGAAGTGCATCCAGGGTCATGGCCGGGCACTTTGTCACAACAGCGTCGCGAGATCTCCAAGCGAGCCGGTGACTCGGTCAGTTGAGGCGGAGGTCGGCCGGTGAGTCGGCCAGCCAAGCGACGGTGCCGCGCTGACGGCGCAGCACCCGTCGCCACAGGTCGGCCGGGTGGGGGTCGAAGGGGTCGTCATCGGCGGCGTCGACCACGACCCAGGCTCCGGCCTCGAGCTCGTCGTCGAGCTGCCCAGCCCCCCAACCGGAGTACCCCGCGAAGATCCGGACGGTCACGAGGGCACCGACCTCGTCAGGTGCCATGGAGAGGTCGACGGTGCCGAGGTTGAGGGCCATGGGACTGAAGCCAGGAAGGTCCTCTGATCCGTTGGCACGGCGGGCGAGCCCGACGAGGCCTCCCGGCTCGACCGGCCCCCCGGAGAACACCACGCCCGGCGGTGCCGAGACCTCCGACAACGGACCCCACTCACCCAGCACGGCCTCGATCGGATGCTCGGTGGGGCGGTTGACGACGAGACCGAGCGCCCCGTCGGCATCGTGGCCGAGCATCAAGATCACTGATCGATCGAAGTTCGGGTCGACGAGCGGCGGCGCCGCTACGAGCAGGCGCCCTTTCGTCATCACCACACCAGTCTGCCCCGCAACGCCATCAGCCCGCGTCGATGTCGGTGAGCGCAGAGGGAAGCGGTCTGTGGTGGACCACGACGAGCTCTTGGACGGCGCGGGTGATGGCCACGTACAGGAGGCTGAGCCCCGAGCGGCCACCGTCGGCAAGCGCTGCTGGTTCGAGCACCACGACGGCGTCGAACTCGAGGCCCTTGGCCTCGATCGGGCGCACGATGGTGATCTCGCCGGCGCCCGAAACCAGCTGGGCCGCCGTGCCGAGCGAGTCGGTGATCGCGGCGTGGTCGGCCTCGGCGGCGATGAGACCGACCGTGCGATGACGGCTGGCGAGGGCGGCGGCGACGTGGGCGGCCTGGGCCGCGAGGTCGGACGGTCGAGCGACGAACCGAGCCCATGGTGCCAGTGGCGTGGTCCGGGCGGAGCCGGTGGGCTCGACCGCCACGCCGATCTCGTCGAGAAGGCGGTTGGCCAGCTCGATGATCTGCCCCGGGACCCGGTACCCCGTCGTGAGGACGGCAAGGTGCACCGTGGCTTCAGCCGCGCCGAGTGCGGCGGCGGCCTGGCCCCAGCTCGCGGTGGCCCCCGGAGCCGATGCCTGGGCGAGGTCGCCGAGCAGCGTCAGGGACGGGAACCTGCTCACTCTGCGGCGCACGACTCGTAGGGCCATGGGAGTCAGGTCCTGGGCCTCGTCCACCACGACGTGCCCGAAGCGACGGGGACGGGACCCGCCGAGCACCGCCTCGGCCTCGTCGATGAGGACCGCATCGCCCAAGGTCCAGGTCGTGCCGCTGGCCGCCGACCCCCGCCGGCGGCGCAGCATCCGGCGCTCGGCGACGGTGAGCACGTTGCCGCTGACGGCGTCGAGGAACGCCGGGTTGCTCAGCAGCCGGCGGACCAGTGCCGGCGCTGTGATCGGGGGCAGCAGCGCGTCGATGTGGCGGCGGAGGGCACCGTGACGGGCGAGGTGCTCCCGGACGTCGGGGGCCACGACGCCCAGGTCGTGACGCTTGGCGGTCAGGTGGTCGTGAGCGGCCTTGACGAGCTCGACGCGGAGCCGTTCGCGTGCCGAGGCGACGGTGCGGCCGCGCTCCGAGGCGAGCACCCGTTCGAGGGTCCCGGCCACCTCGGCGGCCGTGAGTCGCACGTCCCCCCATCCCGTGCGCATGTGCCAGTCGTCCGTCGGGGGTTGGACGCGCCCCCACGCGGCCTCGCCGATGACCGCGACCATGCGCTCGTCGCCCTTCAGAGCGGCCGCTTCGTCAGGATCGTCCGCCCGTACCGCAACGGTGCAGAGCCCGGCCACGGTGGTCTGCACCACCGAGGTTTCACCCAGCGAGGGAAGGACCTGGCCGATGTAGCGCAGGAAGAGCGGGTTGGGTCCGACGACCAGGACCCCGCCGTCACGCTCCAGCTGCTCGCGGTGGTCGTAGAGCAACAGCGCGGCACGGTGGAGCCCGACGGCGGTCTTGCCGGTGCCGGGGCCGCCCTGGATCACGAGTGGGCTCCCTGGATCGTGCGTGATCAGGCGGTACTGATCGGACTGGATCGTCGCGACGATGTCGCGCATCCGTGACTCGCGGCTGCGCGACATCGTCGAGCAGGAAGTCCCCGACCCCGGCGCCGTCGACGGTCGAGCCGTCGAGCGTCTCGTCGGCGATGTCGAGGAGGCGGCGTCCC
>JBBRTJ010000091.1:0-14628 GCA_038244535.1 Acidimicrobiales bacterium | reverse complement strand
GGCCGGACGGGACGGTGATCTCCGACGATGGATCGAGGTCGAGTGGCCCGACTCCGCCCTCCACCACCGGGCCTCCGCCCTCCACCAACGGGCTTCCGCCGGCGACCACCGGCCCGACTCCGCCCTCCACGACCGGGCTTCCGCCGGCGACCACCGGGCCTCCGCCCTCCACGACCGGGCTTCCGCCGGCGACCAGCGGCCCGACTCCGCCCTCGACCATCGGGCTTCCGCCGGCGACCAGCGGCCCGACTCCGCCCTCGACCATCGGGCTTCCGCCGGCGACCACCGTTCCTTGTGAGCAACCGCCACCCCCCGCGGGCGTCCCGACGGCGGCGACTGCCGAGCAGCGGGCCCGCAGCGTGTGGGCGGCGGCCGGGATCGCGCTGGGGCAGCGCACGTTCGTGGTGGAAGGTGGCGAGTGGCTCCGGATCGTGCGGGCCCCGCTCACCATCGCCGGCATCGAGGTGGGCAACGACGAGCTGAGCATCGGGTTCGGTGGCGCCGGAGCGATCTCGTTCGCCCACGGTGTGCTCGGCACCCCGGTCAAGGCGGCGGTGTACCCCCGCATCGGAACGGCCAAGGCCATCGAACGCTGGCGCTCCGGTGAGCCGACCCTGCCCGGGGGCGGCTGGTTCGCCTACGACACGTCGGCCACCAGGATCGTCGATGCCGGGGGAACGCCCGCACCCACGGCGGGCGCGTCGTCCGGGGCGGGAGCCACTCCTGCCAACCCTGGGCCCGACGATCCTGTGGCCCCGCCGACTGCGACCGGGGTGCCCAACAAGGCACCCAGGATCGACGGCGGACCTGTCACCATTGGGCCTGACGTACGGCCGCTGCCTCCCGAGCCCATCAACCCCAAACTCGTCGTGACCGGCGTCAAGGAGGCGCTCTACGGCGTCACCGACGTCGATGGCGTCGAGTGGCTGCTCCCGGTGTACGAGTTCCAGCTCGACGGCGGCGGGAGCGCCCCGGTGCTGGCCATCGATGCGTCGTGGTTGAAGGCGGCCCCCGTCCCCTTCCCTCAGCCCTACCCCGCCCCGGTCCCTGGGAGCGAGCCCCAGCCCGGCGCGAAGCCGGGGATCGAGCCTCAGCCCGCGCCGGCCCCTGCCACCGACGCCACCGTGCCGGCCCCCGACCCCAAGGGGTGAGCCCCAGGTCTGACCGGGGTCGATGGGGCGGGTCGACCGCCGTCGGGTAGCCTTGTAGACCGCATGTTCGACGCCCTTTCTGACCGCTTCGACGGCATCTTCAAGCGCCTCCGTGGCAAGGGGCGCCTGAGCGAGGCCGACATCGACGAGGTGCTGCGCGAGATCCGCACGGCACTGCTCGAAGCCGACGTCAACGTCGGGGTGGCCCGCACGGTCGTCGGTCGAATCCGCGAGGCCTGTCTCGGGCTCGACCTGAGCAAGAGCCTGACCCCCAGCCAGCTCGTCATCAAGATCGTCAACGCCGAGCTGGTGGCGGCGCTCGGTGGCGAGACGCTGAAGATGACCTACGCGTCCAAGCCGCCGACGGTCGTGCTCATGGCCGGTCTCCAGGGCTCTGGCAAGACCACCAACGCCGCCAAGCTGGCCAAATGGTTCAAGGGCCAGGGCCGCCAGCCGCTGCTGGTCGGGGCCGATCTCCAGCGCCCCGCCGCCGTCGAGCAGCTCCGAACGCTGGGCCGGAGCATCGACGTGCCGGTGTGGTCCGAACCCACCGACCCGGTCAGCGTGGCCCGACGCGGCGTCGACGAGGCTCGCCGCCTCGGCCGCAACGTCGTCATCGTCGACACCGCAGGCCGGCTCGCCATCGACGCCGAGATGATGGACGAGGTCCGCCGGATCTCCGAGGCGATCGACCCCGACTACACGTTCCTCGTCGTCGACGCCATGACCGGCCAGGACGCCGTGACCGTGGCCGAGTCGTTCAACGAGACGCTCAGCCTCGACGGCGTGATCATGTCGAAGATGGATGGCGACGCCCGGGGCGGCGCCGCCCTCTCGGTCAAGGAAGTCATCGGCAAGCCGATCGCCTTTGCCAGCACCGGCGAGAAGCTCGACGCCTTCGAGCAGTTCCATCCCGATCGCATGGCCAGCCGCATCCTGGGCATGGGCGACGTGCTCACCCTCATCGAGAAGGCCGAGCAGACCTTCGAGCGTGACGATGCCGAAGCCGCTGCGCAACGGCTCATGGACGGCGAGTTCACCCTCGACGACTTCCTCGAGCAGATGCAGCAGGTCAAGAAGATGGGTTCGCTCTCCAGCCTCGTCGGGATGATGCCGGGCATGCCCAAGGAGCTGAAGAATGCCAAGATCGGCGACGACGAGGTGAAGCGCGTCGAAGCCATCATCCGTTCGATGACCGCAGAGGAGCGGCGTCGCCCCGAGCTCATCAACGGCAGCCGCCGGCTGCGCATCGCCAACGGCAGTGGGTCGACCACCGCCGAGGTGGGTCGCCTCGTCAAGCAGTTCCAGGACGTCCAGAAGATGATGAAGCGGATGGGCGGCATGGGTACCAAGAAGGGCAAGCGCCGCCTGCCCGCCATCCCCGCCGGGTTCCCCGGCCTCAACTGATCCACCGGACGTCCGGTACCGATCGCACACCCAGGAGAAGACCAGTGGCAGTAAAGCTCCGCCTCATGCGGATGGGCAAGACCAAGCAGCCGACCTACCGAGTGGTCGCGGCCGACAGCCGCTCACCGCGCGACGGCGCGTTCCTCGAGATCGTCGGGATCTACGAACCCCGCAAGGACCCGAGCCTCGTCCAGATCGACAACGCCAAGGCCCTCAAGTGGCTCCGGCAGGGGGCACAGCCCACGGACCGGGTGCACAAGTTGCTCGTCACGTCGGGCGCCTGGGCCGAGTACAAGCCGTCGGACAAGTGAGCGACACCGAGCGCAACGAGGTTGCGGCGCCCACGGCGACGGCCGTCCTCGACTACGTCGTGCGCCAGCTCGTCGACGAGCCCGACAGCGTGCGCATCGACCAGGTCGAGCGGCGCCGTGGCGTGCTCCTCGAGGTCCGCACGGCGCCGGGCGACATGGGCCGGGTCATCGGCCGGCGGGGTCGCACCGCGCAGAGCATCCGCGCCGTGGTGCGCGCGGCTGCGGTGCGCGATGGCGTCGAGGTCGACGTCGACTTCGCCGACTAGGAGCGCCGTGCTGCTCGAGGTGGGGCGCGTCACCAAGGCCCACGGCCTGCGGGGCGAGGTCGTCGTCGCGCTCGTGACGGATCGCACCGACCGCCTGGCGGCCGGTACGACGTTGCAGACCCCCGGGGGCGGCCAGCTCGTCGTCGCCTCGTCGCGTCCATTCCAGGACCGCCACCTCGTGATGTTCGCCGGCATCGCCGACCGAGCCGCGGCCGAGAAGCTGGCCGGCACCCGGCTGCTGGCCGAGCCGGTGGCCGATGCCGACGCGCTGTGGGTTCACGACCTGGTGGGGGCGCGGGTGGTCGAGCGCGGCGGTCGCGAGCGCGGCACGGTGGTGGCCGTCGAGGCCAACCCCGCCCATGACCTGCTCGTGCTCGACAGCGGCGCCCTGGTTCCGATCGTGTTCGTGCTCGGCCTCGCCGACGGTGTGTGCACCATCGAGCCGCCCGACGGGCTGTTTGACGAAGGCTGAGGTCGAGCCCGATGCGCATCGACGTCTTCACGATCTTCCCCGACCTGGTCGATGGCTTCGGCCAGCACGCGCTGCTGGGCAAGGCCCGCGCCGGTGGCCTGCTCGATCTGCGGATCCACGATCTGCGCAGCACCGCCACCGATCCGCACCGCTCGGTCGACGACGCCCCGTTCGGTGGTGGGGCGGGCATGGTCCTCATGGCGGCGCCGTTGTTCGCCGCGGTCGAAGCGGTCGCCCCGCCCCGACCGCTGTACCTGCTCGGCCCCGGCGGTCGGGCCTTCACGCAGCGCGTCGCCGAGGAGCTGGTGGCTGGCGGGGCGTTCAGCCTGCTCTGCGGTCGCTACGAAGGCGTCGACCACCGCGTGCGTGAGCACCTGGTCGACGGGGAGCTGTCGGTGGGCGACGTCGTGCTGGCCGGGGGAGAGGTGGCGGCGTGCCTCATCATCGAGGCGGTGACGCGTCTCGTGCCCGGGGTCATGGGCAACGACTCCTCCGCGCTCACCGAGAGCTTCGGGGCCCACGGGCTGCTGGAGGAGCCCCAGTACACGAGGCCTGCGGACTTCCGCGGCTGGGTGGTGCCCGAGGTGCTCCGCAGTGGCGACCACGCCAAGGTGGCCCGCTGGCGCCTGGCCCAGGCACTGCACCGGACCGTGCGCGAGCGGGCTGATCTGATCGAGGCCAGGGGGGGCGTGACCGATGCCGAACGGGCGCTGATGCATTCCGTCGACCCGGTGGAGTATCCTGCGCCGTCCCCCCGTGACGCCCAGGAGCAACGCGCGCCATGAAGCCCACCGACTTTGTCGATCAATCAAGCCTTCGCACCGATCACCCCGCCTTCGGGCCGGGAGATCAGTTGAAGGTCCACGTCCGCGTGGTCGAAGGCACTCGCGAGCGCACTCAGGTGTTCCAGGGTCACGTCATCGCCATCTCCGGCTCGGGCGTGCAAGAGACCTTCAAGGTCCGAAAGACCAGCTTCCAGGTCGGTGTCGAGCGCACGTTCCCCATGCATTCGCCGATCATCCAGAAGATCGAGGTCGTGAGCCGGGGCGATGTCCGTCGCGCCAAGCTCTACTACCTGCGTGAGCGGTCCGGGAAGGCCGCCAAGATCAAGGAGAAGCGCGACCGCTGACCACCGAGCCGAGCGGGTGGTGTGGTCGGCAGTAGCGTGACGGCGTGTCCACCGAGGATCTCGAGAACTACGAGGCCGAGCGCGAGCTGCAGCTGGCCCAGGAGTACCAGGACGTGGCGGCGATGTTCCGCTACGCAGTCGAGACCGAGCGTCGCTTCTACCTGGCCAACGAGGTCGAGATCACTCCGATCAGCGGTGGTGAGCGACCGGTCGTGCAGGTCGAGCTGCGCGACGCGTGGGTGTGGGACATGTACCGCAAGAGCCGATTCGTACCGAGCGTGCGGGTGCTCACCTTCAAAGACGTGAACGTCGAAGAGCTGCCCAAGGTCGAGCTCTAAGCGACGGATCGCCCCAATCAGGCGGGGCCGGGCGGAACGGGGCGGCGGCCCCGACGGCGAGAGGATGAGGCGGTGGGTGATGCCAACCGGGCGCGCGGCGCCCATGGTGAGGCCCTGGCGGCGCGCTGGTACGAGCGGGAGGGCTACGTCGTAGCCGCCCGCAACTGGCGATGTCGCGAGGGCGAGCTCGACCTGGTGGTGACGAAGGGCGCCCTGGTGGTCGTGTGCGAGGTCAAGGCCAGGCGCACGGAGGCGTTCGGATCGCCGATGGAAGCGGTGACGGCGGTCAAGCAGGCGCGGCTGCGCAAGCTGGCGGCCCGCTGGCTCCGGGAGGCAGGCGGCCCCGGGTTGCGGGGAGGCGTGGTCCGCTTCGACGTGGCGTCGGTGGTGAGCGGGCGCCTCACCGTCGTCGAGGGGGCGTTCTGACCGGCTTGCGCCGGACCCGGGCCGCGGCGAAGGTGAGGAAGTGGTTGCCATCGCCGTCGACGGGTTGCGGAAGTCCTTCGGAGAGCTCGAGGCGGTGAGAGGGGTCTCGTTCGAGGTCCAGGAAGGTGAGGTCTTCGCGCTTCTCGGGCCCAACGGCGCTGGCAAGACCACGATTCTGGAGATCCTCGAGGGGTACCAGGTCCGCACCACCGGGTCGGTGAGCGTGCTCGGGCTCGATCCCGGGGCGGCGGCGGACGCGGTGCGCCACCGCATCGGGATCGTGCTCCAGGAGGCCTCCGTCGAGCCGTACCTCACGGTCCGCGAGGTGCTCACCCGCAACGCCGCCTACTACCGCCAGCCCCGCGGTGTCGACGAGGTGATCGTGCTGGTCGGACTCGAGGAGAAGGCCGCTGCCCGTGTGAAGACCCTGTCGGGCGGTCAGCAGCGCCGGCTCGACGTGGGCCTCGGCATCATCGGGCGACCCGAGCTGCTGTTCCTCGACGAGCCGACTACGGGCTTCGATCCGAGTGCTCGTCGGTCGGCCTGGGAGCTCGTGCGATCGCTGGCCCAGGACGGGACCACGGTGCTGCTGACGACGCACTACATGGATGAGGCCCAAGCCCTGGCTGACCGCCTGGCGGTGATCGCCAAGGGGCAGTTCGTGGCCACGGGGACCCCCGATACGGTCGGCGGACGTGCCGAAGCGGCGGTGCGCATCGCGTTCCTGGCCCCGCCGGGCGTGGCGGTGGCCGACCTTCCGATCGCCGACCTTCCGGCGGCTGCCACCGAGGCCGGCGGGGTGATCGAGGTCCGAACGCTCGACGAGGTGAGGGTGCTCCACACGCTCACCGGGTGGGCGCTCGAGCGGGGCGTGGCCCTCGACGGGCTCGTCGTCGACCGGCCCAGCCTCGAGGACGTCTACCTCGAGCTCGTCGGCGAGGAGATCGCACCATGAGCGCCTCAGGGCTCGCCGTCCACCAGTTCCGCTACGAGCAGAAGAGCTACTGGCGCAACCCGACCAGCGCGGTGTTCACCTTCGTGTTCCCGTTGCTGTTCCTGGTCATCTTCGCCTCGCTCAACTCGTCGTCGACGATCGGCTCGATGGGCGGCCTGGCCTACAACCAGTACTACGTGCCCGCCATCATCTCCTTCGGGGTCATCAGCGCGACCTACACCTCGCTGGCCATGACGCTCACCATCCGGCGCGACTCGGGCATCTTGAAGCGCTTGCGGGGCACGCCGCTGCCGGCCTCGGCGCTGCTCGGTGGCGTCGTGCTCAACGCGCTCGTGGTGAGCGGGTTGATCGCCGCCCTCGTCGGGGGCACCGGCGTGCTGTTCTACGACGTGACGTTCCCCGGCCACTGGGCCGCGCTGATCGTGGCGCTCGCGGTCGGCGCAGCGTCGTTCTGCGCCCTCGGCATGGCGGTGTCGTCGCTCATCCCGAACGCCGACGCGGCGCCGGCCATCGTCAACGGGATCTTGTTCCCCGTGCTGTTCGTCTCCGGCGTGTTCTACCCGGTCAACGGTGATTCCTTCCTCGGCCGGCTCGGCGCGCTGTTCCCCGTGCGCCACTTCGTGATGTCGGTGTTCGCGGCTTTCGACACGCGGCTGCCGAGCGGTGTCGGGCACGGCTTCGCATGGCGCGACCTGGCCATCGTCGCGCTGTGGGGCCTCGCGGCCGCGCTGGTGGCCGTCCGTCGATTTCGATGGTCGCCGAGCCGCTGAGTCCCTAGGGTTCACGCTCGTGCCGCCGCCCGACCACGTCCTTGCGTTCGCCCTCACGGCGTTTGCCATCATCGTGGTGCCCGGCCCGAGCGTGCTGTTCGTGATCAGCCGTGGGGTCAGCCTCGGCCGCCGGGCGGCCATCGCGACCGTCGTCGGCAACTGCCTCGGCGTGTACGTGCAGGTCATCGCCGTGGCGGTGGGCATCGGATCGATCGTCGAGCGATCGATCACCGTCTTCACCGCCATCAAGCTTGCCGGAGCGGCCTACCTCGTCTACCTCGGCGTGCAGGCCTTCCGGCACCGCCGGTCGCTGGCCGGTGCATTGGCGGCCGGCCCTCCCGCACGGATCTGCCGCGCCCGGATCGTGCGCGAGGGCTTCGTGGTCGGCCTCACGAACCCGAAGGCCATGGTGTTCTTCGCCGCCATCCTCCCGCAGTTCGTCGACCGCTCGGCGGGCGGGGTGCCGTTCCAGCTCCTGGTGCTCGGGATGATCTTCGTGCTCATCGCGTTCGTGTCTGATGGAACGTGGGGCCTGGCGGCCGGTACTGCCCGCGGGTGGCTGGCCCGCTCACCCAGGCGACTGGCGGTCATCGGGGGGACCAGTGGGCTGGTCATGATCGGGCTCGGCGTGCGTCTCGCTCTGACCGGTCGCAAGGACTGACGACGGCACTGCCCCTGAAGCCGGGCGGTCAGCCGAAGAAGGCCCAGGCGACGAGCACCAGTGCGGCCGCCAGCCCGGCCGCCACCATCACGTAGTCGCTCGTACGGCGGCGGTGCTGGCGGTACGGATTGAGGCCCACGGCCAGCAGTATGGTCCGGGGCCATGGAGACCATCGACGTGAGCCGCCGTGATGGCATCGTGACCATCACCTTGAACCGGCCGGAGAAGAAGAACGCGATCAACGGCGTCATGTGGGACGAGCTCCTCGCCACGTTTCGCGAGATCGACGCCAGCGATGCCGATCGGGTCGTGGTGATCACCGGAGCGGGCGGTGCGTTCTGCTCCGGAGCAGACCTGTCGGGGGGCGGGGCTGATACCGGGACCGTGGCTCGTCACGGCCTCCACAACATGCGCCACGTCGCCGACGTGTGCCTGGCACTTCACCGCTTGGTGCAGCCGACCATCGCCAAGGTCGGCGGTGTCGCCGCTGGTGCCGGGTGCAACCTAGCGCTCGGTTGCGACCTGATCGTGGCGTCGGACGAGGCCCGCTTCACCGAGATCTTCGCCAAGCGTGGGCTGTCGCTCGACTTCGGGGGCTCGTGGCTGCTGCCCCGCCTCGTCGGCCTGCACAAGGCCAAGGAGCTGGCGCTCTTCGCCGACATCTTGTCGGCCAAGGAGGCCGAGGGACTCGGGCTCGTCAACCGGGTGGTGCCGGCCGACTCGCTCGATGCCTTCGTCGACGAATGGGCTCTTCGCCTGGCGGCGGGACCGCCCATCGCGCTGGCCCAGTCCAAGCGCCTGCTGAACAACGCCTTCGAGGTCACGCTCGAGCAGGCGCTGCACGACGAGGGCGCGGCGCAGACCGTCAACTTCGCCACCAAGGACACGGCCGAGGCCATGGCCGCCTTCGTGCAGAAGCGCACGCCAAGCTTCAACGGTCGGTGAGCATGGGCCGGCGATGGGTTGCGGTGGCGCTGGTCGTGGCCGGCGGCGCCTCCCTCACCGTCGCGACGGTCGGCGCGCCGGCCATGGCTGCCGACGTGGTGCTGAGCTGCCAGGAGCGCGGCTTCGGCGCCCCGGTCCAGTTCATCGGTGAAGCAGTCAGCCGGCAGGCCGACACAGTCACCTTCGCGGTGTCGGCGGTGAAGGTCGGTGCCATCGACGGCCGCATGGCCACCGTCGACTTCGGCAACGACAGCCGTCACCTGCACCTCGGCCAGCAGTACGACGTGAGCGCACGCACTTCGCCGAGGATCGTGAGCCAGACGGGGCTTGGTGGGCCTGACGCTGCTCCGCGCCTGCAGGCCAAGGTGAGCGCGGGGGGCGACGGCTGCTTCGCGGCGACCCGCTTTGGCAACGGCTCGGCCATCGATACCGGCCTGCTGTCGCCCTTGCTCGGCGAGTGGCGTCAGGTGGTTCTGGCCATTGCCACCCCGGTGGTGGCGATGCTGCTGCTCCTGGGGTTGCTCGTGATGCTCAAGCGCCTGGTGCTGCGGATCCGGTGGGGACGCTACGCGTGATGAGCGTTCGCGCCTCGGCCACTGCGGCGATGAGCGCGTCACCGGCGATGGTTCGCTCGACCGCGCCTTCGGGGGCGCAGAACACGAAGGTGCACGCCGGCACCGGGCGTCCGGTGGTTGCCTCGACGGCGAGCGCGTACGCCGCAGCCTGCAGGCGGTAGCGCTCGACCTTGGCGTCGAGCTCGCCCTCCGACGCGGCCGCGTCGGTCTTGTAGTCGACCACAGTGAGCCCGTCGGGCCCCTCCACCAGGAGGTCGACGTAGCCCTCGAGCACGACGTCGTCGAAGGGGGCGGCGACGTAGACCTCGCGCCAGTGCCGGGGCGCGGCAGCGGCGGCTCGCACCGCGGTCGAGCCGAGGGCGGCCCTCACCAGTGCCGCGATGGTCGCCTCCATGCCGAGTACGCCTTCCGCGGCGGCCTGCGCGGCCACGGTGGCCGCGAGCTCGGACGGCGCCGGCTCGAAGTCGATGGTCTGCAGCACGCCGTGGACGGCTCGGCCGATGGCGGTGCCGTAGCGGCCCTTGTGCCAGGGCGGCAGCTCGAGGTCGGGGGGGTCCTTGGCCAGCGCGGGGTCGACCGCTTGGTTTGGATCGGCCTCGGCCCCGGCCGCACCCGAGCGGGCGTCGCGGGCGAGCCGGGTGGCACTGATCGTGCGGGAGCGCCCGACCACCGCCAGGAGCGCCGCGTGCGTGGCCTCCCAGGACTCGACGCTGGCAAGCGCGTCCTCAGCCTCGTGGGCGCTCACGGTGGCGGCAGCGGCAGTGGCGACCCACGGGTGGGGGACCCAGTCCGGTCGGGGCAGGGCGGCGGTGGCGGCGTCGAGCGCGCCAGCATCGGCCAGCAGCTGGGCGCTCGGTCGCCGGTGAGGTTCTGGTGGTCCCTTGGCGCTCGGTTCGGTGCGGTGGAGGCTCACCACCAGGTGGTCGCGGGCCCTCGTGCAGGCGACGTAGAGCAGACGGATCCGCTCGTCGTGATCCATCTGCTCGTCGATGGCCTGACGTTCGTCGAACTCGGTCGTCTGGGCCCCGGCGATCTTGAGCTGGTACGTCCCGTCGCGGTCCCACAGCACGGCCGCCCCGCTGCGGTTGCCGCTGGGTCTGGTGGAGAGCCCGGAGACCACCACGATCGGGAATTCGAGGCCCTTGGCGGCGTGGATGGTCATGATCCGCACCGAACGGTCGTTGGTCTCGGGGAGCACCGCTTCGACCGTGCGGCCGGTGCCGTCGGCCTGCCGGTGCACCCACGCGAGGTAGGAGCGCAGGTCGGCGCCGCCCCCGGCATCGCTCCACGCCCGGGCCTGGTCGATCACGAAGCGGACCCGGCGCCAGACGTCGTCGGGCCGACCGCGGTCGACCGCCAGCTCGAGCACGCGACAGCGCTCGACGAGCAGCTCGAGGAGGGCGCTCGGGGTGCTCCACGGCTTGGCGGCGACGAGCTCGGCGAGCAGGGCCAGGCTCTCGGCCACTGGGGCCGGGGCCGCGGTCGCGTCCGCCCCAGACGGCGTGGGCAGGCGCGTGAGGTCCCAACGCCGTCCCTCGACGACCCGGTGCTCGTAGAGGTCCCGGTCGCTGCAACCAAACAGCGGTGAGCGCAGCGCACTCACGATGGCGAGCTCGTCACTGGGGTCGTCGACGGCCTTGAGGGCGAGGAGCATCTCGCGGATCTCGGGGGTGGCGTAGACGAGCGAGCTGCTCTCCGTCCGGTAGGGCAGTCCGGCCTCGGCAAGGGCGGCTTCGAGCGCAGGCAATGAGGTTCGGGCGGGCAGGAGCACGGCGACGTCGTCGGGCCGGGCCGGGCGCCAACCATCCGCCCCGTCAGCGTCGTGGACGCTCCACCCCTCGGCGAGCGCGGTCTGGATGGCAGCCACGATGTCGGCGGCCTCGAGGCGGCGCACCTCGTCGGCCTTCGTGCCGTTGGCGTGGGCGGCGGCGCCCACGACGGAGACGGCTGGGCCGTCGGGAGCGGCTGGCCGCACCGGTTGGAGCGCCTGGTACTCGGGCTGGCGCCCCGGGATCGGCGTGATGAGCAGCGCGAACACGGCGTTGATCCACTCGATCACAGGCGTGGTCGAACGGAAGTTGGTGGTGAGCGACACCGGCGCCCTGCCGATCTGCGCGCGGGCTGAGAGGAACAGCTCGATGTCAGCCCGCCGGAACCGGTAGATCGATTGCTTCGGGTCGCCGACGACGAACAGTCGCCCAGGGACGGACCGAAGCCCATCGAGGGCGTCGCCGCCCGTGACGGGTGGCGCGGCGAGCCGGCGGGCCAGCTCGAGCTGGATCGGGTCGGTGTCCTGCAGCTCGTCGAGCAGGAGCCGCTGGTAGGTCTGGTGCAGCGCCGCTCGCACGCTCAGACCGTGGATCGGGTCGCGGACCAGCCGGCGAGCGAGCACGAGCAGGTCGTGGAACTCGAGGCGACCCTCGGTCCGGCGGGCGTCGGCGGCGGCGAGGGTGAAGCGGGCGAGCTCGTGGGCGAGCCCCCGGAGGCAGCCGTTGCCGATGGCGTCGATGGCAGCCTGGAGGTCGGCGACGGCACCTTTCAGCTCGGCGCGAACCTCGGTCACGACCATCGGCGCCCACGCTCCCTTGGTCCCTCGGCTCGCGCCGGCCGTGGCCTTGAGCAGCCGGGTCTTCTGAAGCCGGTCGATCGGGTCGGCCAGGCGAGCGATGGCGTGGATCTCGCGCTCGATGCGATCCATCTCGACCGCGAGCAGGTCGGCAGGATCGATGCCGTGGCGCTGCTGGCAGATGGTGAGCAGCGCGTCGAGCTCGGGTTGCAGGTCGAGCGACGGGAGCGTTGGCCGAACCTCGGGCAGTGGGTCGAGCAGGTCGTGGTTGGCACCGAAGGCGACCGCCACCTGGCGCAGGTGACGATCCTCGATGCCGCAAGCCATGCCCACGAGCAGCAGGTCGGTGAGCCCCTCGTCGGTGTACAGGGTGCGGCGCAGCGCGGACCAACGGGCCTCGAACGCCAGGCTGGATCCGACCTCGTCGAGCAGTTCGAGCCGCGGTGGAAGGCCGACCTCGATGGGGTGGGCGGTCAGGAGTCGCTGCGCGAACGCATGGAGCGTTCCGACGGCGGCACCGTCGAGCTGCTCGAGTGCGACGCGACCGCGCTCGGCGGTTGTTGCGTCGCCGGAAGCGGCGGCCTTGGTGAGCTCGGTGCGCACCCGCTGGCACAGCTCGGCGGCCGCCTTCTCGGTGAAGGTGATGGCGGCGATGTGGCACAGCTCGATGCCGGAGCGAACGACGAGGTCGACGAGCCGGGTGACCAGCGTGGCAGTCTTGCCGGACCCGGCGCCGGCCTCGACGAAGAGGTCCTCGTCGAGGGCCTCCGCGATCCGCTGGCGGGCGTCGCGGTCGGGCAGCTCGGACGGGTCGGGCAGGTCGGGCAGGTCAGACGGGTCGGACGGGTCAGACGGGTCATGGTCAGGCATCGGAACCTCCGAGCCCGGTGAGCAGGTGCTGCACGAGCGGGTCACGCTGCTTGGCCTGCCACTCGCGGTAGCGCTCAGCGGTTCCCAGCCCGTCCGGGTCGCAGTACGGGCACGAGACGTAACCGGCACGATCGGCAGGCGGGTCAGGGAAGGCCGGGAACACGCCACCGGCCATGCCCTCGGCGATGGCGCCGACGATCGTGGCGTAGCGATCAAGGACGCTGTCGTCGACGTCGTAGCGCAGCTCGGCGCCCCCGCCTCGCTCGGTGAGGAACCAGTAGCGCACCGAGACGGCAGGCTCGTGCTCGGACGGGCCGGCGAGTCCGCTGGCCCGGGCCGCAAGCGCGTACGCGGGGAGCTGCAGCTTGCGCCCGTGGTCGAACCAGGACTCGGGGCGACCCTCGGGTCGGTTCGCACCGGACTTGTAGTCGGTGACGAGGAGGGCACCTGACTCGGAGCGATCGAGGCGGTCGATGGAGCCTCGGAGCCGGACGATCCTGCCTCCGGATACGGCGACGTCCACCGATGGCAGCCGAGCGTCGGGACCGAAGGCCAGCTCGGTGGCCACCGGCTGGAAGCGGCCGGCACGTCGGTGCTCGTCGTCGTCGGCCAGGAAGCGGCTGAGCTCGCGTCGGAGCGCGGCCTGCTCGCGCCGCCACAGGAGCGGTACCCCGGTGAGGCCACGGGCCTCGTAGGCGGCGAACGTCTCGTCGGCCATGGCCATGAGGAGCGCCTGGTCGTCGACGCTCCAGCGGTCGTCGGGCGTGGGCCGCGCTCCGGGAGGACGGGCCAGCGCCGAGTTGATGAAGCGGTCGAGCACCTCGTGCAGGAGACGACCACGATCGATGGCTGAGATGGTGAGCGCTTCCTCGGGCGCAGTGACCTCGTTGACCCGGAGCACGTAGCGCATGAGGTAGGCGTGGGGGCAGCGGGCGTAGGCCTCGAGGCGGGTCGCCGAGGTCACGTCGGAGCCTCGGTACGGTGCGGCGAGCCCGGTGAGGTTGCCGTCGAACTCGGTGAGGGCGGGTTGGCGTCGACCAGCCAGCAGGCGGCGGGCGCGCGTCAGCACGGGGTCGTCGTCGTTGATCCCCGCCAGCCGGTGGCGGATGCGGAGCTCGTGGACCGTGGCTGGCGGGGAGGATCGGAGCGCAGCGGCGAACGACGGCACGACCTCGACGCCGGCGAGCTGGCCTCGCCGGAGCTCGTGCTCGGTGATGGGCCGGCCGTGGTGCTCGGACACGATGTCGAGCAGCCAGCGCGAGACCGGGCGATCGACCGTACGGCGTAGGTCGCCTCGCGGGGCGCACAGGACGAGCCGGGTGCGAGCAGCAGCCGCGGCCGCGAGCAGCTGGCGGTGCTGGCGGGCGACGAGGTCGCTGCTGACCGGCAGCGCGCCTCCGGACCGCGCCCGGTCGGCATCGGTGAGCAGCGAGTCTTCGCTCGGGCGGGAGGGCACGACCCCTTCGGCCAGGCCCACGATGATGACCACCTCGGCGTCGAGGGCCAGCCCGGCACCGAGCGGGCCGACGGTGACGCCCTCGCCGGCGCGGCCGTGCCTGCTGGGCAGGCCATCGAGCTCGACCCGCAGCGACTGTGCGAGCAGCTCGAGGCTGGGGGCGCCAGCAACGGCGTCGAGCCCGCTGAGCCGAGCCAGTGCGGCCTCGACCTGCTCAGCGGCGCGGGCCTCGTCCGCAGGCCAGCGCTCGCGCACCGTCTCAGCGCCGAGCCACCGGCGCAGGAGGCGCGTCGCCCAGTCGGCCATGGCGGCCCAGGTGCGGTGCTGAGC
>JBBRTJ010000090.1:0-15101 GCA_038244535.1 Acidimicrobiales bacterium | reverse complement strand
TCCAGAGCACCGGGAAGTTGCCGACTTGGTAGCCGCCGGGACCGACGTCCCACGGCTCGGCGATGAGCTTCACCCGGGACAGCACGGGATCCTGGTGGATGATGTCGAAGAACGACGAGAGCCGGTCGACCTCGTGCAGCTCGCGGGCCAGGGCCGAGGCCAGGTCGAAGCGGAAGCCGTCGACGTGGTACTCGGTCACCCAGTGGCGCAGGCTGTCCATGATGAGCTGCAGCACGCGCGGGTGGCGCATGTTCATCGAGTTACCGGTGCCCGTGAAGTCGAGGTGGAAGCGTGGGTCGTCGGCCAAGCGGTAGTACGCGCTGTTGTCGATGCCCCGCAGGCTGAGCGTCGGCCCCTGCTGGGCACCCTCGGCGGTGTGGTTGTAGACGACGTCGAGGATCACCTCGAGGCCGGCGGCGTGCAGCGTGCGCACCATGTTCTTGACCTCGAGGCCGGCTTGAGCGGGCGTCGAGGCCAGGCGCGGGTGGGGGGCGAAGAACGCGAGCGTGTTGTAGCCCCAGTGGTTGACGAGTCCCCGCTCGACGAGGAACCGGTCGTTGGCGTGGTAGTGGATCGGCATGAGCTCGACCGCGGTGACGCCCAGCGCGAGCAGGTGCTCGATGGCCTCGGCCGACGCAACGCCGGCATAGGTTCCTCGCAGCGCCGGTGGCACCCTCGGGTGGAGCGCGGTGAAGCTCTTCACGTGGAGCTCGTAGATGACCGTGTCCCGCCACGTCGTGTTCGGCGGCCGGTCGTCGCCCCAGGTGAACGCCTCGTCGACGACCGCAGCACGTGGCGCGAACAGCGCGCTGTCACGAGTGTCGATCGAGAGGTCGGCGTCGGGGCTGCCGACGGTGTACCCGTACAGCGAGTCGTGCCACACCAGGTCGCGGGCGATCGCCTTGGCGTAGGGGTCGAGCACCAGCTTGGCCGGGTTGCAGCGGATGCCGGCGGCCGGATCGTACGGACCATGCACCCGGAACCCGTAGACCTGCCCGGGTCGCAGGTCGGGGAAGTAGCCGTGCCAGACCTGGTCCGTACGCTCGGGCAGGGTGATGCGGTCTGACTCGGTGGCCTGGTCAGGCCCGTCGAACAGGCAGAGCTCGACCTCCTCGGCGACCTCGGAGAACAGCGCCACGTTCACGCCCCGCCCGTCCCAGGTCGCCCCGAGCGGAAACGACTGCCCGGGCCACACACGCATGACTACCGAGTCTGGCATGGTGGGAAAGACGCTCAGGTGATGGCCCTGTGACGTCAGCCGACCTCGCGCAGTTCGCGCTTCAGGTCCTTGATCTCGTCGCGAAGGCGGGCCGCGTACTCGAAGCGCAGGTCGGTGGCGGCCTGGTTCATCTCCTCTTCGAGGGTCTGGATGAGGCGGACCAGCTCCTGCTGGGGCAGCTCGGCCAGGTTGGTGAGCGGCTTGTCGCGGCCCCGGTTCCGCTTGTCCTTGCCGGGCATCGGCGCTCGGCCCTCACCGCGGAGCTGACCAAGGATGTCGGACACGGCCTTGCGGATGGTCGTGGGGTTGATGTCGTGCTCGGTGTTGTAGATCTCCTGCAGGCCCCGGCGCCGGTTGGTCTCGCTGATCGCCCGGGTCATCGATGGGGTGACGCGGTCGGCGTACATGATCACCTGGCCGTCGACGTTGCGGGCTGCTCGCCCGATCATCTGGATGAGGCTCGTCTCGCTGCGCAGGAACCCTTCCTTGTCGGCATCGAGGATGGCCACGAGCGACACCTCGGGCAGGTCGAGACCCTCTCGCAGGAGGTTGATGCCGACGAGCACGTCGAACTCGCCGAGGCGCAGGTCGCGCAGGATCTCGATGCGCTGCACGGTGTTGACCTCGCTGTGGAGGTAGCGGACCCGCACGCCGAGCTCGAGCAGGTCGTCGGTGAGGTCCTCGGCCATCTTCTTGGTGAGCGTGGTCACGAGCACGCGGTCGCCGGCACCGACCTTGCGCTCGATCTGAACCATGAGGTCGTCGATCTGGCCCTTGGTCGGCTTGATCACGACCTCGGGGTCGACCAGGCCGGTCGGCCGCACGATCTGCTCGACGATCTGGTCGCTGACCCGCAGCTCATAGGCCGCGGGCGTGGCCGACAGGAAGATGACCTGGTTGAGGCGCTCCATCACCTCCTCGAACCGGAGCGGCCGGTTGTCGGATGCGCTCGGGAGGCGGAAGCCATGCTCGACCAGCGCGGCCTTGCGGCTGCGGTCGCCCTCGTACTGGGCGTGGAGCTGGGGCATGGCCACGTGGCTCTCGTCGATGACGAGCAGGAAGTCGTTCGGGAAGTAGTCGAGCAACGTGAACGGCGGCTGGCCGTAGCTGCGACCATCGATGTGCATCGAGTAGTTCTCGATGCCGTTGCAGTAGCCGACCTCTTGGATCATCTCGAGGTCGTACTGCGTGCGCATCCGCAGGCGCTGCGCTTCGAGCAGCTTGCCCTCGCGATCGAACTGGGCCAGGCGCTCTTGCAGCTCGGCCTCGATGCCGAGCACCGCGGCCCGCATGCGCTCGTCGCCGGTGACGTAGTGGGTGGCGGGGAAGACCAGGATCTCGTTCAGCTCGCTGACCTGCTCGCCGGTCAGGCTGTCGACGATCGTCAGGCGCTCGACCTCGTCGCCGAACATCTGGATCCGCAGCACCGTCTCGTCGTAGGCGGGGTGCACCTCGATGGTGTCGCCTCGCACCCTGAACTTGCCCCGGCCGAGGGACTGGTCGTTGCGGTCGTACTGCAGGTCGACCAGGCGACGAAGGATCGAGCGCTGGTCGTACTCGACGCCGACGTGCAGCTCGAGCAGCTGACCCCGGTACTCGTCGGGGTTGCCCATGCCGTAGATGCACGAGACGCTGGCCACCACGATCGTGTCGCGTCGTGTGAGCAGCGCGGCGGTGGCGCTGTGACGCAAGCGATCGATCTCGTCGTTGATCGACGAGTCCTTCTCGATGTAGGTGTCGCTCGAGGCGAGGTAGGCCTCGGGCTGGTAGTAGTCGTAGTAGCTGACGAAGTACTCGACGCGGTTGTGCGGGAAGAACTCCTTGAACTCGTTGGCGAGCTGCGCCGCCAGGCTCTTGTTGGGGGCGAGCACGAGCGTCGGCCGTTGCACTGCTTCGATGGTCCAGGCCACCGTGGCGCTCTTGCCCGAGCCGGTGATGCCGAGCAAGGTCTGGAAGCGATCGCCGCGTCGCACGCCCTCGGCGAGCTCGGCGATGGCCTTGGGTTGATCCCCGGCCGGTTGGAACTCGGACACCACTTCGAACGCGGGCACGGGTCGAGCCTATCTCCGAACGTGCGTTCGCTTCACGTCTCGGGAGCCGGCACCGGCGGCAGCGTCAGCACCCACGACCACAGCTCGTCCACCTGGGGTCTCAGATCGTCGGGGGTGCCCCCGTTGTCGATCACCCGATCGGCCTTGGCCAGACGGTCCGCCCGGCTCGCCTGCCGGGCGATGCGAGCGCGGGCATCGGCCTCGGTGAAGCCCCGATGGGCCACGAGACGGCCCACTGCGATCTCGGGATCGACATCGACCACGATCACGCCGCCCATCCCCCGCCGTCCGGTCTCGACCAGCAGCGGCACGTCGAGCACGACCACGTGTTCGGTGTCTCGCTCGACCTCGATGCGTCGGTTGATCTCCTTGCCCACGGCCGGGTGGACGATGGCATTGAGCTCGGTCAGAGCATCGGGATCGGGGAACACGATCGCCGCCAGCCCGGCGCGATCGAGCGTGCCATCGGGCTGAAGCACCCGGTGCCCGAATCGCTCGACGATGGCGGCGAGCACCGGTTGCCCTGGCTGCTGCAGCTCCTTGGTCACGGCGTCGGCGTCGATGACAACCGCCCCACGTTCGGCAAGGAGCGACGAGACCGTCGACTTCCCCGCACCGATGCCACCGGTCAGGCCCACCAGGATCACGAAGCGGTGACCGTAGCAGTGCACCGAGATGGGGAGGTCGGCCCCCGGTTCGGGACCTCACGTAGCGTTCGCCCATGACCAGCGCTGGGCGCCTGCAACATCGACGGGTCACGGCGCCCGTGGCGACTGCTCAGTGGGTCGCTCTGGTGCTGGGACTGATCGCGGCCGAGCCGAGGCTCGACCCGCCCTCGTGGGCGACGGCCCTCGGGCTGGTGGCGGGGGTAGCGGTCGTGATCGTCCGGACCGTGCATCCGGGTGACCCCGCAGGCCCCAACGGCCCGAGCGAGGCACTCATGGAGGTCGCCGCACTCACGGTGGCCGCCACGCTGAGTGGCGGGTGGGCCTCCCCGCTCGTGCTGGTCGTGGCGGTGAGCCTGGGCGGCGCAGGCTTCGCCCTCGGTCCGTGGCTCGGCGCCGCCACCGCGGCATTCGTCTCGCTCGCACTCACCTCGGCCTCGGCGTTCGATCAGGAGGTCTCCGCCGGCGACGCGCTGCGCGTGGGAACCGGCCTCGGCGGTTCCGCCGTCTTGATCGCGCTGCTCGGGTCATGGGCCCGTCGCATCTCGGCCGAGTCGGCGCAGCGACAGTCGCAAGCCCTGGACCGGCTCGGGCGCCTTGCCGAGGCCAACGCGCTGCTGTTCTCGCTGCACCGGGTGGCCCAGACCCTGCCGGCGTCGCTCGACCTCGACGAGGTCCTCGACTCCTCCATCATCCAGTTGCGCGACCTCCTGGTGTTCGACTCGCTCACGGTGCTCCTGCGCTCCGAGACCACCGAGGGCGACCTCAGCGGATCTGAGTGGGTGCCGGTGCGTCGGACCGGCAACCGAGCCCAGACCACGATCCGAACCGCTGAGCTCCCCCCGCCGCTCACGCGCGCTTCGACGAGCGACGAGGTCGTCAGCGTCGTGGGCCTCAACGGACCGGGAGGACCGGGCCTGGCGGGTGGGAGCACGAGCGGCCTGTACGCCGCCCTGCGGGCGCGGGGCACCTTGATCGGGCTCCTGGCCATCGAGTCGACGGACCCGGCCGCGTACGACGATCGGGCCATCGAGCTGCTCTCAGGCCTCGTCGAGCCGCTCGCCCTGGCCATCGACAACGCCCGGTGGTTCATGAGGCTGCGCCGGGTCGGGGCTGACGAGGAGCGGTCCCGCATCGCCCGCGACCTGCACGACCGGATCGGCCAGTCACTGGCGTACCTCGGCTTCGAGCTCGACCGCACGATCCGCAACGCCGAACGGGGCGACGACGTCAGCCCCGAGCTCACTGCCCTGCGGTCCGAGCTGCGCGGCACGCAGGCCGAGATCCGCGAGACCCTCTACGACCTGCGCACCGAGGTCACCCCCGAGCGCACAGCCGAACGGACGCTCAACGAGTTGCTCGAGCGGGTGGCGAGCCGCAGCGCCGTCGACGTCGATCTCGTCGTCGAGGAACGACATCGCCTTCCCCCGCTCCAAGAGCGCGAGCTGTTCCGCATAGCGAAGGAGGCGGTCCTCAACGCCGAACGTCATGCCCGGGCGACGCGGATCGAGGTGAGGTGGACCACTGACGGCCGCCGGGCCCTGCTGGTCGTGAGCGACGACGGCATCGGCATCGACGACGGGGCGGGGCGGACCGATTCCTACGGCATCGCGGGAATGCGCGAGCGCGCCGATGGCCTCGGAGCAGTGCTCGAGCTTGGTCCCCGCTCCGGCGGAGGCACAACGGTCCGCGTCGTGCTGGCGCCGCGCTGAGCAGGGGTGTAGAGAACCACATCATGAGCATCCGACTGCTGCTGGCCGATGACCACCGCATGCTGCGCGAGTCGCTGCGGCGCTCGCTCGAGGACGAGGGCATGACGGTGGTCGGCGAGGCGGCCGACGGCGAGGAGGCAGTCCGCCTCGCCGTTCAGCTCAAGCCCGACGTGGTGCTGATGGACGTGTCGATGCCGGACCTCGATGGCATCGAGGCCACCCGCCAGCTCCTTCGCGTCGTACCCGACGTGAAGGTGCTGATGCTCACGATGCATGCCGATCGGGACCTCGTCGACAAGGCGCTGAAGGCCGGTGCCGTCGGCTACCTGGTGAAGGACTGCTCGGTCGACGAGGTGGTCGCCGGCGTGCGCATGGCCGCCAACGGTGACACCGCGCTGAGCCCCGGGTTAGCCACGAGCATGCTCAGCGAGGTCCACCGCTTGAACAGCGCAGCGCAGCGCGACGAGGACCGGATCATCTCCAAGCGCGAGGAGGAGGTCCTGCAACTCATCGCCGATGGGTGCTCCACGCCCGAGGTGGCGGCCAAGCTCTACATCAGCCAGAAGACGGTGAAGAACCACCTGGCGTCGATCTACGCCAAGCTCGACGCTCGCGATCGCACCCAGGCCGTGCTGCTGGCGGTGCGAATGGGGATCGTGCGACTGACCTGACCGGTCAGCCGCACGACCGACCACTCAGGCTTCGACGGCCTCGTCAACAACCTCGGCCGCGTCAACAACCTCGACTGCGTCAACAACCTCGACTGCGTCGGCACCCTCGGCGTCCGCAGCCGCCGCGCCGGGCTCAGCGCCCTCGGGCTGCTCGGCGCCTTCGGGGTTCTCGCCCAGCTCGCGGTAGTACTCGGCCCAGGCGGCCTCGCGATCGGCGTCGTCAGCGGCACCGATGTAGTTGCCTTCGGCGTCGAACGCGTGCTCGCCGAAGTGCTCGCGGTACTCCTCGGCCACTTCGCCACCCTCGGCGGCCTGCTTGATGGACAGGCTGATGCGCCGGCGGGCGAGGTCGAGGTCGATGATCTAGACCCACAGCTCCTCGCCGGGCGTGACGACCTGCTCGGGCAGGTCGACGTGGTGGGCCGACATCTCGCTGATGTGGACCAGACCCTCGATGCCCTCGCCGACCTGGACGAACGCTCCGAACGGAACCAGCTTGGTGACCCGGCCGTAGACGAGCTCGCCGACTCGGTGCGTGCTGGCGAACTCTTGCCACGGATCCTGCTGGGTGGCCTTGAGCGACAGGCTGATGCGCTCGCGGTCGAGGTCGACGTCGAGCACCTGCACCGAGACCTCGTCGCCGACGGCCACGACGGTGCCGGGGTGGTCGACGTGCTTCCACGACAGCTCGCTCACGTGGATGAGGCCGTCCATGCCGCCGAGGTCGACGAAGGCGCCGAAGGACACCACCGACGACACAACGCCCTGACGGATCTCGCCCGGCTTCAGGTTGGCGAGGAAGTCCTCGCGCTGCTCCTTCTGCGTCTCTTCCAGGTAGCCCCGACGAGAGAGCACCACGTTGTTGCGGTTCTTGTCGAGCTCGATGATCTTGGCCTGCAGGACCCGGCCGACGTAGGGCTGGAGGTCACGCACGCGGCGCAGCTCGACGAGCGACGCAGGCAGGAAGCCGCGCAGGCCGATGTCGATGATGAGGCCGCCCTTGACGACCTCGATGACCGGGCCCTCGACGACGCCGTCGGCCTCCTTGACCTTCTCGATCGTGCCCCAGGCCCGCTCGTACTGGGCCCGCTTCTTGGACAGGACGAGGCGACCCTCCTTGTCCTCTTTGGTGAGGACCAGTGCCTCGATGCGCTCGCCGAGCGACACCACCTCGTGCGGGTCGACGTCGTTGCGGATGCTGAGCTCACGGCTCGGGATCACGCCCTCGGACTTGTAGCCGATGTCGAGCAGGACCTCGTCCTTGTCGACCTTGACGACGGTGCCCTCGACGATCTGTCCGTCCTCGACGGCGACCATGGTGCCGTCGATGGCGTCGGCGAAGGAGCCGGAAAGGTCGTTCTCGACGACCTGGCGAGGCGTGTACACGCCCTGCTCATCAAAGGTGCCCATGGTGGGCGCCTCGGTCGTCGCGGTAGAGGTAGAGGAATCGGACAAGAGAGAGCCGCTTTCGATTCGGGGAGTACGTAACGCTCCGAAGGGAGGCGGGATGCCCCCCAGATCCGGGAAACGCTAGCAGAGGGCTTCCGGCCCGCCATTGGCGGACCGGGTGGCAACGAGCAGCAGCTCGGGGTGCTCGAGATCGGGTTCGCCTCGCCGGTAGGCGCCCGGTTCGGCCGACCAGATCGCGTCGACCGTGAGCCCGGCCGCGGCGCACAGCAGGCGCAGCTCACGGGCGGTGAAGCACTGGGTCCACAGGTCGACGCTGGCCACCGCTCCCTGCTCGTCGCGCACCTCGGTGACCTCGTGGTTCACCCCGGTGGCGGCGTCGAACTGAGACTCACCGAGGTAGCGGACCTGGAAGTACGACGAGAACGCGCTGACGGCCACCCGGCCGCCACGGCGGACGGAGCGTGCCATGCCGGCCAGGACGGCGAGGTCCTCGCCCAGGCCCGTCACCAGCCCGAACGCACCCTGGCAGAGCGAGATCGCGACGTCGAACTCGCCGTCGAACCGCAGGTGTCGTGCGTCGGCGCGCTCGAACGTCGCTCCGGGCGGCGCGGCGGCGGTTGCGAGGTCGACGAAGCGCGCGCTGATGTCGATGCCGTGGACGGCGATGCCTCGGCGGGCCAGCGCGTGGGCGTGGCGGCCCGGTCCACAGCCGACGTCGAGCACCCTCATGCCGGCTTCGAGTCCGAGCGCATCGACCAGGAAGGCGACCTCCTGCTCGGTCCCCTTGGTGAACGAGTAGCGCAGGTACGCCGAGCCGAGGTGGTCGGCGATCGGTTCGAACCAGTGGTCGGGCTCGCTGCTCATCGCGCCATCATCGACCGCCCAGCTTGTGCGGCGAAAGCGCATCAGGTCCGCAATGGCCGCACAACTTCAGGGGCTCAGCCCTTGGCGTCGGCCCAACTGGGGCCGAAGGCCAGGTGGACCTCCAAGGGCACGCACAGCTCGGCGGCGCCCCGCAGCGTGGTCAACGTCAGTGCGCCGACGTCGTCGTGCTCGCCGGCGGCGACCTCGACGAGCACCTCGTCGTGGACCTGCAGGACGATCCGGCTGGCGAAGCCCCCGTCTTCGAGCGCGGCATCGAGGCGGATCAGCGCCACTTTGAAGATGTCGGCGGCCAGGCCCTGGATCCCGGCGTTCATGGCCTGGCGCTCACCCGCCTGGCGGATCCGGAAGTTGGGCGACGACAGCTCCGGGATGGGGCGGCGGCGGCCGAACAACGTCTCGGTGTAGCCCCGTTGGCGGGCTTCGTTGACCGTGCGCTCCATGTACGCCTTCACGTTGGGGAAGGCGGCGAAGTAGGCGTTGAGGATCTCGGAGGCTTCGTCGGTCGGGATGTTCAGGCGTTGCCCCAACCCGTAGGCCTCCATGCCGTAGGCAAGGCCGTAGCTCACCATCTTTGCCTTTGAGCGCTGCTCGGTCGTCACCGCCGTCGGGGCGACGCCGAAGATTCGCTCGGCCGTCGCGGTGTGGATGTCGCGACCGCTCTCGAAGGCATCGATGAGCCCCGGGTCCTCGGCCAGGTGGGCGATGCAGCGCAGCTCGATCTGGTTGTAGTCGGCCACCAGCAGCTCGTGGCCGGGCGCCGGCACGAACGCCTGGCGAAACAGGCGGCCTTCGTCTGAGCGCACCGGGATGTTGTGCAGGTTCGGCTGGTCTGACGACAGGCGGCCGGTGCGAGCCACGGTCTGGTTGAACGTCGCATGGATCCGGCCGTCGGGCGCGACCTCGGCCAGCAGGCCCTCGCCGTAGGTCGAGCGCAGCTTCTCGACCTCGCGGTAGGCGAGCAGGTGCTCGATGATCGGGTGCTGGCCGAGCAGCTTCTCGAGCGACGCAGCATCGGTCGAGTAGCCGGTCTTGGTCTTCTTCTGTGGGCTCAGGCCGAGCTTGTCGAACAGCACCTCGCGCAGCTGCGGCGTTGAGTTGACGTTGAACTCGAAGCCAGCAGCCTCGTGGATGAGCGCTCCGTAGCGGGCCACGTCGGTGGTGAGCCGCTCGTTGAGGGCGCGCAGCTCCACGACGTCGACCCCGACGCCGATGTCCTCCATGCGAGCCAGGACTCGCACCAGTGGGTTCTCGATCGTCTCGTAGAGGACCAGCATGCCTTGCTGGTCGAGCGCAGCCAGGATGGCCGGCGCGATGCGGCTGACGGCCAGGGCCTCGCGGGCGGCCACCATCGACGCGACCGAGGCATGACCACCGAGGTCGAGCTGACCCTCGGGGGCGGCGCCGGTCTCGATTCGCAAACCCGTGTACCGGTCGAGCACAGCCTCGATGGCGTAGCGGGGGTCGGCCGGATCGAGCAGGTACGCCGCGATCGCGGTGTCGAGCTGCAGCGAGCGCAGGTCGAAGCCCGAGCGGGCTAGGCCGCGGACCAGGGCCTTGGCCTGGTGGGCTCGAACCGGACGACCGTCGACGAGCGCAGCGAGGACCGCGGTGTCGGCCAACGTCGCCGCCGGCAGCCAACCAACGTCCCCGGTGACCGAGTCGATCACGACGGCGATGCCGTCGAGCGCACTGCGCCCCGGGGCGCCGGACCATGCTGCGCCAAGGTCGAGGAGGGTCAACTGGGCAAGGGCGGCGAGGGCCGCGGCGGGATCGAGCTCGATCACCTCGGGTTCGAGGACCTCGCCCGCCGGTGACCCTTTGGCGGCCGGCTTCACCCCGCTCGCGGCGCCGAGCGCCTCGTCGAGGCGATCGATCATCGTGCGGAACTCGAGGAAGTCGAACAGCCGGCGCACCTCGTCCATGTCGGGTCGGAGCGCGACCGAATCGAGGTCGACGTCGACTGGGGCATCGCGCCGCAGGACCATGAGCGCGTGGTTGGCGCGCGCCCGCGCCTCGTGCTCGGCAAGGTTCGATCGCAGCTTCGGCGTCTGCTCGTCGAGGTGAGCAAAGATCCCGTCGAGCCCGCCGTAGGTGGTGATCAGCTTGGCCGCGGTCTTCTCGCCCACTCCCGGCACGCCTGGGAGGTTGTCGCTCGGATCGCCCCGCAACGCCGCATACTCGGGGTACTGAGCCGACGTGACGCCGGTCCGCTCGACGATGCCGGCCTCGTCGTACAGGGCGTAGTCGGACACGCCCCGGCGGTTGTAGAGCACCTTCACGTGAGGGTCGTGGACGAGCTGGTACACGTCACGGTCGCCAGTCACGATCAAGACGTCGTCGCCGCGCTCGTCGGCCCGGGTGGCCAACGTGGCGATGATGTCGTCGGCCTCCCAACCCGCGAGCTCGAACGTGGTGGCGCCGAGTGCTGCCAGCACCTCTCGCACCAGGCCCATCTGCTGGCGCAGGATGTCGGGTGCCGCCTCACGCTGGGCCTTGTAGGAGGGTTCGGCCTCGTGGCGAAACGTCGGCTCGGGCCGATCGAAGGCCACCACCACGCCGTCGGCCGGGTGGTCGCGCAGCAGGTTGATCAACATCGACGTGAACCCGAACACCGCGTTGGTGACCTGCCCGGAGGCGGTGGCCATGTCGGTGGGCAGCGCGAAGAAGGCGCGATAGGTGAGCGAGTTCCCGTCGAGCAGGAGCAGCGACGCCATGACCGGCGCCTACGGCGCAACTTCGCCGGCGAGGATGCGCTCGGCGATGGCCTTCATGGTCGTGCGTTCACTCATCGCCGTCTTCTGCACGAAGGCGAATGCGTCGGCCTCGGTCAGCCCGTGGGCGTCCATGAGGCGGCCCTTGGCCCGGTCGACCAGCTTGCGGGTGGCCAACTGGTCCTCGAGGCCCCGCACCTCGCCGAGGAGCGCCTCCATCTCTCGGAAGCGGCCGATGGCGACCTCGATGGCCGGCACGAGCTCGCTCTTCTGGAACGGCTTGACGAGGTAGGCGAGCGCTCCGGCGTCGCGGGCCTGCTCGATGATGTCGCGCTGGCTGAACGCGGTCAGCACGAGCACTGCGCACTGACGCTCGGCCGTGATCATCCGGGCGGCCTCGACGCCGTCCATGCCCGGCATCTTGATGTCGAGGATGGCGATGTCGGGCTTGAGCTCAGCGACGAGGCGAACGGCCTCATCGCCGCGTCCGGTCTCGCCGACGACCACATAGCCCTCTTCCTCGAGGGTCTCCTTCAGATCGAGGCGGATGATGGCCTCGTCCTCGGCGATCACGACACGGGTGGGCACGGCTCGATCCTCCGGTTGGCGAGCCCCCATTCAAGCACCCGCCTCGGCGCCTCCGTCCGGGCTCGCCACGGGGGCATCAGGGGCACCAGGCTCGCCCTTGCCCGATCGCCGGGCCGGCAGGAGCATCAACCCGATGGCGAGGAGCACGAGCACGATGCCGCCGACCAGCAGGCCGGCCGGCACGGTGTTCTCGGCCAGGTTGAGCTTGTCGCGCTGGTCCTTGATCTCCTTGGCCACCTCCTTCACCGATTCGGGCGTCTGGCTGAACTCGTTGGTGAACACCGGGATCGCTGCGCCTGCGAGCTTCGTGAGGCCCGCGACAGCAGACTTGGCCTCGGGCACCTGGGGGTACTTGGCCAGGACCTCGACGATGAGGGGCAACGACGGCGAGTTGGGCTTGGCCCCCAAGGTCTCCTTCACGTTGCGGACCTCGACGATCGAGCCGGTGTCAGGCTCCACCGAGTCCTCGCCGCTGAACGTCAGCACGTACTGCAGCGGGATCGGCTTGCCGGCCTGGGCCACCAACGTCGTGAGATCCGCAGGCGTGATGATGCCCTGCAGGGCCGTCAGGGTCTTGGTGACGTCGACGCCGACCTGGGCGAGGAACGGCTGCAGGCCGGCCAAGTCGAGCTGGGCCGGGAGCTTGGTGATGCTGTCGAGTGTCTTGGCATACGCCGCGCTGATCGGCGTGGCCGCGACGTCGGCTGCGAAGTCGATCGTGGCCAGACCCTCGACGGTGCGGCCGGCGGGGAGGGGCTTGGCCGTGTAGGTCGTCTCGGTCTCGTTCTTGTAGATCGTCGTCGGCTCGGCCTTGGTGTGGAACGGAAACGCGAGCCGGTAGGCGCCAGAGCGATCGACGACGTTGGCGGGGTCGTACGCGAACGCAAGCGGGTCCTTCAGGTTCACGATGGCGCGCCGGTCCATCACGTACTGGTTCGATTGCTTGCCGGCGAAGAAGCCCTCCGCGGTGAGCGAGAGGTCCTCCTTCAGCACCACGTGGTCGTACGTGCTGGCCGCACCGTCAGCGGTGATCGAGCGCACCACGCGCAGTGGGAAGACCTTGGGGGTCGCCAGGGGCGCCTTGGTCTGCGGATCGAGGTACAAGGTGACCGTCCCGGCGTACGCCGGCGCGATCTTCAGGTCCGTCGGATAGCGCACCAGCCTTGGCTCGGCCACCGATCGCCAGACGAACGAACCCCCGATGGCGATCACCCCGACCACCGCGATCGCGACCGGCCACCGACGATGAAGAGCCATGGCTCCTCCCTTCCACCTCGTTGGCAGCGACGTTAGGACTTCGGCGCCACCTGGACGCGATTATCAGCCCGCGGAGCCGATGAGCCGGTCGAGCAGCTCGTCCTGCTTCGCCTCGAGCTGGGCGATCGAGGCGACGACGTCGGACCGCCGGCGTCCCATCGCGGATGCGTGCCGCTGGGCCTCGACCGCCTCCCGGCCGGCGAGCGGCGTCTCAGACACAAGGGCCCGCAGCTCGAGGTCGGCGGCCTCCTCGTTCAACTGAGCGAGCTGCTCGTCGATGACCCGGAGCTCCTCGCGCAGCGTCTTCAGCCGCTCGCCCACCTCGGTCAATCGGCGGTGGATCAGCGAGCGCATCGGCTGGAGGCTACCGGCGGCAATCCGCCAGCTGCGGGCGGTTCGCTCCGTCAGACTGATCGCCATGCGCAAGGTGGTGCTGCTGGCCTTCATCTGGGGCTGGTCCTTCGTGTTCATCAAGGTCGCCGTCCGCGGCTTCACACCAACGACCCTCGCGTGCGGCCGAATGGCGCTCGGCGCGGCCGCTCTGCTGGTCGTCGGCCGCATCACGCACGTGCGCATCCCGACCGATCCGACCTTCTGGCGGCGGGTGGCCGTGAACGGCATCGTCGGTTGCGCGATCCCGTTCACGTTGCTGGCGTGGGGCGAGCAGCGCATCACCTCCGCGCTGACCGCCGTCGCGCAGGCGACCACGACGATCTTCGCCGCCCTCTTCGCCGTGTGGATGCTGCGCCAGCCACTGCGCGGGCTCCAGGTGGTCGGGCTGCTCGTCGGGGTCGTCGGGGTCGCCGTTGCGGCAGGAGTCGGAGGATCCGACCTCACCGGCTCGGACGTCTCCGGGGTGGTGGCGGCCATGGCCGCCGGCGCGGCGTATGGCTTCACGTTCTGCTGGTCCCAGCGCCACCTCGTGGGCGTGCCGCCGGTGGCCGCCGCGACCGGCCAGCTCCTCGTGGGCGCGGCCGCCCTTGCCCCGCTCGCGATCGTGACGTCGTTGACGTCAGGTTTCGATCCGACACTCGACCGGGTCGGCGCGCTCACCATGCTCGGCATCATCGGCACCGGTCTTGCGTACTGGATCAACTTCCGGGCCATCGCCGAGGTCGGCGGTACCTCTGCCGCGCTCGTCACCTACATGGTTCCGCCCGTGGCCGTTGTCGTCGGCTGGCTCGTGCTCGACGAGCCCATCGCTCCAAACCTCCTGACCGGGCTGGCCATGATCATCGGCAGCGTCCTGCTCGTGCGCTTCCGGACCCGGTCACCGCGACCGTCGGTCACGGTGATCGTCTCGGCGCAGCCAGGCGAGGCCCCGGTGCGCTAGGCAAGGCATCGTGACGGACGCCTGGGGCATCACCGACGGCTACCACGACACCGAGGGTCGCTGGCACGAGACGGGTGACGACGCCCGCTCCGCGTTCTTGGCGGCGATGCACAGCGAGGGACGCGACAGCCCGCCGGCGCCGCCGCCGATGTGGTTCATGCGCATCGGAACCCGCCACGACCTCGACCGCCCGTGCGACCTCCTCCTCGAGGACGGCACGCTGATCGAAGCACTGACGGTGCTTCCGCCTGACCTGCCACTCGGGTACCACTCGCTGCGGCCCGGCGACGGGGGTGAGGACACGACCCTGGTGGTCACGCCGGGACGCTGCAGCACGCCTGCGCGCTCGTGGGGGTTCGCCACGCAGATCTACTCGCTGCGCTCCGCCGGATCGTGGGGCGTGGGCGACTTCGCCGACCTGCGGACGGTGGCCGAGTGGTCATCGTCGCTCGGAGCCCGGGTCCTGCTCGTCAACCCCATCCACGCCGTGCCCCTCACGCTGCCGATCGAGCCGAGCCCTTACTTCGCCAGCAGCCGCCTGTTCCGCAACCCGCTGTACCTGCGCGTCGAGGAGATCCCCGGCGCCGACCTGCACGGCG
>JBBRTJ010000089.1:0-15160 GCA_038244535.1 Acidimicrobiales bacterium | reverse complement strand
GGCGGGCCGGCTCCCGTTGAGGCTGCGCACGCTGAGATGGGTGAGGGGTCCGATGGTGGCGATGCGAGCCAGGAGCTCGATGACGATCGGCGCGTAGGCGAGGTTCTCGGCGTAGAGCAGCCGTTGGCCGTGCGCCTCGGCCGCCGCGACGAGTGCGTCGGCATCGGCCAGCGTCGTGCACAGCGGCTTTTCGACCACGACGGCGGCACCAGCGGCCAGTGCGGCGAGGGCGTCGGCGGCGTGGCGGTGGGGTGGTGTGGCGACCACGACCACATCGGCGCCGGCGGGGAGCTCGTCGTACGTGCACGCCACCGCACCCAGCGCCGCGGCCCGTTCGGCCGCGCGTTGCGGCGTGCGCGACGCAACGTGCGTGACTGGGTAGCCGAGCAGGCGGGCCGCCTCGCCGTGGGCGGCGCTGATCATCCCGGCGCCGGCGAAGGCGAGCGTGAGCGGCACGGGCGGTCAGCGACCGGTGAGCTCGGCCACGACCGGATCGAAGGCACCGACGTCGTTGGCCCCGACGATCACGTACGAAAAGCCCCACCGCTCGCGCCGGGCCAGGAGGTCCTCGATGATCTGGCTCGTCGTGCCGATGAGTGCAAACGGGGTGTCGAGGACCATGTCGGGGTCTTGGCCGATGGCAGTGGCGATCCCCTCGGTGGCGCCGCGCCGATCGTCGGTGATCGACACGAAGAAGGCCCGGACGTTCAGCTCGATGTCGTCCATCCGTTCGCCGGCCGCCACTCGCACCCACCCGAGCTTCTCGTCGACCGCTGAGGCGCTCATCGACAAGAGTGCGTCGTTGTCGACCCTGCCGGCGGCCATCGTGCCGTTGATGCCGATGATGTCGGCCTCACGGGCGGCGATGGACAGCACCCGCTTCCCGCCACCCCCGATGAGGAACGGGGGCCAGGGCTGTTGGACGGGCTTGGGCATCCCCTCGAGGGCCGTGACCGTGTAGTGGCTCCCCGTGAAGTTGCAGGGCCCCTCGGTGAACAGGCCCTTCATCACGCGCAGCCCCTCGACGAAGCGATCCACGCGGACGCCGGCGGAGTCGTAGGGCATGCCGGCGGCCTCGTAGTCGGTCGCCATCCAACCGGCGCCGATGCCGATCTCGAGGCGACCATCAGACAGCAGGTCCATGGTGGCCAGCTCCTTGGCCAGCACGACCGGGTGCTTGTAGTCGTTGTCCCAGACGAGGGCACCGACGCGCAACGTGGTCGTGGCGTCTGCCGCGGTCATGAGTGCGGGCACCGGCGCGAGCTGGTCGGTGAAGTGGTCGGGCCTGGTGAGCGTCGAGTAGCCAGCGGCCTCGACCCGGCGAGCGAGGTCGACCCAAGCCGACCGGCTGACGGCAGTGGAGGCCTGGACGCCGAAGCGGAAGGGACGCAGTGTGGTCACGGACGCCACGGTAGGTGACCGGGCCGAGGGAGGGGTGCGGCAGTACCCTCGGGGACGATCATGCGTTCGCTGGTGAGGCTCTTCTTCGTCGTGGCCATCGCCGGAATCGGCGCGGCAGCGATCGCCCTGGCGGCGATACCGCAGCTCGTCGCGCTGGCCGAGGCGCACCAGTCCGACTCGTCCATCCCCGAGCTGAACCAGCTGGCGCAGCGTTCGGTGATCTTTGACTCGGGCGGCGGCGTCCTCATCACGCTCAGGGCCGAGGAGAATCGCAAGCCGGTCACGCTCGACTTGGTGTCCAAGCCCGCCATCGATGCAGTGCTCGCCGTCGAGGACGAGCACTTCTACGACCACTCCGGCGTCAACGTCCGCTCGATCTTGCGGGCCACCCTGGCCAACGTGTCGGCCGGTCAGGTGGTGCAGGGTGGCAGCACGATCACCCAGCAGCTCGTGAAGAACGCGCTGCTGTCGTCGAAGCGGGACACCAACCGCAAGATCACCGAGGCGATGTACGCGCTACGGCTCGAAAAGGAGCTGACCAAGGACCAGATCCTCGAGCGCTACCTCAACACGATCTACTTCGGCAACGGGGCCTACGGGATCCAGGCCGCCGCCGAGGTGTACTTCGGCCACGATGCCAACACCCTCACCTTGACCGAGGGTGGCTTCATCGCCGGCCTCATCCGCAACCCGGTGGGCTACGACCCGTTCCAGAACCCGCAGGACTCCCGCAACCGTCGGCGCCAGGTGCTCGACCGCCTCGTGGCCCTCGGCAAGATGACCAAGGACGAGGCCGCCGCGGCCGACCGCTCGCCGCTGCCCATCAAGCCCCTCAGCACCTCGAGCACCGAAGAGCGCAACGGCTACTTCGCCGAAGCGGTGAAGCAGGAGCTGCTCTCGGCGGGCTACCTCGGCGACAACCCGCAGCAGCGGTACAACGCGGTGTTCCGGGGCGGCCTCAAGGTGTACACGACCTACGACCCACGGCTGCAGCAGCTTGCCGAGCAGGCCCGCACCCAGGTGATGCCATACACCGGCGGTCGCTTCGAGGCCGCGCTGGCCTCGGTCGAGCCGGCCACCGGCGCCATCCGAGCCCAGGTCGGTGGACCGGGGTTTGAGCAGTGGAAGTACGACCTCTCGCTGCGCTCGAACCGCCAGACCGGCTCGAGCTTCAAGACCTTCGTCTTGGTGGCCGCGCTCGAGGCGGGGGTGCAGCCCAACGACCTCATCGACGGCACTGCGCCCTGCGCGTACCCGAACCCCGGCGGTACCCCCAACCCCTTCGTGGTGTTCGGCGAGAACGGCGGCGTGGGTCCGCTCGACCAGATGACGTGGGAGTCGATCAACTGCGCGTACACGCGTCTCGGCCAGATCGTCGGCATCAAGCGGGTCATCGCCGTGGCCCGCAAGATGGGCATCACGGCCCCGATCGGCGAGAACCTGTCGGTCGCCATCGGCGACGTCGGTGTGTCGCCGATGGAGATGGCCAGCGCCTACGCCACCTTGGCCGCCGGGGGGATCCGCCGGGCCCCGTATCGGATCGAGCGGGTCGAGACGCAGGACGGCAAGGTGATCTTCCAGCACGTCGACCAGCCCAAGCAGGTCATCGCTCCCGACGTTGCCGCTCGGGCGACCCAGGTGCTGACCACCGTCGTCACCCGGGGCACCGGTGTGAAGGCACGCCTCACCGATCGTCCGTCGGCGGGCAAGACCGGCACCGACGACCTCTACCAGAACGCCTGGTTCGTCGGGTTCACACCGCAGCTGTCGACGGCGGTGTGGATGGGCAACCCCCGGATCTACGAGACGATGAAGAACATCGGCGACGTCCGTGGCGGCATCACCGGCGGGTCGTTTCCGGCTCGGATCTGGCACCAGTTCATGCAGTCGGCGTTGGCGGGACAGCCGATCATCCCCTTTGGCGATCCTGGGGCGCTGAAGCGGGGCGCCGCCAGGCTCTTTCTCCCGGGGGTCGAATGCGTGCAGTCCGCACCGACCACGGTCGCCGTCGACCCGCTGGCGCCGTCCACCGCGCCTCGGGCGACTACCACGTGGAAGCCGCGGCTGCCGACCACGATCGCGGGTCAACCGATCGACCCGTCAGCCCCGGTGGCGACTGCTCCGATCAAGGGCTATGTCGTGTTCAGCTGTGCCAAGGGCCCGCCCAGCACCACGGCGGCGAGCACCACCACGACGGCTGGCACCACCACCACCGGGCCCCCCTCGACCGAGTCGTCCACCACGGTGTCGGACACGACCACTGCGGCCACCACGACCACGCCGTTGCCGACTACCACCATCTTGCCGTCGACCACCCCGGTGGCGTCTACGGTGCCGAGGACCACCACGATCGCCCCGTCGGGCTGACCGGAGCCAACGTGAACGATCTGGACCAGCTCTTCGCCGTCCAGCACCACGACACCGTGCTCGACCAGCTGACCTTCCGGCGGGCCTCGCTGCCTGATCGGTTGGAGCTGGCCCAGCTCGCCGAGCGCCGTCGCGTTGTCATCGCCGAGGTGGCCCGCATCGACCGTGAGCTCGCTTCCATGGCGAGCCGGCAGGCGCAGCTCGAGGACGACGTGAACCAGTCGGCGGCCAAGCAGGCCGGGCTCCGACGCAAGCTGGCCACGGGCTCGGTGCTGCGCGAGATCGAGGCCCTCCAGCACGAGATCGACGGCCTGCACGAACGCCAGGTGGTCTGGGAGGACGAGATCTTTGATCTGATGGAGCGGGGCGAGCCGCTCGAGGCCGAGCGCGCCGCGCTGACGGCCGAGGCGACCGCACTCGACGACCGGGCCGACGCGCTGCGCTCGTCGCTGGCCGAAGCCGATGGAGCGATCGACGCCGAGGAGCGGGCCGAGCGAATCGCCCGGGATCTGGCCGCCGAACCGGTGCCGGTCGGCCTCATGGCGCGCTACGAGAAGCTGAGGGCGCGCCTCGGCGGTGTTGCCGTCGCGCTGGTGACCCATGGTCACTGCTCGGGGTGCAACCTTGCGCTGTCGACGATGGAGCTCGAGCAGCTGAGGGCACTTCCCGCTGGAGCGCTGCCCGAGTGCGAGCAGTGCGGGCGCCTGCTGCACCTCTGAGCCCATCGTGCTTCTGTGGTTCTGCGCGATGTCGTGCCTCATCGTCTGGTTCGTGTTCCGCGACCCGTCGATGGACTACCGCCTGGTGATGGTCGGTGCGGTGGCCCCCGACGTGATCGACGGGCTGGGAGGCGGAGCGCGCGGGATGCACAGCGTGACGGCCGGGGTCATCGTGCTCGTCGTGGTGGTGCTGGCCACACCGGGGCGGGCGCGGCGGGCGCGGCGCAAGCGGTGGCTCGCCGTGCCCATCGGCATGTTCCTGCACCTGCTGCTCGACGGGGCCTTCACTGACACCAAGGTGTTCTGGTGGCCGGTCACGGGCTGGGCCTTCACGGACGCGGCGCTTCCCACCGTCGACCGGGGGCTGGGGTTCGGCCTCGCGCTCGAGCTCGCTGGCCTGGGCGTGATCTGGTGGGGCTGGCAGCGCTGCGGGCTGCACGATCCGCGGCGGCGCGCCGTCTTCGTGCGCAGCGGTCGCCTGGCACTCGTCGGTGGCCCGGCCCGGCGCTGAACCGGCTCGAGGTGTGGTCGAATGCGGGCGTGCTCACCCTGGTCCGTCATGGGCGTACTGCCGCCAACGCTGCGGGCCTGCTGCTCGGACGGCTGGATCCTCCGCTTGACGAGGTCGGCGAGCGTCAGGCCGCGTGCATCGCTGCCGCACTCGGTGTGGTCGACGTGGTCGTCGTGAGCCCGCTGCTACGGGCCCGTCAGACGGCGGCCGCCTTCGCCACCGAGGTCGAGGTCGACGAGCGCTGGCTCGAGCTCGACTACGGCGAGCTCGACGGCCGGCCCGTGTCGTCGGTCGGGGTCGACGTGTGGGATCGCTGGCGTCGTGATCCTGACTTCGTGCCTGCCGGGGGCGAGTCGCTGGCCGCCATGGCCGTTCGGGTGACCGAGGCGTGCGAGGCGCTGCTGACCCTCGCTGTCGATCGTCACGTCGTGGTCGTGAGCCACGTCTCGCCGATCAAGGCCGCAGTGGCCTGGGCGCTGGCGTCGGGGCCCGAGACGGCGTGGCGATCGCACCTCGACCAGGCGTCCATCACCCGGTTGGGCATCACGGCGCGCGGGCCGGTCCTGCGCTCGTTCAACGAGATCGCCCACCTTGGCGCTGACGCCCCGGTGCACATGCGCATCGAGGGCTGACGCCGCCTACGACGTCGTCGTCGGCGTCGTCGAGCAATGATCCCTCGCCGATCGGGCGACTGCGGCCTACGCTCTGCGAGGGAGGTGGCCCATGCGTCGGTTGCTCACCGTGGGGCTGCTGGTGACGGCGGCGACGGGACTGCTGTTGGCCCGACCCGCCCATGCGGCGACAGGGGACTGTCGGATCGCCACGGTCGACCGGAGCGGACGGGGAACGGTGATCTCGGCGGCCGATGTCGAGGCGGCTGCCAGCAGCACCCATCCGATCCACGTGTCGGCCGGGGAGCAGCTCAGGATCGCCGGGACGGTCGGTTCGCGGGCGCCGATCACGGCAGCCATCAAGGTGTTCGGCATCACCTTGCGAACCCTCCAGGCCACCGGTGGCAACGGGGTGGTGGTGGCAGAGGTCGATGACGTGACCCGCTGGGGCACCGGCCGCTACCTCATCGAGGTGAGCGGAGGCTGCACGGGCACGGTGTTCGTCGTCGTCGACGGCACGACGCTGACCAAGCCGGTGTTCCTCGGGGCCATTGGGTTGGCTCTGCTCGGCTTGGCGCTGCTGGTCCTGGCCATCCGGGCGCGAGCGGTGGTGCGGGCCGTGCTGGCGGGTCTGCTGGCCGGCGTTGGCATCGCCGTCGCGTGGCAGCAGCTCGGAGGCCCGGCGACGGCGGCTGCCGGAGCGCTCATCGCGGCCGCACCAGCGGCCTTCGGGGGCATCACCAGCTCCCTGCGCACGGGTGGGGGGCGAGGTCGTGGCGGGCCGATGTCAGCCAAGACCATCGAGAGGCCGAGCAGCTCGCCGCCGGTGTCAGCCGAGCCGGCACCCCCGCCCGCGTCGGCTGCTCCTCCAGGTCCGCCGGGGCCTGCGGCTCCGCTGCCTCCACCGGCACCGGCGGCGGTTGCCCCCCTGCCTCCGCCCGTCGCTGCTGCTTCCCCGCCTCGCGCACCGAGCGAGGCCCGCTACCTCGGCGCCTGGTTCGCCGATCCGGCCGGGGAGCGGCCCGTCCCCGCCGATCGTTGCCTGGCGGCCCTGACGCCGTACGCGCTGCAGATCAGCCTTGGTCCACAGCAAGCAGCGTCGGTGATCAGCGGTCCTGCGTTCCCTGACCTCCCGCCTGAGGCGGGTGGTCACTGGCTCACGGCATCGGTCATCAGCGAGGAGCTCCGCGATGCCACCGACCCCGACCTTCGCGCTCTCCAGGCCACGACGGCGCTGTTCCTGCCGTTGACCGGCGCCGCATTCACGTGCCGCTGCGAGCCCGGCGGCGCTCACTCTTGCGCCCCGGCCGAGCGCCGCTCCACCTGGTCGCTTGCGGTGCAGACGCCCGGTGAGGGTGCCGTCAAGGCGCGGGTGCTGGTGCACCACCGCGGCAACCTCGTGCAGTCAGCCGTCGTACTGGCTGCCGTCGGACCCCGGGAGGCCCCCGGCCACCCGATGACGGGCGAGATCGACTACACGCTGACCGATGGACTGGTGGGGCTCGATCAGCTCGCCAGTCGGCGCCTCTCCATCGTCACCAACGACGACCCCGGCGCCACGCACACGATTGCGGTGCACGCGGGCGCCGACGGCGCCACCGTGGGCTTCACTCTGGGCGAGGCCCAGCTCGAAGACGCCATCGGGGCCGCCCGCTCGGCGCTGTATGCCGTGCACATCGAACAGCGCGGTGGGGGAGCGGGCGCATCGGGGGCTCGCATCAACCGGTACCGAACTGACAACAGCAAGGACCGCAAGGGCTTCGAGGACGACCTGCGCTCTCTCGTACCCCTTGGCCGGCGGCTGTGGGACGTGCTGTTCGTCGACCAGCGTGACGCCGGCCGGGATCTGGTGCGACGTGTGCTCGACGAGCCCGGCACCATCCAGGTGGCCCGCGCCGGGCGCAGCGGGCTGGTGTTCCCGTGGGCGCTCGTCTACGACCTGCCGATCCAGCTCGGCAGTCCGCAGCAGTGGCGGTTCTGTGCGGTCGTCGAGCAGCTCTTCGATGGCACGTTCGCCCGGGCGCCGCTGCCGACGCAGTGCCCTCATGCCAACGATCATGGGCTCGACGTGCTGTGCCCGTTCGGCTTCTGGGGGCTGCACCACGTGATCGAGGAGCCGCCCTCGATGCCCAAGGGGCGCACGCTGCCGTCCACCGTGACCATGGGGGCGCCCCCCGGCACGATGGTGGTGGCCATCAGCCAGGACCTCAACGCTGGTGCCACTGCCGCCCACCTCGAGCGACTCGGTCGGGTGGTGGCGCCACTCGCGCTCCTGCGGGCCGACGACAAGCAGGCGATCCAAGACGACCTCGCCCGGACGGCGCTGGAGTTCGTCTACTTCTACTGCCACGGTCAGCGCGCCGAGCTCGCCGGTGCGTCGCCACAGCCCCGCTTGGGCGTCGGCAAGGGTGAGGTGCTCGACGTCGGGGACCTGTCGGCGTGGTACGAGGCACTGTGGCCCGACGACCACTGGCGCACCACCTCGCCGCTGGTGTTCATCAACGGCTGCCACACCGCCGAGATCTCACCGCGCACGCTGGTCGAGTTCGTCGACACGTTCGCCGGGATCTACGCCTCCGGCGTGATCGGCACCGAGATCACCCTCGACCAGGCGGTCGCCAGCGAAGCCGGCGAGCTGGTGTGGGGCGGCCTGCGACGCGGTGATGGCGTCGGCGATGCGCTGCGCTCGATGCGCCTCGCGCTGCTGCTGAAGGGGAATCTGATGGGGCTGGCGTACACGGCGTACTGCTCGGCCGACCTCCATCTCGAACCGGTGCCCGCATGAGGGCGAAAGGAGAGCTCTGATGGCCATCGCAGGTGCGCTGTGCTTCGGCTTGGTGATCGGATGGGTGACCTACCGAACGCTGCGCCGCCGGGAGGGGACCGCCGCGCTGTCAGACATCGCGACCGTGATCGGAGCCGTCGGGGGCGCGGCCGTCACCACGTTGTTCGATGACGACCGCTTGTTCGGCGCCTACTCGATCGGCCTGGCCGTCGGCTTCTTCGCCTACTTCGTCATCGGCCTGAAGGTGTGGGGCAAGGACAACGCCGGGACCTGGATGGGCGACTGAGCCGAGGCGAGCCCACGGTTCTTGACACGACGGGCCGACGTGTCAGGCGGGGACCGAGGCGCCGAAGAAGCCGCGAAGGGCGGCGCCCATCTCGGCCCGGATCGGTGCGCCGGACAGCAGCATGTCGACGGCCGTGAGCGACGTGTGGATGTGGCCGCGGGCCGAGACGTGGCGCACGGCGACACCGGCGGCCGCCAGCGCCTCGGCGTAGGCCGCACCTTCGTCGCGCAGCGGGTCGAACTCGGCCGTCACCACGAGTGCGGGCGGCAGGCCCGCCAGGCTCGACGCCCGCAGGGGTGCCGCCTTCGGGTTCGTCCGGTCCTCGGGAGCGGCGTAGTTGTCCCAGAACCAGGTCATCAGGTCCTTGGTGAGGATGTAGCCGTCGGCGTTCTCGGTGAACGAGGGCGACGACATCTCGAAGTCCGTCACCGGGGTCACGAGGAGCTGGCCGACGATCCGGGGGCCGCCCGCATCACGGGCGAGGTGGCACACGACGGCCGCGAGGTTGGCACCGCTGCTCCAGCCCGCCACGGCGAGCTCGTCGGGCACGCCTCCGAGCTCCTTGGCGTGGTCGGCGATCCAGCGCACGGCGGCGAAGGCGTCCTCGACCGGCCCAGGGAAACGGACTTCGGGCGCGTGGCGGTAGCCGACCGAGATCACGATGGCATCGGAGCGAACGCACAGGTCGCGGCAGAACGGGTCGTCGGAGTCGTGGCTGCCGAGCACCCAGCCGCCACCGTGGAAGTACGCCACGATCGGGTGCGGGCCGGGGCTCGCCGGCCGGTACAGGCGGTAGGTCAGGTCACCGTCGGCGCCGGTCAGCGTGCCGTCGACGATCTCGCCCACCTCGGGCCCCACGGGTCGCTCGGCGGACATGGCATCAGAGAAGGCGCGGGCGTCGGCAGCTGACATCGTCTCGAAGCTCGGCAGGTCCATCGTCGCCATCATCTCGAGCATGATTCCCACGTCGGCCTGGAGCGGCCGGATCACGTCGGCGTTGCGTCGTGTCTCGCTCGGGCCCCGCTGCTCGAAGCCGAGGTAGTCGCCGGCGACGACTTGGTCGCACGTCGCGCGGTAGGTCCCGACGCCACCCGCGTAGGGGAGGAACACGCGGGGCTTGCCGGGGACGTTGGCGCCCATGTACCACGAGTCGGCCCGGGGCATGAGGGTGATGTCGGCGAAGTCGTTGACGTGCTGCACCCATCCGGCGACGGCCTCGGCGGTGGGTTCGATCGTGTCGAGCCCATCGTCTCGGAGGTGCTCGAGGCAGTCGGTGATCCAGTCGACGTGCTGCTCGATCGACACGATCATGTTGGACAGCACCGACGGGCTGCCCGGGCCGGTGATCATGAACAGGTTCGGGAAGCCGGCGGCCATCAGTCCGAGGTACGTCGTCGGGCCCGCGGCCCATGCCTCTTTGAGGGTCAGGCCATCGCGGCCGGTGATGTCGACACCGACGACGGCGCCGGTCATGGCGTCGAACCCGGTGGCGAACACGATCACGTCGAAGTCGAGCGACTCGTCGACCAAGTCGACGCCGGTCTCGGTGATGGTGGCGATCGCGTGCGAGCGGAGGTCGACCAGGCGGACGTGGGGCTGGTTGTAGGTCTCGTAGTAGCCGGTGTCGACGCAGAGTCGCTTGGTGCCGATCGGGTAGGTCTTCGGGCACAGCACTTCGGCCGTCTCGGGGTCATCGACGATGGAACGGATCTTGTTGCGCACGAACTCGGCCAGCAGATCGTTGGCCTGCGCGTTGGTGACGTGGTCGGTGTAGGTGCTGAGGAACTCGATGATCCCGCCGACCTCCCACGCCGCCTCGTAGCGAGCCAGTCGGTCCTCGTCAGAGACGGAGAGCGCGCTCACCTCGGCGAGCTGGATCGGCACGCCCCCGTTGCTCCACCGGGCGGCCTCGCGATAGGCGCCACGATCGACTTCCTTGGCTGCTCGCTTGTCGGCCCGGACGGCCCCGTTGTTGGCCGGGATCGAGAAGTTCGGGGTGCGCTGGAACACGGTCAGCTGTGAGGCCTGGCGAGCCATGACAGGGATCGACTGGATGGCCGACGAGCCCGTTCCGATCACCGCAACGCGCTTGCCCGTGAGGTCGACGCCCTCGTGGGGCCAGTGGTGGGTGAAGTACACCTCGCCGGCGAAGCGACCCGTGCCCTCGATGTCGACCTCTTTGGGGATCGAGAGGCAGCCCGTGGCCATGACGTAGTGGCGGCACGTGACCTCGCCCCCATCGGAGGTGCCGACGGTCCAGCGCTTCGCATCGTCGTCCCACACCGCCTGGGTCACCCGGGTGTTGAACTGGATGTCGCGGCGCAGGTCGTGCTTGTCGGCGACGTACTGCGCGTAGCGCAGGATCTCTGGCTGCGGCGAGTACTTCTCGGACCACTCCCACTGGTCATCGAGGTCGGGATCGAACGAGTACGAGTAGTCGACGCTCTCGATGTCGACCCGGGCGCCCGGGTAGCGGTTCCAGTACCAGGTGCCACCCACGTCGTGGCCGGTCTCGATCACCTTGGCCGAGAACCCGAGCCCCCGAAGCTGGTGGAGGAGGTACATCCCCGCGAACCCCGCTCCGACGACGACAACATCGACATCGACCGGCCCCGCGCCGGAGCCCGATCCGCTTCTCGACCCATTGCCCGATCCGTTGCTCGACATGGCATCCCCTTCGTCCATCGACGCACCCCTGCGTCAGCGACCGTCGCGATGTTCGCACAGGGCTCGCTACCGCTCCGAACCGCCGGCCGAATGGAGGTGGCTCACTCGTCGTCGACCCCACGGATGAGCGTTCTTGCCACCCGGACGCGTCGGCATGGGCCGGCTCAGCCCTTCGCGATGTTGAACCGGCCGATGGCGTCGCTGGCGCCCCGCATCGTGAACCACATGGCCCCGTCCGGCCCGGCCGTGATCGCGTAGGCGGATTCACCGGCGGGAACGGGATAGGTCTTGAACACGACGCCGCTTGGCAGGACCCGCACGATGTTGGCGCCGGTCGCCACCCACAGGTTGCCGTCCGGCCCGGTGGCGATGCCGACCGGTAGGCCCCCGACGGTGAACTCGGTGACGACGCCCGCGGGAGTGACGCGGCCGATCATCCCGCCTGCCTCGGTGAACCAGACGTTCCCATCAGGCCCTGAGGCCACGAGGGTCTGGCCACCGCCAGGCACGGTGAACTCGGTCAGCGTGCCCGCCGGCGTGATGCGGGCGATCTTGCCGACGTTGGTCTCGGCCGCCCAGATGTTGCCATCGGGCCCCATCACCACCCCACGAGGCTTCCCCGTCACGGCCACGCCGATCAGTGGGCGCGCCGCGGTGTCGAGTGCGTTCACGTGGGTGGAGGTCAGCACCGACACCCACAGGTTCCCGTCGGCCCCGGTGGTGATGCCGTCGGGGGTGTTGAACAGCGTGGTGAACTCGGTGACGGCCCCAGTGGGCTTGACCTTGCCCATGTGGAGGCCGTTGAACTCCACGAACCAGGTGTTGCCGTCCGGTCCGGCGGCGACCGACCACGGGGCCGAGCCGGCCGTGACCGGGAAGCTGCGCTGGTGGCCGGCCGGCGTGTCCGTCAGGCCGATCTGATCAGTGCCCCGCAGGGCGTACCAGAGGCCGTTCGTGCCGGCCGCGATCTCGTTGGCGATGCTCCCGGCCGGCAGGGGGAACGAGGTGATCTGGGGTGTCGGGTCGGTGACGGGCAGCGACCACGCGCCGCGCCCGTGCGTCCAGGCGACCAGGCTCGACAGGTCGCGGGTGAACGTGATGCGGTTGACCCACACGTTGGGCAGCCCGGTCCCGAGCGGCGACCAGCTCCCGGTCGCAGTGGTGCCGCCGCACGTCGTGCACGCCATCGCCCCTGCCGCCGTGCCGATGTACACCGTTGAGGGGTTGCGGGGGTCTACCGCCACCGCGGCGACCGGCTCGTTCGGCAGGTTGCCGCTCAGGTCCGTCCAGGTGGTGGCCCCTCCGAGGCTGGCGTTGGTCGTGTGGAACACGTGGCCCCCGCCGACCGAGGTCAGCACGACCCAGGCCTCGTCCACGTTCCACGGGTTGAAGGTGACGTCGCTGACCCATGGCCAGGCAAAGCTGATCCGCTTGGCCTTCGTGTACGCCGGCAGGTTGCCGGTGATCGCCGTCCAGGTCTTGCCACCGTCGAGCGTGCGGCTGACTGCGCCGCAGAAGCTCGACGTGTAGATGATCCCGGGCTGGCCGACCCCGCCGAGGGCGATCTGGTCGAGCCAGTCCTTGGTGCAGACCGTGGAGGCCACCGTGAGCGGCGGGCTGATCGCGCTCCAACCACCATCACCGGCGGGCAGGCCGCTGTTCCAGACGTTGGCGACCTTGTCCTCCCACACCCGGTTGGTGCCGGCGAGGAGGCGCTTGGGGTGGTTCGGGTCGAGCACGAAGGGAGTGACGAAGCCGGTGCTGTCGCCGCAGGCGGTGCTCGGCGGAGTGGCGCCGTCGCACGGTCCGGCGAGCGTGCCGAGCGCGATGTTCGTGGTGCTCGACTGGTACACGAAGCCGTTCTGGGCCACGCCAAAGGCCAGCGTCGAGCCGGTGGTGGGGTCGAGCGCGGCACCCGTGCCGTCGCCGGCGAAGCCGAGCTGCTTGAACGACGGCAGGTTGCCGCTGCCCCAGTAGCCCGAGACGCTGTTGTCCTGAGCGCCCCCAGCGAGGTGGGTGAGGTCGTTGGCTGTGCCTGAGTACCACTGGGTGATGCGCAGGGTTGCGTTCAGGTTCTTCCAGTTCGTGCCGAGGTTGGCCGACGAGTAGACCCCGCCGTCGTTGCCGGCGTAGAAGGTGCTCGCCCCGGTGAAGGCGATCGCGTGGAAGTCGGCGTGCACCTTGCCAGTCGACTTGAAGACCTTGCCGACGTCGGTGAACGAGTTCCCTCCGTTGCTGCTCGCCGCGGCGCTGACGCCCCCGACCACGATCTTCTGAGAGCTCGTCGGGTCGACGCCGATCGCGATGTCGTAGTCGCCTTGCGAGGTTCCTGTCGTCGGGTCGACCTGGAGCAGGTTGGCCGGGATGGACCCCGTGACGCTCGTCCACGTGGCCGACGCCGGAGCCTTCCAGTCGATGGCGAGCGCGGTGCCGTTGCAGTCCGCCGCGAACATCCACAGCTTCCCGTCACGGCCCATGGCAAGGGCGATGCGACTGGCCGCTTGGCCGAAGCGGGCCTGCACGTTCATCACGTTGGTCCAGGTCTTGGCGACCGTGTCGTACATGACGATGTCGCCGCTCTCGGTGGCGCAGCGGTCGCCGGCGCTGACGTAGAAGTGCGTGGGCACCACCGGGTCCTGCACGACCTCGAAGGTGGCCTGGCTCACCGTCTTGCCCGGCATGGCGTGCAGGGCGGGCTTGATGGTGGTGTCGCGGGCAAAGGTCGCCCCGCCGTTGGCCGACTTGTAGAGCCCTCCGTCGGAGGCCGCGAGGACCTTGGCCGTGGAGCCCGAGGTCGTGGAGTCGAACGTGATCCCGCCGAGGTGCTTGCCGGCGAGGTTCGTGGCCACGATGGACCACGACGCCCCGCCGTTCGAGGACTTCAAGATGCCCTGCCCCGGGAGCGACTCGCTGCCGTTGATCTCGCCGGTGCCGGCCAGGAGCTGCTGGCCGGTGGCGTCGATCCCGATGGCGCCGATGACCAGCGACGGCATCGTGTCGCTGTTGCCGGCCGGCGCCCAGTGAAGGCCGGCGTCGGTGCTCTTCCAGACGCCGCCATCGGCCGAGCCGGCAAAGACGGTCGCGCTGTTGGTCGGGTCGACGGCCAGGGTGGTGACCCGACCACTCACCGCGCCCCAACTGGCCGCCGGCGTGCTCACGTAGCTCTTCAGCCCGGCGATCGGCTGGGGCCCGATGAACTTCCACGCACCACCGATGGCCTGGCCGCCCTGAGCCGGGGGGTCGAAGGCGGTCAGCGTGCTCGGGTCGCGGCGGTCACCGGTCGGGTCGCGCTGGATCGTAGGAGCGCCGGCCGCCGGGGCTGGGCGTGGCACCGGGCTGGTCCCGGCGGCCATCACCGCAGGAAGGGCCAGAAGTCCCGCCACTGTCACCACTACCGAACGCCGCTTCGCCATCACGGCCCCCTCGCCTCGCAGGTTGTTCGGTGATCCTGTCACGGTCGCGGCCCCGGACGCCGTCGATGACACCGCCGCCCAGCGGCTGTCGTGGACATCGCCGCCGGACGGCCGTCGTCGGTTTGCCCGCGTCTCCGTCGCGACGTTGCTGTAGAGCAGCAAGTTCGCGACGGAAAGGCGAGTCGAGCGAGCCCCGGGACCAGGGCGGACGGGACCAGCGGAGCTGACTACTTGTTGGTGACGACGTCCTTCACCTTCGACGCTGCGTCCTTGACCGATTCACCGACGTCCTTCATCGCCGACTTGGCCTGATCGCTTTTGCCCTTGTTCTCGAGCTTCTCGTTCCCGACGACCTTGCCGACCGTCTCCTTGACCTTGCCCTTGACGTCCTGAGCGGTGT
>JBBRTJ010000088.1:0-15368 GCA_038244535.1 Acidimicrobiales bacterium | reverse complement strand
GATCGACTACACCATCGGCAACCTGAACCCGGGCATCAGCAAGGTGATCAAGGTCCTCTACACCCGGGCGTAGTCCCTGGTCGCAGGATGATCGTGCGATGCCCCGCTGAAGGATCGGCGGGGCATCGCCGCGTTTGGGTTCATCTTGAACCGGCGTGGCGTCACCACGAGGGGCCATGATTGGCAGATGTCGCAATCGATGACGTTGAACCCCGAGCAGCACGAGTTCCGCGCGGTCCTGCGCCAGTTCTGCGAGGACAAGATCGCCCCCGGGGCGGCCCGGCGCGACGAGCTGGGCGAGTACGACTGGGATGCCTTCAAGGCCATCGTGGCCATGGACCTGCCGGCCCTCGGCATGCCCGCCGAGTACGGCGGCACCGGGGCCGACCTCGTCACCCAGGCCATCGCCACCGAGGAGCTGGCTCGGGCTTGTGCCAGCACCAGCCTCATGTTCCTCATCTCCAAGCTCGGGATGCTGCCGATCATGAACTTCGGTTCCGAGGAGCTGAAGAGCACCTACCTCCCCCGCATCGCGAGCGGGACGAGCCAGGCCAGCTACTGCTTGTCTGAGGCCGACGCCGGTTCCGACGTCGCATCGATGACGACCAAGGCCGTGCGCGACGGCGACGACTGGGTGCTGTCGGGTTCGAAGGTGTGGATCACCAACGGCGGCATCAGCGACCTGTACCTCGTGTTCGCCCGCACCGGCGCCGATCGCCACCACGGCATCAGCGCCTTCCTCGTCGAGAAGGACTGGGGCGTCCAGGTCACCAAGCTCGAGCACAAGATGGGCATCAAGGGCTCCCCGACGGCCCAGCTCCTGTTCGACGAGGTGCGCGTGCCGGCGACCCACCTGGTCGGCAACGAGGGCCAAGGCTTCCCCATAGCGATGCACACCCTCGACCGCAGCCGGCCGACCATCGGGGCCCAGGCCGTCGGCATCGCCCAGGGCGCGCTCGACTACGCCATCGGCTACATGAAGGAGCGCAAGGCGTTCGGCAAGCCCATCGCCGATCTGCAGGGCCTGCAGTTCATGGTGGCCGACATGGCCATGCGCATCGAGGCCGCACGCGGCCTGGTGTATCGGGCCTGCGCGCTGGTGGACGAAGGCGACCCTCGGGGCGAGTTGGGCAAGATCGGGGCCATGGCCAAGGCGTTCGCCTCAGACGTGGCCATGTCGGTCACGACTGACGCGGTGCAGCTGCTCGGCGGTTACGGGTACACGACCGAGTTCCCGGTGGAGCGGATGATGCGTGACGCCAAGATCACCCAGATCTACGAAGGCACCAACCAGATCCAGCGCGTCGTGATCGCCAAGCACCTGCTCAGATAGCGTTTTCTATCCGTCTCGTGTCGCCTCGTGCTGCCCTGTACGGACGCCATCCCTAGTGTCATCCCTAGTCGGGCAGTCTCGCCGCGTGGCGACGATCCGTGAACGGCAGCCCGGGGTGTGGGAGGTGCGGGTCTTCTTCGGCTACGACGATGGCGGCCGCCCGAAGCAGGTGAGCCGCACAGTGCGGGGCACGAAGCGTGATGCCAAGCGGGCGGCAGCCGAGCTGACGGTGGCTCCGCCGGCGCCGAGTGACGGTCGCACCGTGGCCGATGAGCTGGACGCGTGGATCGAGACCCACACGCCGACGTGGGCGGCCTCGACCGTGCGCGACCAGACCAGTCGCGCCTCGCTGGTCAAGGCCGACGAGCTGGCCCGGGTACCGCTCGGTCGTTTGACCGTGGCCGACGTTGACCGGTGGCACACGCGCCTGCGGACCGCGGGGGTGGGCGAGTCGTCGTTGCGCAACCAGCACCTCGTGCTGCGCGCCGCGCTGTCGCAGGCGGCCCGGTGGGGGTGGGTCAGCACGAACGTGGTGGCGTTGGCCACCCTCGGCCGCCGCACGACCCAGCCGCGAGCAGCGATGACCGTCGCAGAGGTGCGCGCGCTGTCTCCTCGGGCATCACCAGATCGAGCCCGCTTGGTCGTCAGACCGTCGGCGGGTGAGGGCGCGTCGAGCCCTCGATGTTGGTGAAGCCAAGCGTGACCGTCCCGAACGTTCACAGACGGGTCAGCATGGGAGCCGGAGCGACTCCAGAGTTGTGCCTACACTTGTGGTCACAAAAGGAGTGTGGCCCATGCGAGCGATCGGTGTCAGAGAGTTCAGGGATCAGGCGACCTCCCTCCTGGCCGCCGGTGAGACGCTCGTCATCGAGCGACACGGTGAGCCGATCGGCTTCTTCGTGCCCATCGAAGCCAAGGACCGTCGCGCTGGACGCGAGGCGCTCGGCCGGCTGGCCAGTCACATCGATGACATCGTCACCCGTACCGGCCTCGATGAGGACGAACTGGTTCGCGAGATCTCGCCCAAGCGCCGCCGGCGTTGATGCGGCTCGTGGTCGACACGAGCGTCCTCGTCGGCGAGCTGCTCCGGGCCTCGGGCCGGTCGCGCCTTGGCGATGACCGACTCGAGCTGTTCCTACCTGAGCGGATGTGGGGTGAGACCCGGGTCGAGCTGCCCCGGCGGATCGCGGCGTTCGTCCGTCGCCGTGGCCTCGATCGCGGCATCGGTGATCAACTGGCTGAGGCGTGCTTTGCTGCCGTCGCTGCGAACGTCGTCATCGTGGACGAGGGCATCTACGCCGCGCTCGAAGACGAAGCACGAGCCCGATCCCTCCGCGATCCCGCGGACTGGCCGGTCGTCGCGAGCGCGCTCGCGCTGACCGCCGGGATCTGGACCAACGACAACGACTTCCTCGGCACCGGTGTCGCTACGTGGACCACCGACACCCTGCAGCGCTGGCTCCAACGGCAGCCCAAGTTCTGACCGCACAGCTCGCGCGCATCCAGACAGCTACCGGCCCGGATCCTGCATCTGGACGCGGGTGAGGCGCACCTGCTCGCGGGCGTAGCGGACCCCGTCGGCCGGTTCCATCGCCTCGCCGGTCGCAATGCACCCAGCGAAGACGGCGTCGCCAAGGGTGGCGCGCAGGCGGTCGACTGCGAGCGCGATGTTGGGGGCCGGAGCGACGGAGCCGTGCTGTCCGGCGGTCCCGTACAGGGTGGCGGCGATCACTGGCCGGTCGGTCGTGTCGTAGAACACGGCGAGGTGGGCGAGGGTGGTGGCCAAGTTCGCCCGGTCACCGGCGCGTTGGCAGGACTCAAGGGTGGTGTCGAACAGTTCCAGCGCCTGGCCGGGGTCACCGAGCGCCGCTTCGAGGCTGGCCACTTCTTGGGCGATGAGCGCGTCGAAGAGCAAGAGCCGGTGTTCACGGCTGTAGGCGAGTCCGTCGCGTAGGACGGTCAGGGCTCGGGCGGGATCAGTCAGAGCGAAGGCTCGCCCGTACCCGTTGAGCGCATACGCGACGAAGATCGGGTTGTTGCGGGCTCGGGCGACGGCGAGCGTCTCGTCGGCGATGGCGATGGCTTCGGCGGTGCGCCCGATGGCCGGCAGGCCAAACAGCAACCCGCACATGCCGAAGAGGTGTGCCAGCCCTGGTTGGGTAGCCAGGTCGGCGTAGATCTCCACCGAGCGCTCAGGCTGCCCGGCGAACAGGAGGGCGGTCGCCAGGACACCGCCCGCCCACCCGGGCTCAAAGGGCTCGAACCGGGGATCCATCTCCAACGCAACCGCGGTCTCGGCGGAGATGACGGCGTCGTCGGGCCGCCCGGTGTACATGCAGAAGGAAGCGGCCGTGTAGAGGCGAGGAAGCTGCACGAGGTCGGAGGCCGTGGCGGCGTCGAGGAGCTCCGCTGCCCACCCGACCGGCTCCCACTGCTGCAGCATGAAGGCGAACCAGGCGGTGTGGGCGGCGATCGCCGTGGCGGTGACGAGGTCGGCCCGGTCGGCGGCCCAGCGGAACCCGGCGCGCAGGTTGGCCAGCTCGGCCTCGACCCAGTCCAGGGTGTCTCGTTGGCGCGGCCCGTCCCACCGGTCCCACTGGGTCATGGCCTGGTGGGCGAACCAGTGGGCGTGGCGATCGCGCAGGTCATCGATCCTGCCGGTGGCGGCGAGCTGTTCCTCGGCGAACTGGCGGATCGTCTCCAACATGCCGTAACGAGTGGCATCCCCGACGCGCTCGGCGGTCACCAACGACTTGCGGACCAACGAATCCAGCAGATCCAACGTGGCGAACCGGTCCAGATCCTCACCACCGCACACCGCGACTGCGGCCGTGCTGTCGAAGCCCCCGGCAAACACCGAGCAACGACACAGCAGCCTTCGTTCGTCGTCGTCGAGCAGGTCGAACGACCAGGCGACGGCGTGCCGCAACGTCTGGTGACGTTCCAACCCTCGCCGTGACCCGGCCAGCAACCGGAACCGGTCACCGAGGTGGTCACGGACCTCGACCGGGCTCATCGACACCATCCGGGCCGCAGCCAGCTCGATGGCCAACGCGATCCCATCGAGACGCTGGCAGATCTCGGCCACTGCGTTCGCTACGCCCGGCTCGTCGAGCGTGAAGCCCGACTGGACGGCTCGGGCTCGTTCCACGAACAGCTCCACCGCCTCGGCACCGTCACGGCTACCTAGTGACGGGACTGACCACAGCTGCTCCGCGGCCACCCGTAGACCCTCCCGGCTGGTGGCCAGGACGGTGACGGTGGTGGAGCGGGCCAGGATGGCCTCCACCAGATCGGCGACGGCGTCGATGACGTGCTCGCAGTTGTCGATCACGACCAGCAGGTGTCGTCCGGCCAAGGTCTCAGCGACGCTGGCCGTGACCGACAGGCCAGGCTGCTGCACCACGCCCAACGCGGTCGCCACGGCATCGGGCACCGAGGCGGGGTCGCCGACGGGGGCCAGCTCGACCAGCCACACGCCTTCGGGGAAGTCGGGGACGAGCTCACCGGCGACCTGGACGGCGAGGCGGGTCTTGCCCACCCCACCAACCCCGGTGAGGGTCACCAGCCGGTGGGCTCGTACGAGCGCGACCAGCTCGGCCACCTCGGCCTGGCGGCCTACGAAGCTGGTCCCCTGTACCGGAAGGTTCCCTGGGACCGCATCCAACGCCCGCACCGCCGGAAACGTGGCCCGCAGACGCTCGGCGCGGACCTGGAACAGGCGGTGGACACCAGACAGATCACGTAGTCGGTGCTCGCCCAGGTCGACCAGGTCGACGCCCTCGATCAACGGCGCTGTGGTGGCGGCGACGAGGATCTGACCACCGTGCCCGGCGCCCATTACCCGGGCCGCCCGGTTCAACGCCGGCCCGAAGTAGTCGTCACCGCGCAGCTCGGCCTCACCGGTCCCCACCCCAATCCGCACCGGCAACGCGAGGGCACGTTGCGCATCGATGGCCGCGTCAACCGCGGCTCGGGCCGAACCGAACGCGGCGCACACCCCGTCGCCGGTGTGCTTGAACAACCAGCCGCCATGTGCTTCCACCGCAGCGCGCAGCACCTCGTCGTGGGCGGCCAGCTCGACCCGCATGGTGTTGGGGTCGGCTTCCCAGCGGCGCGTCGAACCCTCGATGTCGGTGAACAGGAACGTCACCGTCCCCGAAGGACGAGCCCCCATCGCTTCCCCCCATGCCCAGTCCGCGAAGTCTGCCAGAGGCCCGCACCCCAGCACCTTGAGAGCGTCCCGGACTGACCAGAGGTCCAGCTCCCCTACGACACCCCGGCCGCTCAGTCCTTCGGCCTCAGTGGAGATGGCGCCTGGGGTGTCGTCGTGGATGGCGGCACGCGACGCCCGACGCGTCACGTGATGCCTGTATGTGACCGTGGACGCGGTGGCTGATTCAAGCGACCGCGGCGACCGAACCGGACGGGCCGAGTTACCCGAACGGCGGGGCTGGCGAACGTAGATCTCGTGCTGTCATCCCTAGTTCCATCCCTACTACGCGCCACTACAGGGGGACACGACCCGATACCGGTCGGACTATCGTCCCAGCTCAGCGGCACTGTGGAACACCAAGCGGACGGTCGTTGCAGACCACCCAGATCTACGAAGGCACCAACCAGATCCAGCGCGTCGTGATCGCCAAGCACCTGCTCAGATAGCGTTTTCTGTCCGTCTCGTGTCGCCCTGTGCGCAGAGACCCGGGTCGAGCTACCCCAACGGAGCGCGGCAATCATGCGTCGCCGTGGCCTCGATCGCGGCATCGGCGATGAACTGGCCGAGGCCTGCCTTGCCGCCATCGAGGCGAACCTCGTCATCGTGGATGAGGGCATCTCTGCCGCGCTCGAAGTCGAAGCGCGGGCCCGATCGCTCCGCGACCCAGCGGACTGGCCGGTGGTCGCGAGCGCTCTCGTGCTGACCGCCCGGATCTGGACCAACGACAATGACTTCCTCGGCACCGGTGTCGCCACGTGGACCACCGACACGACACCCTGCAGCGATGGCTCCAGCGGCAGCCCGAGTCCTGACCCCAGAGCTCGCCCTCAGTCCGACAGCTAGCGGCCCGATCGGCCCTCGTGCCCGGGAGGTCCGTGGAACGTCCGTCGACCCGGCTTCGCGCGACGATGGTGTCCCACGTGCCCGATGCGCTCGGTGGACTGGGCGGCGAGACTGGTGGCCGTGTCTGATCTACGCGCATTGCTGCACAAGACCGCTGACCGCATCGCCGACTACCGGGTCGCGGTGTTGGACCGCTCCGTCGTCCCCACTGTCACAGTCGCCGACGTGCGCGCTGCGCTGGGGGGCCCACTCCCGCGCCACGCAACCCCGGCCGACGAGGTGGTGGACCAGCTGGCGATCGTCGCCGAGCCGGGTACCGTCGCCACGACCGGCCCACGCTTCTTCGGCTTCGTGGTCGGCGGTGCCCTCGACGCCGCGACATGCGCCGACTTGTTGGCGGTCGGCTGGGACCAGCCGGCGTTCAACGCCACGACGTCGCCAGCAGCCGCCGCCGCCGAGGAGGTCGCGGGCGCTTGGTTGCGGGAACTTCTGGGCATCCCGAACACTGCGTCGTTCGGGCTCACCACCGGCGGGCAGGGCGCGAACACCGTCGGGCTCGCGGCCGCTCGGTATCACGTGCTTGCCCGCGCAGGGTGGGACGTCGAGCGCGACGGACTCATCGGTGTGCCCGCGTTGCGCGTGATCGCGAGCGAGGAGCGTCACGCAACCCTCGACCGGTCGCTGCGGTTGCTCGGCATCGGCGTGTCTCGCACCGAGCTCGTCGGCGCCGATGGCAACGGTGCGATCGACGTCGCCGACCTCGAGCGCGTCCTCGCCGATGGCGACCGTGACGCGCCGACGATTGTGTGCACGCAGGCCGGCAACGTGAACACCGGCGCGATCGACGACCTCGCCGCCGTGTGCCGGGGGACGCGTGAGCACGCTGCGAACTCCTGGGTCCACGTCGACGGAGCGTTCGGGCTGTGGGCCGCGGCGACACCGCAGCTACGGCACCTGATCCCTGGGGTCGAGCAGCCGGACTCGTGGGCCACCGACGGCCACAAGTGGCTGAACGTGCCCTACGACTGCGGCTACGTGTTCTGCGCGCACCCCGAGTCTCACCGCTCGGCGATGTCGCTCACGGCGGCTTACCTGACGGGCCACGGCGCCACCGGTGACCGGGCGCCGTCCGACTACGTCACCGAGTCGTCGCGCCGGGCGAGAGGATTCGCGACGTGGGCTGCGCTGCGCGAGCTCGGATCCGACGGTGTCGCCGAGCTCATCGAGCGCTGCTGCGCGCACGCACGGCGCTTCGCCAACCAGCTCGGAGCGATCGACGGCCTCACCATCGGCAACGACGTCATCCTGAACCAGGTGCTCGTGCGCTTCGGCAATGACGCGCACACGGACCGCGTCGTCGACGCGGTCCAGCGAGACGGCACCTGCTGGATGGGCGCCACCACTTGGCGCGGGCGGCGGTACATGCGCATCTCGGTGTCGAGCTGGGCGACCACCAGTGTCGACGTGGATCGCTCGGTCGCGGCGATCGCCCGCGCCGCGAGCGCCACGTCGCACTGACGCGAGACGGGCTGAAAGCTAGAGGGCACCATGTCCGCTCGAGAGCGCATGCACGCCGGGCGGTCGATCGACACCGCTCACCACGCCGGTATGGACGCAGCATCTCTCGCCTCATGCCCAATCTCTGTGGAGCACTCATGAACATGGTGAGCTCCGATGCTGTCGTGGAGGGAGTTCGCCACGGTGGTCACACCTAGTACGTGGTTGATGCCGCTCCTCTTGCGAGCCACACCACGACTGGATCTGGCCGGATGGTCGGGTGCGATAGCGGGGAGAACTTCATCGAGATGCTTGCTCAGCTCGGCTGGGGCTTTGCTCCGGTTGGTCAAGCGGCCGCACTTCCACACCGGCCAGAAGTCGACTGTTCGCGGGTCGCCCGCCTTCGACGCAGAGCCGCCGGTCTGTTCGCGTCCGACGGCACGCCGAGCTGAGCACTCTGATCAGGCCCTGCGCCGTGCTCGCTGCCATCCGACACTTTGCGGCCACCGGGGGGTGGTGACGAGTGTGGTCTACCGATCCAGCCCACCTGGGCGGTCGGGCGTTGGGCCGAGCTCCCCGCCCCATTCGGGGGGTGAGATCGCTAGCGTCACTCGGGTGTCATCGAGCGCCACATTCGACTTCGAGGCGTTCATGTCTGTCGTCGACAGCGAGCGTCGCGAGCGCGGGATGGGATGGTACGACCTCGCCAACCTGCTGTGGGAACAGTCCGCTGACCTCAACGCGCACTTGGGTGATCATCCTCTTTGAGGCGGGGCCCTGTCGCGTCTGGAGACGCGAGGAGCGACATCGTGTCAGCGTGCGCTGTTCCTGCTGCGCTGGCTCGGGCGCGCGCCGGAGGACTTCGTGGCCGGATCCACCGTCGATGTCGGGGCAACGCAACTCCCGACAGCCGGACCTGACCGTCGGTTGCGTTGGGATTTGAGCGAGTTGCACGCTGCGCTCGACGCCGCACGCCGTGACAGGAACCTGACATGGGCAGGGTTGGCTCAAGAGCTCGGGTGCACGGCGAGCAGACTCACCAATCTGCGAACGGCAAAGCTTGCTGACATGGAGTTGGTGATGCGGGCCACGCAGTGGCTGGGGCGTCCGGCTTCCAGTTTCATCCACGCCGCGACATGGTGACGGCGGGGTGCGGCCGTTCGCGGTGAAACAGCAAAGAAGGGTCGAAGGTCCTTCGACATGTCGTCTGGCGCGGGCCACGATGACATGGCCACGGTCCGCACGAATCGAAGGAGCCTGAATGCTCACCATCGAGGGCGCGCCGTGACGATCGATCCTTCGGAGGCGAGGCAGAATCGTTGTGACCAGCAGTGCGCATCCCGGTCGGCATGCCCACCCGCGAGTCGATGACGTGCTCGTCGCTCACCACCGGTCGACGGTGTGGCCGCCACTACCGCGACCGCACAGATGCGCAGCAGTTCGTCGAACGTCGTGATGGCACTGCCACAACGGTCGGGCACGATCTCCTGTGATCCGGACAACCCCCGCACGACCCCCGATCGCGCGCTCGCGATCATCGCTCGGGTGGTGGTGGCCGTCGGGTTCGTGCTGGCGGCCGGGGTCCTGGTTCTCGCCTCGACGGGGCCGAACGACTCGAGCTGGCTCGCGGTCGGCGCCGTGGCGATGCTCGTGGCCGATGTCATCGGGTGTGCGGCGTGGGGATGGTCGGCTCGTCGGCGGCATGGGATGGAGCGTGCTGCGTTCGCCTGCGTCACCGCGATCTTCGCGATCTGGGCATTAGCTGCCGTGGCGTGGCTCGTCAGTCTGCGCCGCGAGGGTGAGATCGAGTCGCTGCTGATCATGCAGGCCGGCTACATCGGTGTCGGGGTGCTCGGCCTTGTCAGTCTGGTCCTGATCTACATGCACTACAGCGAGCACCCGAGCTGGGAGGGACCCGTCGACGCCGGCATCGTCGCCCTGTCGTTGATCGTGCTGCTGTGGGTGCTTGTCATACCCGACGCCAACCTCGACAGCGATGCGTGGCTGGCTCGCGTCGGCACTGCGTACCTTGCTGTCCTCGGCGGGTTGGCCGTCGGCGTCGGTGGGATGGTGGTGTGGCGCGGGTCAGTCATGCATCGGTGGCTGCATTGGGCGTTGGCAGGGTCGGGGTTCCTCGCCGCAGACATCGCCCTGAGCATTGCCGCGCAGCCGTCGGGCGAGCACATAGGGCTCCGATTGGTAGGGATGGCGGCCGGGGTGTTGGCGGCCACGTTCCTGGCCGTGGCGGCGCTGCGTCGCGAGGGAATCGACGATCATCCGGCTGCGCCCGGAGGCCCGGCACACATCCCGCGCTCGCGTGTTCGGCGCATCCTGCCTGCGGTGGCGATGCTCGGCGCCGTCTCGGCGATTGCGCTCGACCATGGCGCAGTCGGGCTCATCGCGATCGGCGCGGCCGTGCTGCTGGTGGTGCAGGTCCTCGGGACCCTCGAGCTCGTCGAGCGGCTGCTCGACGAACGAAGCCGTTGGGCGGCGACTGACGCCCTCACGGGCGCATACAACCGCCGTCAACTCGACGCTGACCTGCCCGTGCTGGCGGCTCGAGCGCAGCGCAGCGGCGAACCGCTCACTGCGATGCTGGTCGACATCGACCGTTTCAAGCAGGTCAACGACTCGCACGGGCATGCCGTCGGCGACGCCGTCCTGCAGGGCATCGCATCGGCCATGACCGGCGAGCTCCGTGCCGGCGATCCGCTGTTTCGCATCGGCGGCGACGAGTTCGTGATCCTGCTGCCGGCAACAGCGCCGGCCCAGGCCATTGCCCTGGCAGACCGGATCCTCGCTGCAGTAGCGGCTGCATCACGGGCGATCCTGCCAAACGGACCGGTCGTGACTGTGTCGATCGGCGTCGTCGAGGTCGAATCTGAAGAGATGGGCACGCTCGGGATCATCGAAAGCGCCGACGCGGCGCTCTACGCGGCCAAGAACGCCGGTCGCGACCGTGTAGTCCTCGGCGAACGGCGGACCGTGGACAAGGCGGCGCCGACGGGCTGAGCCTCCTCGCCCGATGCTCGGTGCGCTCAGTCGCATCCGTGCGTCTCAGAGCGCCGAGATTCAGCGTCTCGTCCCGGCGATCAGTGGGCGTGAACAGCCGGGCGGCCATACCTCAGCTCAGGAGCCATGACGGCCACGGTGTCGGCCCGAAAGAGGCCGATCAGGACACGTACACGTTGTGCATGACCTCTTCCATCGTGGTGGTCTCGTTCGCGACGAGGGCCAGCGCCTCGGTTTGCATGGTGCTCATGCCCTGGGCGATCGCCACCGCCCGCATCTCCTGCGGCGTGCCCCCAGAGGTGGTGAGCTTGCGGATCTCGTCGGTGACGGTGAGCACCTCGTACACCCCGACCCGCTCGCGGTAGCCGGAGCCGGAACAGTACTGGCACCCCATGCCCCGAACCCAGACCTCTCGTTGCGTGCCCCCCAGCGACTCGTACAACGCTCGCTCCTCCGGTGACGGCTCGTAGGGCATCACGCACGAGGGGCAGATCTTGCGGACGAGCCGCTGGCCGACCACCCCGACGAGCGACGACGCCATGAGGAACGGTTCGATCCCCATGTCGATCAACCGGTACAGCGCCGACGTGGCGTCCGTGGCGTGGACCGACGACATCACCATGTGCCCGGTCATCGCCGACTGGACCGCGATGCGCGCCGTCTCCTCGTCGCGGATCTCGCCGATGAGGATGACGTCGGGATCCTGGCGGAGGATCGACTTCAGCCCGCTGGCGAAGGTGACGTCGGCGCGGAGGTTGATCTGCATCTGGTTCACGGCGGGGAACACGTACTCGACGGGGTCCTCGATGGTCATCACGTTCAGCTCGGTCCGGGTGATCTCCGCCAGCGTCGCGTACAAGGTCGTCGTCTTCCCGGAGCCTGTCGGACCGCTGCACACGATCATCCCGTAGGGCTTGCGCACGATCGACAGGTAACGCTCATAGGTGGTGCGCGGCATGCCGAGCTCGGACAGGTGCTTCACCGATCGGCTCTTGTCCAGCAGCCGCAGCACGGCGGTCTCGCCGAAGATGGTGGCCCCGGTGGCAACGCGCACGTCGACGCCGGCGCCGTCGACGGTGATCTCGAACTGGCCGTCCTGGGGTCGCCGCCGCTCGACGATGTCCATGTCCGCCATGATCTTGATGCGGCTGACCAGCTCTGGGCCGGTCGACTCGGGCAGGCTGAGCACCTCGCGGAGCGCTCCGTCCACGCGGTAGCGGATGCGGATGCGCCCGTCGGTCGGTTCGAAGTGGATGTCCGAGGCGCGGTCTCGCAGGGCCTGCGTGACGATCTTGTTGACGAGCTGGACGATCGGCGCATTGTTGCTGGCGCCGACCGTCACCTCGATGTCCTGTTTGGACGCGTCGGTCTTCCAAAACTGCTGGACGCTCTCGTCCCGGTCGGTCAACACCCGGTAGTACGTGTTGAGCGAGTTCGAGATGTCTTCCTCGCATGCAAGAAAGACGTTGACGCCCCCGACGTCGATGTGCGTCAGCGCGGCGCGAACCGCGGGGCTCGCTCCGTCGGCGATGGCCACGTCGAGCGTGTCCCCGGTGACCCTGAGGGGCACGATGCGCAGCCGCCGCGCCAGCTCCTCGTCGACGAGGGCCAGCGCCGCCGGCGTCGGTGCCGTGGTGCGCAGGTCGATGGTCGGCAGGCCGAACTGGGAGGCGAGCGCCTCGGTCAGCGCGCGTGGATCCAGCACCCCTTGCTCGACGAGGATCGCACCGAGCTGCCGGCCCGATTCCACCTGAAGGTTCAGTGCTCCAGCGAGCTGCTCGGGGAGCAACCGCTGCTCGGTCACGAGCACCTCACCGAGCTGCCGCCTCACATCCGCAGGAGTGATGGGTGTGACCTCCGCTGCTGGAGCTGCTCGCTCAGCGACGTCCTGCTTCTTGGTCCACCTGCTCACGATGCGCCTGCGACCCATCCCGTCCTTGGATGAGGACGCCTTCCCAAGCTACCAGCGCCGTGCGCGGTGCCAGCGGGTCCGAACGAGCACCACGACCAGCACCGCGGCGGCGAGAGCTCCGGCGGCCTGCCGACTCCACGTGCCGGCCGTCCAGGCGAGGGCCGAGCCGAGTCCAGGCAGGCGGTGGACGACCCGACCCACGATGGCGTCGGAGGCCATCGTGAACGTCTCGTCGGCGACGTTGGCATCGCCACGTGTCGTCAGCACCACCTGGGTGCCGTCGGTCGCAACGAGGCGCACGCGGTGGGTGATCGTGTCGGCGGAGCTGTTGGGATCGTGGAGGGTGGCGATGTCACCGACACGGAGCTCACGCACCGTGATCTCCTCGACCAGCACGACGTCGCCGATGCGCAGCGCCGGGACCATCGAGCCACTGCGCACGATGAGCGGCCGGTAGCCGACGGCGGCGGCCGCCACCGCCATCAGCGCCGTCGCTGAGATCAGCACGATCAGGGCGACGAGGGCTCGGGCCAACCACCGCGAGACGAGCCGGCGAGGCCCCACAGCCTTCGATCGGCGGGGTTGCCGCTCGAGCGCGGCCGCCTCGGTCCCGAGGGTGGCCGATCGGCAGAGCTGGTCGATCCAAGGGGTGCGCTCGTCGGCGGGGAGCAGCAACGCCACTCCGACGACGTCGGCGCCGTTGCGCCGACGCTGGCCCGCCACCGTGCCACCGGTGCGCAGCGTCGAGCCATCGCCGAGCGAGACCTCGATCGCCACGGCCGAGCCGACGACGAGCTGTGGCAGTTCTCCTTCGAGCGCCAGTCCGGTGGGCGACAGGTCGAGCGTCGTCACGGGCCGGCCGTCCAAGAGCGCAGGCAGGCGGTCGCGGACTCGGTACGTCCTTCGAGCCCAGTTCCGCTGGAACAGCGCTCGCATGGCGAACAACCAGAGAAGCGCGATCTCCGTCAGCGCCAGTCCGATCGCCGGCCCGCGCTCTGCGGTGGTGCCGTCGGAGAGCAGCGGCACGAGGGTGGTGGCGGCGAACGCGAGGGCGGCCCACACCAGCGGCTGCCCCGGAAGCGGCACGCGGGTCGGCGCGGCGCGACGCGTCACCACCGAAGGCAGCGCGAGGACGGATCCCGGGGCATCAAAGGCCAGCGCGAGGGCATCGTCGAGGGGATGCGGGTCGAGACCGTGGACGCGACGTTCGGTCGCCCAGCGCAGCGCCGCCGGCACCGCGACGAGGATCACGATCAACCACGGTGCGCACCGGAACGGGGACGAGCCGGCGGTCGTGACGAGCCACGGCATGAGCAGCCACACGGCCAGCAGGCTCCCCGCGAGCTCACGGAGCAACAGGCCGATGGGGAGCAAGCGCCTGCGGCCTCGACGAGTCCGCGCGGCGTCGGCGAGCTCGACGACGCTGCGCCGCTGCCGTAGGACCGAGGCCGGCCAGAAGCTTCGGGCGTCGACCGGCACCGCTCGGGCCGACAACGTGAGGTCGTACTCGCCCCCGATGGCGCCGGCGTCCGACCACGTCCGCAGCGTCGCCCCCCATGGCTGCCCCGGTGTGAAGGGGTGCTGGCGCACCAGCGCGACGCTCACCATCGTCGCGTCGGGCTCCCACAGCGGCACACCACCGGTTCGGGCCTCGCTGCGCAGCCGGCCGATCAGACGGTCGCGGACCAGCGGAGCGAACCCGTCGCCATTGAACGTCCGGGCTTGCCCGACCACCCAGCCGAAGCCGGCGCGGATCAAGCCGGCCGCCGCCAGGGCCGACGCCACATCCGGGAACGAGCTGTCCGAGAGCACGAGGAGTGCATCGGTTTCAGCCATCGCTGCGGCGCGGTTGAGACCCTCCTCCACCGATTTCGCCTCGATCATCGGGATGGGAAGTGGGCCGAGTGCCGCGGTCACCTGGGGGTCGACGGTGACGATCACCGTCGGGGCGGCGTTCGCTGCCGCGATCATGCTCACGCGTGCGGCCTCGGTCGGCTCGGCCGTCACGACGACGATGGTCACCGAACCAGCGGCATCCACCTTCGGGGCCTCGAGCTGCGCCGGCCGACCGACGAGTGCATCGATGGCCTGGGGGGCGGCGCCCCAGGCCATCGCGAGTACGAGGATCGCCGCGACCGGTTGGCCCGGGCTGGCCAACGCCAGCACTGCCGTGATGGCCGCCAGCGAGACGACCGCCGCCGAGCACCCGAGGATGCGGTGTGCCCGCACCCTCGGGACGATTACCGGTTCAGCTGTTTGCGCGCTGGTCACGGGCACGGCCGACGACGGTGAGGGCCATGCCGGCCGCCACCATCGCGAGGCCGAGGGTGATCAGTAGCAGCGACGGTGCCCCCGTGCTCGGCAGCTGGCCGGATGGCGTGAGCAGCGATGTCGACGTGACCACTGGGCCGGGCGTCGTCGTCGTCGAGGTGCTCGCCGTGGGCACGGTGGTGACTGGGGCGGCGGTGGTGGCCGGGGCGAGGGTGGTGACCGGGGCGAGGGTGGTGACCGGGGCGAGGGTGGTGACCGGGGCGAGGGTGGTGACCGGGGCGAGG
>JBBRTJ010000087.1:0-15501 GCA_038244535.1 Acidimicrobiales bacterium | reverse complement strand
GCCGACCTCGACCGTGGGTTGCCCGCTGACCTGCGCGCCAACCCTCTGCTCGAAGCCGCCCGGTCCGTCGCCGAGTCACCGACAGCGACGCTGTACGCCGCCGACACCGCTGACGGCGGCTACTGCATCGAGGTCGTGACGGCGATCGACACGCCTCGCGGGGCAGCGTGCATCGCCGGGGATCGTGTCGCTGCACGACCGATCGAGGTCAACTCCCCACTCGTGCATGGCAGCGAGCCCGTCATCCTCGCCGGGCGGGTCGTCGTGCCCGGCCTTGGATCGCTGCTGCTGGTCGGTGCAGATGGCGCCGTCGAGCCTGTGGTCACCTCGGGCGACGGGTACTGGATCGCCGAGCTGACCGGGGCCCCGCGCCAGCGGGCGCTGGCCGCTGGGGTGACGCTGCGTGCCATGGCCGCATCCGGCGCCGTCCTCGCCGAGATCACGGTTCCACCGCTCGCCGAGGGCGCCCCGGCGGACCTCGTGAGCGCACCCATCGAGGTGACCACGGTGAGCAACGGCGACGACCTCACGCTCGTCCTCGGCGTCGACGGGATCGTCCATCGGCCCGACGCGACCTCGGTCGAGCTGACCTACCCCGATCGGACGGTCGTTTCCATCCCGGTCGGCCCGGACGGCACCTTCCACTACACCTTGCCCCTCGACCGACGACACGACCTGAGCGACGCCCCCGCCCAACTTGTCGCCCGCGACCGTGGGGGAGCGGTGATCGGGACCACGTCGGTCAGCTCCGTCGCCTACTGGCATCGCCAGCACGTCTGATCCCGGAGGCGGGCGCAAGCCCGGCCCACCGCACGCCGGGAGGCTGCTGCTCGAACCGGCACCTCGGTCAGGCCGCCCTCGCTCACCGCGGATGAGCATCGCCGCGTGCGTTTGGGGTACACACGCGCATGGCGTCGTCTCCAAAGCACATCAATCACGAGCTCAGCCCCATGGCGTGTCCCGTGGGCCTCGACACCGTCGACCTGTTCGGCGAGGGCGCACAGGAGCACTGGTACGAGGCGTACGAGATCCTGCACCGCGAGGCACCGGTGCTGCGCATCGAGGGCGGTGGCTTGTCGCCCGGCACCGATGCCTACGTGCTCACGAAGCACGCCGACATCTCTCGCGTGGTCAAGGATCCCGAGCGCTACCCGAGCCTGACGCAAGCGCGACTGGGCAGCTTCGCCGGCCAGGGCATGTCAGCCGAAGAGGCATACGTGACGTCGCGCAACTTGATGTCGGCGTCGATGGTGTCGCTGCGCCCGACGCAGGAGCTCTACATCCGGCACCGCAAGGAGCTGACCGATCCGTGGGTCGGGCCGGGGGCTCTGCGCCACCGGGAGATGACCGCCAAGCACGCGAACGACCTGCTCGACGAGTGGATCGCCGACGGCGAGGTCGAGTTCATCAGCCACTTCGCACGGCCGCTCCCCCAGCGGGTCATGGCCAGCGTTCTCGGGTTCCCCCTCGAGGACATCCCGCGCCTGGCCGACTGGGGCACTGCTGTCGTGACGCCGTTCGTGCACGGCACGGGGCTCAAGCACGAGCTCACCGCGGAGCAGACCACGGACATGCTCGCTCGCCTCGAGGGCTTCCAGGACTACATCCAAGAGCACGTGCGGGCGAAGCGCCTGGACCCGCAGGACGACATGGTCAGCTTCTTGTGCGACGTCCACTACGAGGCGCTCGACCGCAAGCTCACCGACCTGGAGATCGCTGGGATCGTCCACGCCATGATCCTCGGCGGTCTCGAGACGACGCAGTACGCGCTCGAGGAGCAAGCCCAACTGCTGTGCGAGCAGCCCGGCCTGTTCGAGCAGTTGCGCCACGATCGAGCCAAGGTGCGCGCCTTCACCGAAGAGGGGATGCGGATGCGCTCGCCCACGCATGGGCTCTCGACCCGGGTCACCTCTCGCGACGAGGTCTTCCAGGGCGTCGAGGTGCCGGCGGGCTCACTGCTGCACCTGCGCTTCGGTGCGGCCAACGTCGACGAGGAGGAGTTCGCCTGCCCGTTCGATCTTGACCTCGACCGAGAGGGGCTCACCCGCCACGTGGCGTTCTCCACGGGTCCCCGGGTCTGTCCGGGGGCCAACCTGTCGCGCATGGAGCAGCAGATCGCCTGGGGCGTGCTGCTCGACCGGCTCGAGTCGATCGAGTACGGCGACGGCAACGACTGGCTGCATCAGCCCGGGATCATGCTCGGCACGCTGAAGTTGAACCTGCGGTTCACCAAGGCAGAGACGCCGCTGTCGCTCGGGACTGGACGAACAACCAGCACTGGTTGAGGAACGGGTGACCCGTCTGCGGTCGCGATCAAGCAGTGGTCGGTGGCCGCCATCAGCGCCGGGATCCGCCCATCTCACGCCGTGGTTGGTCGCTCGCGGGCTCGTCGGGTGTCAGGGTGACGTCGATCGGTTCGCCATTGCGAAGCGCGGTCAAGGTGAGCGTGAGGGGTGAGCGGCAATCGCGTTGTGGAGCCCTGCGTGGGCCGCGGGGCCGCCTTGATGGATCGCTTCGATGAGCAGTCCCGCTTCGGTCGGCAATCCGACCGCGGCACGACGTTGCTGTGCGGTCGGGGCCGGGGGCGACGGTGAAGGGTGAGCCTGCCCATTGCAGGTTGGAGAGGACGGCGGCGTTCAACTCCCAACCCTGGGACTTCGTCATCGTCACCGGCCAACCCCCATCTGGCCGACCTGGCAACCGTGTGGCAAGGCGCCCGCCATGTCGCCGGCTCCGCAGCAACGATCGTGCTGGTCACCCCTGAATAACCCGATCCTGCCCGAGCCCGCCGGGCCGAGTTCGACCTCGGCCAGGCGATGATGGCCATGGCCATCATCGCCGCCGACCTCGGGGTCGGGTCCGCGCACGCAATCGTCGGCGACCAACAACGGTGCCGCACGCTGCTCGACGTGCCTGAAACACATCGCTGCGCGTACCTGCTCGCCCTCGGCTACCCGGCCAACGCTCCCTCGCACCGATCGAGCAACTTGATCGAAGACCGTTCGACAAAGTCGCTCACGTCGACACCTGGTGACCGACCCGACCCAGTGAGGCCTGACGTCTCTGACACTGGCCGGCGCCAACGCTCACTCGTCGGCGTGGCTATCCGAACCAGAGAAGTTGATGACGCCAGTGCACCAAAGGGCCCACACGACGAGCAACGGTTGGAACGCCAACCGAATGATTCGCGTCAGGTTCGAGTTCAGACCGAACGAGTCCGTTTGCGTGACGAGCTGCGAGATGTTGCCCGGAAAGATGACCACGAAGAACGCCGCGACGATCCAGCCCACGTGACGCCGCCGACTCGGCAGGCTCACCAGCGCAGCCGCGAGGCCGATCTCGGCCAGTCCTGACACGAACACGACCGCTTCGGGACGCAAGGGGATCCACCCCGGCACTTGCGCGAGGAACGCGTGAGCGTTCCAGGTCAGGTGGCTCGTCCCTGCCACGAAGAGCAGCCCGGACAGCGCCCAGCGACCCGCCGTCACGGGACGAGACGCCGCAACGCCGTGGCGATCGCTGGCGCTCGCTTCCGTGCGATCAACCATTTCGGGACACTCCTTGATGGTTTCGGACCCGCACTGCCCATCGCGGGCCGGCTCGCTCGGCCCGCGACATGGATCATCATGCGGTGGGTTCGCCTTCGGCCCGGCAGTGTGCTCGACGGAGGTCACGTTCGAAACCTGCTCACCAGGTACCCGAAGCGCGTGCGCTGGCTGAGCGCATCGCCGGTGCTCCCCGTGGCTCCGGGGATCTAGGGGACGACGACAGCGCGACCGCTGACCCTTCCCTCGTGGAGGTCGTGGTAGGCCTGTGCAGCGTTGTCGAGCGAGTAGGTCGTCATCTCGGTGCGCACGAGGCCACGGTCGGCGAGGTTGAACAGCTCGATGAGCTCGGGCCGGCTGCCCCAGTAGGTGGTCTGCAGGCTCACCTCGTAGGGCTGCGAGAAGAACGAGAACGGCACGACGCCACCGGCGATCCCCACGACCGTCACGTCGGCCAGCATGCGAGCGGCGCTTCGGGCCAGGTTGATGGTCGACTCGGCACCGACGAAGTCGAGCAGGACGTCGGCGCCGAGACCGTGGGTGAGGTCCTTGATCGTCGCGAGGGCATCGGCATCGGACGTCACCACATGGTCGGCCCCGAAGTGCGTCGCCAACGCGAGCGCCTCGGGCTTCATGTCGACCGCGATGACTGTCGCGGCCGTCGTCGCCTTGACGATCTGCACCGCCAAGTGGCCGAGGCCGCCGACGCCGATCACGACGACCGTCGACGCCGGGGTCATCTTCGACCACGAGCGACGGACGGCGTGGTACGGCGTCAGGCCTGCGTCGGTCAGCGGTGCGGCCGTTGCCGGATCCAAGCCCACCGGGAGGGGTACGAGGAGACGCTCGGCCGGCACCAGGAGGTACTCGGCCATGCCGCCGTCGAGTCCGAGACCGCCGCCACCGCCGGGGACCGGCGCGGCCATCGGGTTGTCGCAGTAGGTCTCGATCCCGAGCAGGCATCGTGGACACCTCCCGCAGCCCCACGGCCCGTACACGGCGACCGCGTCGCCTTCCTTCACGCGCGTGACGCCCGTTCCGATCGAGTCGACCCACCCCGCGTTCTCGTGGCCCAGGGTGAAGGGCGGGCTCCACGGCGTCGCGCCACCCCCGAACTCATACATCAGGTGCAGGTCCGAGTGGCAGGCCCCGGCGCCGCCGACCTTGACGACGACCTGGCCAGGACCAGGTGTGGGCTTGGGTACCTCGACGAGCTCGGGATCGCTCTTCCAGCTCATGAGTCGCAGTGCACGCATGGTGGGCTCCGTTTCATTCAGCAGCTTGTGTGGCGAAGGGGCACGGGAGACCTCGTGGGCGCACAAGCAGCTCGCGTGGGGCATGAGCCGCAGTGGCCAGCCCATCGGCGGTGGCCGACGTCGGCGACGGTACGCCCATCGGTTCCCGACGCGCCTCTCGGTGCCAGACTCCCGAACCATGCGGGCCTTGGCGCCTGGCCGGGGTCACACGGTGCGGGACGCGGTGCGCCTCGGGCAGGCGGGCGATGACGTGGCCACGGAGTCGGCGCGGGCTCGGTGGATCCTGCGCGACCACCTCATGTGCCTCGCCGTCATGGCCCGTAGCGCGCGCCGCCGCGGTCTACGGCGCCAGTGCCTCGGCGCGTTCGCGCACCGCGGCGAGAAGCCCCGGGAAGATGAAGCGGTGGAACGGAAGCACCGCGTACCAGTACAGGTAGCCGAGGAGCCCACGGGGGTCGAAGTAGGCGGTCTGCTCGACGAGCGAGCCGCGCGCGTCGGGGTGCACCTCGAACTGGAGCCACGCCGCGCCGGGCAGCTTCATCTCGGCCCGCAGGCGCAGCAGGCGAGCGGGTTCCAGGGCCTCGACGCGCCAGAAGTCGAGCGGCTCGCCGACACGCAGCTCTCGTGGGTGGCGCCGGCCGCGCCGCATGCCCACGCCACCGACGGCCCGGTCCATGAGCCCACGCAGCTGCCACAAGAGGTTGCCTGCCGGCCAACCGGCATCGCCACCGAGGGCGCTGATCACCGAGAACACGTCCTCGGGCGAGGCGGCCACCCGGACACGGTGGCGTTCGAGGAGCATGCCCTCGTGGGTGGCGAGCTGGCGGCCCTCGGCGCCGTCTCCGCCACTGGTGAGGCTGGAGGACCACGTGGTCTCGACCTCGTCGGACGCCACGCGGGCCAGCGCCCGCAGCACGGCTTCCTCGTAGCCGATCGGCTCGACGGTGAACTCTCGCCGCGCCCGATCGTCGCGCACCACCACTTCGGTCTGGAGGCTCTCGATGAGCGGATTGGCCAGCCGGTAAGGGATCGGGGTGACGATGCCGACGAAGTGACTGGACCACTGGGGCCGGGGAACCGGGAGCGCCACGATCACACGGCGCAGCCCGCGGAGCCGGGCGTAGGTCTGCATCATCGTCCGGTAGGTGAGCACGTCGCGCCCACCGATCTCGTAGGTGCCGACCGCGGTCGGGTGGTCGAGCGCTTCGAGCAGGTAGTCGAGCACGTCGCGCACGCCGATCGGCTGGCACCGCGTGTCGACCCAGCGGGGTGTGATCATGAACGGCAGCCGCTCGGTGAGGGCACGGATCATCTCGAAGCTGACCGAGCCCGAGCCGACGATGACGGCCGCCCTGAACTCCACGGTGGGCACACCACCGGCCGCCAGCGCGCGCCCCACCTCCTGGCGCGAGACCAGGTGCTTGCTGCGCACGACCGCCGGATCACCCAGACCGCCGAGGTAGACGATGCGCTTCACCCCGACGAGCGCGGCCTCGTGACCGAACGCGGTGGCCATCTCGAGGTCGCGCTCGCGGAAGTGCTCCTCAGATGACATGGAGTGCACGAGGTAGTAAGCGACTTCGATGCCGGCCAGTGAACCCCTGACGGCCTCGTGGTCAGCCAGATCGCCACCGACGATCTCGACGCCCTCCCAGTGCCGGTCGGCCAAGCGGCTCGGATCGCGGGTGACGCAGCGCACTTCGTGGCCGCGTGCGGTGAGGCGGGGCACCAGGCGACCCCCGATGTAGCCGGTGGCTCCGGTGGCCAGCACCCGCACGAGCACCTCCCGGGTGGCCGGTCCGGAGGGCCAGATCGGCGACCTGTCGACGACCGTAGTGCTCGCCCCTGAGCGAGACCCACCCACGCTCTCGGGGGTGAGCGGTTCGATCTGGTAGACGGAGGTGAGCGCACGCGAGGGGGAGAGCGATGGGGCATCGGGTCATCCAGTTCGGTACGGGCAACGTGGGGCGCATGTGCGCCACGTCCGTCATGCGGCATCCGGAGATGGAGCTGGTCGGGGTGTTCGTCACCAACCCGGCCAAGGCCGGCCGTGACGCCGGCGAGCTGCTCGGCACCGAGCCGCTCGGGCTCGAAGCGATCGACGACCTGGACGCGCTCTGCGCGCTCGAGGCCGATGTGGTGCTGCACGCTCCGCTGCCGTCGATGCAGGTCAACGACGACCCGTTGCACGACGAGCGGGTGATCTGTCGCCTGCTCGAGTCGGGCAAGAACGTGATCACCACCGTCGGCTACGTCTACCCGAAGGCCTATGGGGCCGACGTCGTCGAGCGCCTCGAAGCTGCCTGCCGGGCCGGTGGGGCCAGCGTGCACGGCACCGGGGCCAACCCTGGGTTCATGAGCGAACTGCTGCCACTCACGCTGTCGGGGATGTCCGATCGGATCGACCGCGTGTACGTGGTCGAGGCGTCGTCGTTCCACCGCTACCCGAGCGCCGACGTCATCATCGGCATGCTCGGGATGGGCAAGACGCCCGAGGAGTTCGAGCCCTTCACCGCCCGCTACCGGGCCTGGCTCACGGCGCTGTTCTCGGAGTCGGTGTGGATGGTGGCCGACGGTCTCGGTGTCCCGCTTGACCGCGTCGAGTCGTCACTCGAGATCCGCACCGCGGCCGAAGCCCACGACATCGCGGCGGGGCACATCCCCGCCGGTGGCGTGGCCGCCCATCGTTGGCTGTGGGAGGGCATGGTCGGCGACCGAGCCGTCATCGTGCTGGAGGCGGTCTACCGCACGCAACCGAAGGAGGCGCCCGAGTGGACCACGGCGCATTCGTTCGTGATCGAAGGTGAGCCGACGTTTCGCTTCGAGGTCGGAGCGGGCTGGTGCTCGGATGGTCTGCTGGCAACGGCCGCCCACGCGGTCAACGCCATCCCTGCGGTGGTCGGCGCCGCCCCTGGCATCCGTACGTTCCTCGACCTCCCCCTCATCACCGCCCGCCACTCGGTTCGCCTGTAGGAAGCGCTGCTCTGTCGCAGGTGGTCAGGCGATGATGGGAACCGGCCTGGCGGTGGCGCGGTCGGCGGCGAGAGCGCCAAGCCCGACGAGGGTGCCGATGGCCCATCCACCGGCGAGCCGGGAACCGTGCATCCTGACCGCCGGCCACCACTCGGAGTCGTTCGAGCCCACACGACTACGCTCACGCGGTGTCCCCGCCGGTGGTGCTGCGCTCGTGGACTGCCGTCCGCGAAGCCTTGCGGCACAAGGACTTGCGCCAGAACCTGTACGACGAGGGTGCCCTGGTGATGGGGGACTGTCTGCTCAACCTGCACGGCTCGGCCCATCGGGACCGTCGGCGGTTGGAAAATCGGCTCTTTCGCCGCGAGACGTTCCAACGGTGGGAACGCGAGCTGCTGGAACCGACGGTCACCGCAACCTTGGCTCCCTTCGTCGTCGCCGGTGAGGCCGACCTGGTCGTGGTGGGGTACCAAGCCGCGATGAACCTGACCGCGCACGTAGCGGGCATCGACCACGACCCGGGCGATCCGCTCGCCACGGAGCGGCTGTACGAGATGGTGCGAACCTTCAGCGCCGGCGCCACCATCGCCCACTCGACGCGCGACAAGGCCGAGGTGCGCGCCGAGGTGGCGGCGACGCTCGACCGGTTCGAGGTCGACCTGCTCGCCCCCAGCCGCAGCCGACGACTCGCGTTGCTGTCCGATCGTGACGACGGCCGACTGGTTGACGACGATCTGCCCCGTGACGTCCTGACCACGGTGTTGCAGCACAGCGACCGCCTGTCGCTCGACGCTGCAGCAGTGCGACGCGAGATCGCGTTCTACTTGCAGGCCGGGGCTCACAGCACCGCCAACGCCTTCGTGCACGCCGTCGACGCTGCCCTGACCTGGGGGGTCGATCATCCCGAGGACCTGGCGCTCGCCCGGCGCGACGTGTCGGTGGTGCAGCGATGCGTCCACGAGGCGTTGCGGTTGCACCCGGCCAGTCCGGTGGCCTCTCGGCAGGCCATGGTGGCCCTGACGCTCGGAGATGTCGACGTCGCCGAGGGCACCACCGTGTTGCTCGATCTGGCGGCGGCCAATCGCGACCGATCGGTGTGGGGCGCCGACGCCGACGAGTTCGATCCGTGGCGCGTCCCGCCGGCGCGTGTCAGCCCTTGGGGGCTGAGCTTCGGGGCGGGCATGCACACCTGCATCGGCCAGGAGCTTGACGGTGGCTTCGACCCGGCGGTGCCCGTACCCGAGGGCGAACGGCTCTACGGCACGGTGGCGGTGATCGCCCATGCTGTCCTGGCGGGGGGCGCGCGACTCGATCCCTCGCGACCACCGGTTCTCGATCCGACCAGTACCCGTACGCACTTCTCCCACTACCCGGTGCTGCTGGGCGGGTCGTGATGGGCCGCTGGTTGGTCACCGGCGCGGCCGGCGGCATCGGTGCCGAGATCGCCCGTGCCGCGGCCAGAACCGGTCACGAGGTGGTGCTGCTCGATCTCGACGGCCGCGTTGAAGCTTTGGCGTCGGTCATTCGGGGTGCCGTGGCGATCGTGGCATCGACCACCGACGAGGCAGCCATTGATGCTGCGCTCGACCGGATCGGCCCGCTCGACGTCGTGGTCAACAACGCGGGCATCGTGCGCTTCGGCCCTCTGGTCGACCACGCCATCGAACAGTGGCGGTCGGTGATCGACGTCAACCTCACCGGCACGTTCGTGGTGGCGCGGGCCGCCGCTCGACGTTGGATCGCATCGGCTCGCGATGGTTGCATCATCAACATCACGTCGATGAACGGTGTCATGCCCGGCCCCAACGCCGGTGCCTACGGAGCCTCCAAGGCGGCAGTGGCGCTCCTCACGCAGCAGATGGCGCTCGAGTGGGGACCGGTCGGCATCCGGGTGAACGCGGTGGCCCCGGGCCTCATCGACGCCGGGATGTCCGAGCCCATCTATGCCGACCTCGACGTGCGTGCTCGTCGTGGGGGCCGAGTGCCGCTCGGTCGGCTCGGCACCGCGGCCGACATCGCCTCGGTGGTGCTCTTCCTGGCGTCTGACGCAGCCGCGTACGTGACGGGCCAGAACCTCTTGGCCGACGGAGGCGTGACGATGTCGGTCATTGCCGGTCTGCCTCGACCTGCGGCAGTCGACGGTGTTGGCGGGAGCGACGAGTGAGGGACCTGACCGATGCCTCGGTGCTGATCACCGGTGGTGGATCAGGCCTCGGCGCGGCGACAGCCGAACTGTTCGTCGAGCGTGGCGCCCTGGTGACGATCAGCGGCCGTCGCGCCGCCAAGTTGGCGGCGGTGGCCGAGCGGCTCGGCCCGAGGGTGGCCGTCGTCGTTGGAGACGTGACGGTTGACGGCGATCGTCGCCGCATGGTCGGCGGCGCAGTGACTCACGGCGGCGGGCTGGACGTGCTCGTGAGCAACGCCGGCAACATGTACCGAGGGCCGGTCACCGAACTGGATGAGGGCGAGCTGCTCACGCTGTTCCACACCAACGTGGTGGCGGGGCTGATGCTCACCGGACTGGCCGTGGCCCACCTCTCGGCACGGCAGGGGTGCGTGCTGTTCGTGGGCTCGGTCCACACCCAACGGGCGTTTCCCGGCGCCTCGCCCTATGCCGCCACCAAGGGCGCACTCGAAGCGCTGACCGGCGTACTGGCGGCAGAGCTGGGGCCGATGGGCATCAGGGTGGGGTGCGTGCGGCCCGGGGCCGTGTTCACCGAGATCAACCAGCGGGCCGGACTGGCCGACGACGCCGCAGCGTTGGTCCGGCTTCAAGGCCTGGCGCCCGCGCACGTCCTCGGGCGCATCGGTACCGCCCGCGAGGTGGCCGAGGCCTTCGAGTACCTGGCCCGCGCCGAATGGACGACGGGGAACGTCCTGACTGTCGACGGTGGTCTCGGCCTGGGAGTCACGAACGCGTGATGGTGTGAATGAACGGCGACCAGCGAGACGACGAGGAGGCGACATGGCCGAGGACCTGCTGATCACCGGGGGTGCGTTGATCGACGGCACCGGTGCGGCGTCGCGAGCGAGGACCGACGTGCTGCTCCGGGGCGACGAGGTCGTGGCGGTCGGGGCTGGCGCGGCGGCCGCGGCGCGTGCGGGGGCGACGGTCATCGATGCCACCGGTTGCACCGTGATGCCCGGGCTGATCGACGCTCACGTTCACTGCACCTTCGACGACGTCCAGTCCAACGACGAGCTGTTCTTCCATCGCGATCCGACCATGGCCGCGCTCGTCACTGCGGCCAACCTGCCCAAGTTGCTGTTGGCCGGGGTCACCTCGATCTGCGATCCCGACACGGTGGCCGGCATCGGTCCCGCGGTGCGTGACGCGGTCGAGGCCGGAGCGGTGGAAGGCCCTCGTATCGCCACCGGAGTGCAGGCCCTGCTGACTGCTGTGGGCGGGACGGCCGGACGCCTCATCCCCGATGAGGGTCGGGTGGGATATGCCCAGGTCGTCCGCGATGTCGACGAGGTCGTGCTGTGGACACGGCGCCACATCAAGATGGGCGCGGACTGGATCAAGATCCACGCCACCGGCCTCGTTGCGGGCAAGGCCGGTGAGCGTCTGGTGTGGAGTCACGATGAGATCAGGGCGGCCTGCGATGCCGCTCACGAGTTGGGTGTGCCGGTGATGGCCCATTGCCGTTCGGCCCGCAGCACCGAAGTGGCGGCCCGAGCCGGTGTCGATCTGATCCTGCACGCGTCGTTCCTCGATGAGGCGGCACTCGCCGCGGTGGTCGAGCAGCGGGCGGCCATCTGCCCGACCTTCACGTTCCTGGCCAACCTGGCCGACCACGGCGCCAAGGTCGGCGCCAGCCCAGGGATGGAGGATGTGTTCCGGGGCGAGATCGCAGCCACAGCCAAGATGCTGCGCGTCGCCTACGACGAAGGCGTGCCCCTGCTGTGCGGTACCGAGAGTGGGTTCAGCCTGACGCCGTACGGTCATTGGCACGCTCGCGAGCTGCAGTTGTTCGTGGAGGAGCTCGGTCTGACGCCGCTCGAAGCGATCACGTGCGCGACCCGCAACGGCGCCATCGCCATGCGTCAGGAGGGTCGCCTCGGCACGATCGAGCCGGGACGGCTCGCCGATGTGCTGGTGGTCGACGGCGACCCAGCGGCGGACATCTCGGTGTTGGCCGATCGGACCCGTTTGGTCACGGTCGTGTCGCGAGGCCGCGTGGTGAACCTTGACCGACCGTGGCCCACGCACGGCCCGATCGCGGGGTGGAAGGTGTCGAACTGGTCGGCCGAGGTGCTCACTGCCGAACGCGCCCGCCGATGACGACCGCCGTGGTCGTGGGCGGCGGATGGGCCCATCCGGCCGAGGCATCGGTTCCGGCGGTGGTCGAGCTCCTGACCGGTGTCGGCGTGGTGTGTGAGGTGGTCGACGACGTTGATGCGGCCGCCCAGGCCGTGGTTTCGCGGCGGCCCGACCTGCTGTGCGTCATGGCGTGTCGGTTCACGATGAGCGACGACCGCTACACGGCCGAGCAACGAGCCGAGTGGTCGTATCGGACCTCGCCGTCGGTTCGCGCCGCCTTCACCGATCATGTCCGCCACGGCGGGGCGCTCCTCGGTCTGCACACCGCTTCGATCTGCTTCGACGACTGGATCGGGTGGGCTGAGTTGCTTGGCGGGCAGTGGGACTGGTCCCGGTCCAACCATCCTGAGGTCGGTGCCATGGAGGTTGAGCCTGTCGTCGGGCACCTCGTGACCGCTGGTTTGGAGCGGTTCACGGTGGTCGACGAGCGCTATCGGTTCCTCGCTCTTGGTCCGCAGTCAGAAGTGGTTGCACATGCAACTGATGACGACGGCACCCATCCGATCGCCTGGGTCGTGCCACCCTCGGTCGGGGGCAGCCGGGGACGGGTTGCCTACAGCGCACTCGGTCACGACCGACGCTCACTCGGTGATCCGGCGCATCGTGCGTTCCTCGGGCGAGTGACCAACTGGCTGATAGGGGGAGACGCACCATGGCCGACGTGACGGTCCGTACGTACCGTGAGGTGCAGGAGTGCTATCGCAGTCGAGACCTGCGCCAGGCGTTGTACGACGCCGGCGAGGTGATCATGGGCGACGTCGTGGTCAACCTGCACGGCGACGCCCATCGTGATCGTCGGCGGTTGGAGAACCGCCTGTTTCGGCGCGACACGTTCCTGCACTACGAGTACGACCTGTTCCCCTCGATCATCGACGACACCCTGGCGCCCCACGTAGCGGCGGGGCACGCCGAGCTCGTCAGCCTTGGCCATCAGCTCATGATGAACCTTGCGGCCTTTGCGGCGGGGGTGGACCGAACGCTTGGCACGCCCGAGGAGACGTTCCACCTCTACGCCTACCTGACCACCTTCATCGAGGGGGCGACGCTGGCCCACTACACGTGAGATCGAGTTGCCAAGGCGGCCGAGGTGCAGGATCGCCTCGAGCGCTTCGACGCCGAGTTCCTGAGCCCCGGCATCGAGCGGCGCCGCGCGCTGCTCGATGCGGTACAACGGGGTGAGGTAACCGACGAGGTGCTGCCGCGCGACGTGCTGACCGTGCTGCTGCGCAACGAGGACAAGGTGCCGCTCTCGCACGAGAGCCTGCGCCGGGAGATCGCGTTCTACCTGTTGGCGGGCGCGCACACCAGCGCCACCGCGTTCACGCGGGTGCTGCACCAGGTGTTCACCTGGCTGGACGCGAACCCCGCCGACGCCGGTCGGGCGCTGGCTGACCGCGGTTTCGTGCAGCGCTGCACGCACGAGACCATTCGTCTTCAGCCGTCGAGTCCGGTGGGGATGCGGTGGGCTCTCGCCGATGTGAGGCTGTCGTCGGGAGCGACCATTGCGGCGGGCGACAAGGTCATCCTCGATCTGGCGGCGGCCAACCGAGACCCCGCGGTGTTCGGTGCCGACGCCGAGGCCTTCGATCCGAACCGTGCCTTGGCCCCCGGGGTGAATCCGTGGGGCCTCAGCTTCGGGATGGGGATGCACGCGTGCATCGGCCAGGACCTGGCGGCGGGCCTCGTGCTGGACCCCGACGCATCGTCGGACCAGCACCTGTTCGGCCTGGTCCCGGTGGCGGTGCAGGCCATGCTCGATCGAGGCGCCCGCCCCGTCGCCGATGACCCTCCGCAGATGGACACCTCGACCACCCGCCCCTACTTCGCCCGCTACCCCGTCACCCTGGCGGCCCCGTAGCGAACTGACGCGATGCTGCAACTGCTTCGCTGGCCGATCGTCCGGAGATCGATGGGGGCAGGGCTTCGAGGCGAAGGAGCCGGGTGGCGTTGGTGTTGAGGACATCAGCCACCGCGGTGACGTCGCCACCGGATCCACGGTCCCAGCCGCCGAAGTTGGTGCCGTAGACGAGGCGATCGGTGCCGAGTTGCTGGATGGCGAAGGCCAGTTCGGCCTCACCGGTCACGTGACAGTCGAACCACAGCCGCTGCACCTCGGCATCAAAGGCCCCCGGACCGCGCAGCCGCTCAGGCACGGCCGGCCGGCGCTCGGCCAGCTTGCGCAGCTTGGCCAGCAACATGGGCGTGGCGCCCCCGCCGTGGCTGATGCACACATCGAGCCCCGGATGACGATCGAGCACGCCGCCGAACACCAGCGCCGCCACCGCCAGCACTTCTTCGAAGGCGAACTCGACGACGAGGTCCACGTCGAACCGGGCGAGGCGGGGGTCGCGCGGCGGACCGTCGATTCCACTGCTGGCGGGGTGGAGGAACATCGGAACGTCGAGCGCGACCGCGGTGGCCCACACATCGTCGAGCGTCAGATCGTCGAGGGCGCGGCCGGGATCGGTGCCCACGTACCCGCCGAGCAGTCCGAGTTCCTTGACGGCGCGGGTCAGCTCGCTCGCGGCGGCCACTGGGTCCTGCATCGGCAGTGCGGCCAGGCCGACCAAGCGCCCGGGGTGGGCCCGTACGACCTCGGCCAGCGCGTCGTTGTGGTGCTGGCAGAAGGTGGTGGCGAGGTGCGCGTCGACGTGATGGAGGAACGTGATCGGATTCGGCGAGAGCGCCTGGAGCGCGATGCCCGCCTCGTCCATCGCCTCGATGCGGAGCGCGGCATCCATGAACAGCGACCCTCGGTAGGGGACGCCGTCCAGTCGGTAGTTGCCGACCCGGAACCAGGTCGTGCCGTCGGCGTGCGTACCGAGCGTGGGCCCGCACGGACCCGCCGCTCCCATCGATCCCTCGAGCACGACATGGGCGTGCACGTCAACCAGGTGCGGCATGGACCCGGACCTTACGAGCACCCCTCTGTGCGAGCCAGACGCACCAGAACGGAGCGTCCGGCTCACCGAGACAACAGCAGAGGCGGCGTCAGCAGCAGGAGGCCGTCCTACCGGCACCCACGTCGACCACAGTTGCGGCGGGTTCGCTGGTGGTGCCGCAACATGGGGAGTCAATGGGTTGCATGACGGCAGCGTCCGCCAGCACCGTGTACACCTCCCACGGCTCGGCGTCGGGACCGTGGACCCAGACCTTGTCCTGCACGGCGTAGCAGCAGGTCGTCTGCTCCTCGATGTCGGTGGCCAGTCCCTCGCCCTGCAAACGGACGATCGCGGCACCGACCTCGTCGGCGGTGGCCACCTCGACGCCGAGGTGGTTGAGCGTCGGTGTTCACCGTGACCTCCGCGCTCCTCCGGCGACGACGGTCGACAGCGTCACCAAAGCGTCGTCCTCGAGCGTGTAGTCGACCCAGCGTCCCCGCTTGGCGGCCGTGACGAGG
>JBBRTJ010000086.1:0-15538 GCA_038244535.1 Acidimicrobiales bacterium | reverse complement strand
GCGGGGGTGCGCGCCGAACTGGGGCTGGTGGCGGCCAGATGTGGCCGGAGATGGCCCCAGTTCCGACCCGGCGGGGGTGCGCGCCGAACTGGGGCTGGTGGCGGCCAGATGTGGCCGGATATGGCCCCAGTTCCGACCCCCAAGGGTCGCGATCAGCAGACAGTGGGGGGCGGGGGGAGCCACGCTTGCAGCACGCTGAGGAAGGCCTCGGGGCGTTCGAGGTGGGCGGCGTGCCCGGCGCCGGGCACCAGGGCGAGCTGAGCGTTGGCGCCGATCGTGGTGGCTAGACGCTCGCCGAGGGCGGCGAACTTCTGGTCGTGCTCGCCGGCCACCACCAGCACCGGCATCGAGAGCTCGGGCAGCCGATCCCACAGCGGCTCTTGGGCTCCCGTGCCCGACAGGCGCAGGCTGGATGCCAACGCCGAGGCGCTGTTGCTGAGCCGGTCGGCGCGGTCGGCCTCGTCGATCGGCAGCCCGCTGAACAGCGGCTGTGCCAGCCAGCGATCGAGGAAAGCATCCACACCATCACGTTCGATCGACGCCGCCAGTGCCTCGTCGGCGGCTCGGCGGTCGGCCCGTTCGGCGGGATCGTCGATGCCCGCGGTGGCGCCGAGCAGAACCAGTCGCTCGACGACGGCGGGTTCGGCCAGGGCCAGGTGGAGCGCCAGCCGGCCGCCCATCGAGTAGCCGGCGTAGGTGCCGCTCCCGCCCGCTTCGCCGAGCAGCCGGGCTCCCTCGACAAGATCGGCGCGCACCAAGGTGGACCCGCCGTGGCCGGGGCAGTCGACCGTGACGACCTCGTAGCTCGTCTCGAGCGCCGGCATGAGGTGGCGCCACGAGCGGCCCGTCTGGGTGAACCCGTGCACCAGCACCAGGCGCGACCCACGGCCCCGGTGCTCGCCAGAGAGGTGCATCGGGCCAAGATAGGCACTGATGCCCGTGACCGACGCCGCCACGTTCTGCGCCACGCTTGTGGACGAATGGGTGCGAGCGGGCGTGACCGATGCGGTCGTCGCTCCTGGTTCCCGATCGACCCCGCTGGCGCTGGCACTGGCTGCCGACTCCCGAGTGCGGTTGCAGGTCCACCATGACGAGCGGTCGGCGGCTTTCGTGGCCCTCGGCATCGGGCTGGCGATCGGGCGGCCCGCGGTGCTCCTGTGCACCAGCGGCACGGCGGCGGCCAACTTCCATCCCGCGGTGATCGAGGCGCACCAGAGCGCGGTGCCACTCATCGTGTGCACCGCCGATCGCCCGCCCGAGCTGCACGGCATCGGGGCCGCCCAGACCGTCGACCAGCGGAACCTGTACGGCACGGCCGTGCGGCGGTGGTTCGATGCCGGTGTGCCGTCGGCCGCTACCGCGAGCGACTGGCGGTCCATCGCCTCGCGAACAGTTGCAGATGCAACTACCACCGGCGAGGGGCCCGGCCCCGTCCACCTGAACCTGCCGTTTCGCGACCCGCTGGTCGGCGACGCCGGCCCCCTGCCCCTTGCGCGACCCGATGGGCGGCCATGGCACGAGGTGGTCAGCGGTGCGCCGATCCTCGACGCCGAGCGCATCGCCGGCCTGGCCCGCCTGCTCGATCAGCACCGGGGCGTGATCATTGCCGGCGCCGGGTGCGGCGATCCGACGAGCGTCCACGCCCTGGCCGCTTCGCTGGGCTGGCCGGTGCTGGCCGATCCCCGTTCGGGTTGCCGCACGCCCGAGCTGACAACGGTTGGGGCGTTTGATGCGCTCCTTCGCCACGAGCGCTTCGCGGCCGATCACACGCCGACCGTGGTGCTGCGCATCGGACGTCCACCGGCCTCCAAGGTGCTGGCGCAGTGGCTCGCCGGGTCGGGGGCCGACCAAGTGCAGCTGTCCGGGTCGCCGGCCTGGATCGACCCCGATCGCAACGCCACGGTGCTCGTCCATGCCGACGTCACCGCCACGACCGCGGCGCTGGCCTCGACGCTCTACGGACGGGGCGGATCGGCCACGCCGTGGCTGGCCCGCTGGGCGCACGCCGAACGGCGCGCCCAGGAGGCCCTCGACGCAGCCATCGCCGATCTGCCCGACCCGACCGAGCCGGGGACGGCTCGCTCACTGGTCGCGTCGCTTCCCGAGGGCTCGACGCTGGTGGTGTCGTCGTCGATGCCGGCGCGCGACGTCGAGTGGTACGGGCGGCCCCGCACCGGCCTGCGGGTGCTGTCGAACCGCGGCGCCAACGGCATCGACGGGGTCACGTCTACCGCCGTCGGGGTCGCAGTAGCCAACCAGGGTCACCCGACCGCGCTCCTCATCGGTGACATCGCGTTCCTTCACGACGCCAACGGCCTCCTCGGCGCGGCGGCCCGCGGCATCGATCTCACGATCGTCGTGGTCGACAACGCGGGCGGCGGGATCTTCTCGTTCCTCCCGCAGGCGTCGGCGTTGACCGACGAGCGCTTCGAGCTGCTGTTCGGCACGCCCCACGACGTGTCGATCCCGACGTTGGCGGCCGCTCACGGCGTGCCAGTGAGCGGTGTCGACAGGGCTGACGAGCTTGCTCCTGCGGTCACCGAGGCAGTGGCCGCCGGAGGGGTGAGGCTCCTCCACGTCCGCACCGACCGGGCTGCCAACGTGACCATCCACGCGCAACTCCACACCGCGGTTCGCGCCGCCCTCTGATCGGACCATGACCATGACCTGGAAGCTCACCGATGCTGCGGACCAGACCGGTCGGGTCGCCATCGTCACCGGCGCCACCAGTGGTCTCGGTCTCGAGACCGCGGCGGCCCTCGCCGGTCTCGGCGCCCACGTCGTGCTGACCGCCCGAAGCGAGGCCAAAGGCGCGTCGGCGCTGGCCGAGGTCCGGCGACGCCACCACGACGCATCGGCCGAGGTGGGCACCCTCGACCTCGCATCGCTGGCCACCATCGCGCCCTTCGCCGCCGACGTGATGGCCCGCCACGGCCGCATCGACCTCCTCGTCAACAACGCCGGGGTGATGGCAACACCGTTCCAACGCACGGCCGATGGCTTCGAGCTGCAGATCGGCACGAACCACCTCGGTCATGTTGCCCTCACCGCAGCGCTGCTGCCCGCCCTGCAAGCAGCCGAGTCCGCTCGGGTCGTGACCGTGTCGAGCATGGGGCATCGGCCCGGCCACATCGACCTCGACGACCTCAACTTCGAGCGCCGCCGCTACCTGCGGTGGCCGGCCTACTTCCAGAGCAAGCTGGCCAACCTGCTGTTCGCCTTCGAGCTCGACCGCCGCCTGCGCGCCGCGTCCGCCGATGCCGACGACGCGTCACCGGCAGTCGCCTCGCTCGCGGCGCACCCCGGCGGTTCGCAATCACACCTCGGCGTTGGCTACGGCGACCTGGTCGGACGGGCCCAATCGCTGCTGTTCGCGCTGGGCAAGCCGCTGATGATGCCGACCGCCCAGGGCGCGCTGCCGCAGCTGCGCGCCGCGCTCGATCCGATGCTGCCGAGTGGCACGTACGTCGGCCCTGATGGCTTCAACGAGATGCGGGGCCAGCCCGTGGTGGTGCGGGCCAAGGCCAGCGCCTACGACGAGCAGCTCGCGGCTCGCCTGTGGGACCTGTCGTGCGAGCTGACCGGGGCCACCTTCCCCTGGTGACGGTCAGGAGCGTTGCTCGACCAGACGCTCCTGCACGCGGTTCAGCACGCTGAGCATCGTGTCGGGGTCTTGCGCGCCCGGAACCGCCCAGCGGCCCTCGAACACGAACGTCGGCACTGCGGTGATGCCGAGCTCGGCCGCCTCGGCCAGGTCGGCCCGCACTGCATCGCCGCCCGCTCCGGCGGCCAGCGCGGCACGGGTCGCGGCCTCGTCAAGGCCCACCTCGCCCGCCATGCGCACCAGCTCGTCGAGGTTGCCGATGTCGATGCCTTCGACGAAGTAGGCCTGCAGCAGGCGCTCCTTCATGGGCACCTGCACGCCCGCCTGCTCGGCCAGCCACAGAAGCCGATGGGCGTCGAAGGTGTTGGCTCGCAACGCACGGCCGAAGTCGAGCGTCAGCCCATCGGCGGCGGCCGTCTCGGTGAGGTGCTGGGTGATCTTGATCGCCTGCTCGGGCCCACCGAACTTGCGGGCGTACCCGTCGAGGGCGGGCGTGGCGACCGGCGACGCCGTCGGGTCGAGCTGATACGGGCGAAAGACGATCTCGACCTCATCGGCATGGTCGAAGCGAGCCAGCGCCGCCTCGAACCGGCGCTTGCCGATGTAGCACCACGGGCAGATCACGTCCGACCAGATCTCGACCTTCATGGAGCCAGAGGCTACGGCCGTCCGACGTCGGTGCGCCCGTTCAGGGGCGCACGATCGCGCTGAGCATCGCCTGCAGCTTGGCTTGCGTCTCGGCCAACTCGGCGTAGGGCTCGCTGCCGGCCACGATCCCACCACCGGCGAACAGGCGGGCCCGGGGCCCAGTGATCTCGGCGCATCGGATGGCGACAGCCCAGGTGCCGTTGCCGTCGGCGTCGACCCAACCGATCGCACCGCCGTAGCGGCCTCGCTCGAAGCCCTCGACGGAGGTGATGAGCTCGATGGCCTCGGCCCGGGGGTGGCCTCCGAGCGCAGGTGTGGGCGACAGCGCGGTGGCGAGCTCGAGCACGCTCGGCAACGGTCGTGACAGCCGGCCCTCGATGGCGGTGCCGAGGTGCTGCACGTTGGCCACCGTCACGATCGACGGCTCTGGCTCCCAGTCGAGGTAGCTGCACCAGGGCAGCAACGTGTCGTGCACGACGTCGATGACGACCCGGTGCTCGATCTGGTCCTTGGTGGACGCGACGAGCGCGGCCGCGGTGCGGGCATCGGTGGTCGGGTCACCCGAGCGGGGCGCGGTGCCGGCGAGGGGATGCGAGCGCACGATGTCGCCGTGGCGGCTCACGAGCAGCTCGGGGCTCGCCCCGACGAAGCCGTCGAACGAGTAGCGGTAGCTGCTGCCGAACGACGCCCGTAGCCGCAGGAGCACGGCGTGCACGTCGATCGCTGCGTCGGCCTCGATGAGGACGTCGCGAGCGATCACGGCCTTGGTCAGCTCGCCCCGCCGCACCGCATCGCGGGCGGCGATGACGGCAGCCAGATAGGTGTCCACGGCGACGCCGGGTCGCACGGTGAACCATCCGGCGGCCGGAGTCGGCGGCGCCGGCACGCGCAGGGCCTCGGCGGGGTCGGCGTCGTCGATCGTTGTGATCCAGCGATCACCGCCGGGACCCTTGCCGATGACGACGGCGGGCACGACGAGCTCGGCCGGCTCGCCGGGGAGGAACGGCAGGACGCCGATCGCCACCGGCCCGCAGCCCGGTTGGCCGACCTCGTCGTCGCGTTCGATCGAGGACAGCAACGCGGTGACCGCTTCGGCGGTGGCCGGAACGCGACACACCTCGCCCCGCGCCGCCAGGCCCACGCCGTCTCGGACGAACAGCATGCCGTCACCACGGGCGACGCCGTTGAGGTCGACGTCGTCGTCGAGCGGCCTCGTCCGGGCGATCACGGGAGCACGACCGGGGCGGTGGTCACGACCGGGTCGCGGTGATGAGCTGGGTGATGCCGCCGGACAGGAGGCGGCGGTTCACCTGTTCGAACCCGGCCGAGCGCAGGCGGTCCAGCATCACCTCGGGCTCGGGCAGGTAGGCCACCGACTTGGGGAGGTACCGATACGCATCGGCGTTGGACAGCAGGCCACCCACCATCGGCACCACCTTGCCGAAGTAGATGCCGTGCCCGAAGCGCAGGAGGGCGTTCGGCGGGATGGCGACGTCGAGCAAGGCGATGCGACCACCGGGGCGCAGCGCGCGAGCCAGCTCGTCGAAGAACGGTCCGAGGTCCACGAGGTTGCGCAGCGCGAACCCACAGGTGGCGCCATCGGCCGAGCCGTCCCGGGTCGGCAGCCGCAACACGTCGGCCTGCACCCTGGGCGAACCGCTGCGATCGGCGGCGAGCATGCCGAAGCTGAGGTCGACGCTGAGGGGCCGGTGGCCGCCCCGCACGAGGTCGACGCAGAGGTCACCGGTGCCTGAGGCGAGGTCGAGCACAAGGCTGCGCGGTGGCAGCCCGAGGGCCTCGACGGCCATTCGCCGCCACCGCACATCGAGCCGGAACGTCATGATCCGGTTCACGAGGTCGTAGCGGGGGGCGATCGTGTCGAACATCTCCCGTACGGCCGCCACCTTCTCGTCACCCTGGGGGAGCGGCTGGTCAGCGGCAGGTATCGGCACGGCCAGAGAGGTTACGGTCCCGCGCATGATCGATTTCACGTTCCCACCTGAGGTGGACGAGATCCGCTTCAAGGTCCGGGCGTTCATGGACGACGTCGTGCGGCCGGTCGAGGCGGCGGGCGATGGCTACGAGCGCAAGGACTGGATCCGAGCCATCGTCGAGCTTCGAGGCCAGGCCAAGGACTGGGGGCTGTGGCTGCCCCACATGCCCCCCGAGTGGGGTGGGATGGGTCTCGGGCCGACGGCGATGGCGGCGGTGAGTGCCGAGGCCGCCAAGACCCGCATCGGACCCTTCATCCTCAACGCGCAGGCCCCCGACGAGGGCAACCAGCACACGCTGCTGCACTGGGGGACCGACGAGCAGAAGGAGAAGTACCTCCGGCCGCTGTGCGAGGGCACGGCCCGCAGCTGCTTCGCCATGACCGAGCCCGAGGTGGCGGGCAGCGACCCCACGTTGATCAAGACCAGCGCCTATCGCGACGGCGACATGTGGGTGATCAACGGCCACAAGTGGTTCATCAGCGGTGCTCGCGGGGCGCAGTTCGCCATCCTCATCGCGCGCACCGAGGATGATCCCGATCTCCCGCAGGCCGCCAACACGGCGTTCCTCGTCGACCTGCCGTCGGAGGGTTGGAACATCGTGCGCGACGTGCACACGATGAGCGGTGGCCACAACCACTGCGAGATCCTCCTCGAGGACCTGCACGTGCCGGCGGCCAACATGTTGGGTGGTCAGGGACAGGGGCACCTGCTCGGCCAGTACCGGCTGGGGCCGGCCCGCCTGGCCCACTGCATGCGCTGGATCGGCCAGGCCGAGATCGCCCTCGACATGATGGTGGCGCGCTCGCTCGAGCGCTACAGCCACGGCAGCTACCTGGCTGAGAAGCAGGGCATCCAGTGGCTGATCGCCGACTCGGCGATGGAGCTCTACCAGTGCAAGCTCATGGTGCTGCACGGCGCCTACAAGATCGAGCACGGCCTCGACTTCATCGCCGAGGTGAGCATGGCCAAGCACTTCGTGGCCAACAGCCTCTGGCGCATCATCGACCGTGCCGTTCAGGTGCACGGGGCGCTCGGGTACTCGACCGACACGCCGTTGGCCGACATGCTCAAGCAGGCCCGCTGGGCCCGGTTCGCCGACGGCGCCGACGAGATCCACCAGATGCGCATCGCCCAGCGCACCATCGCTGCGTACAAGGACGATGGCACCACCAAGCGGGCGACCGGCGACCTGCCCTTGTAGCCGCCGCCACCCGGCCTCGTGCGGGGCGGATCTGCTTCGATGGTTCGGTGACCAGCGACGCCGTCCACCTCAGCGGAACCACCACCTCGGTGGTGGTCGACCTCAGCGGCGCGGGCGTTCCCGTGATCTCGTGGTGGGGGCCATCGCTCGGGCCCGTCGGGGCCGACGAGCTCGCGCTGCTCGCGGGTGCCGTGCCCAACGCCGGGCTCGATGCCGAGGCCCGTTGCTCGTTGCTCCCGGCTGCCGCCGCGGGATGGCTCGGCGCGCCGGGCATCGAGGGGCACCGGGTCGGGGCCGGGGCGCTGGCCCCGACGCTCCTGCTCGGGCGATGGCACCTCAACGATCATCACCTCGGCTTCACCGCGACCGACGAGGCCAATGGGCTGAGCGTCGACGGTGCCGTCGAGCTGGCCGGACCCGATGGCGAAGTGCTGCTCGTGCGAGTCGGGCTGACCAACACCGGCTCGACACCGTTGGTGCTGTCTGCGCTCCTGCCGACGCTGCCGCTTCCCACCGATGCCGACGAGCTGCTCACCTTTGACGGCCGCTGGACCCGTGAGTGGCACGAGGAGCGCGCCGCGCTGCGCCCGGGGCTGCCGCTCGTGCGCGAGAGCCGCCAGGGGCGTAGCGGCCACGAGCTGCCGTCGCTGCTGTTCGCCGGTTCGTCCGGCTTCGGCCAGCACCGGGGCGACGTCCGCGGTGTCCACGTTGCCTGGAGCGGCAACCACCTCCTGCGGGCCGAACGACTAGCCGACGGTCGGGCCTACCTCCAAGGGGGCGAGCTGCTGCTCCCGGGCGAGGTCGTGCTGGAGCCTGGCGGCCGATACGAGGCGCCAGAGCTGGTCGCGGTGGCCTCAGAGGCCGGCCTGAACGGGGCGAGCCAGGCCCTCCACCGGTTCATCCGCTCGCGGCCCGCTCACCCCCACCGGCCCCGTCCCGTCACGCTCAACACCTGGGAAGCGGTCTACTTCGACCACGATCGCGCCACGCTGCTGGCCCTCGCCGACCGGGCTGCGGCCGTGGGAGTCGAGCGGTTCGTGCTCGACGACGGCTGGTTCGGCAGCCGCCGCAACGACCGCAGCGGCCTCGGCGATTGGGACGTCGACCTCGGCCAGCACCCGGACGGACTGCGCGACCTCGCTGCTCACGTCCGAGCGCTGGGCATGGAGATGGGTCTGTGGGTCGAGCCCGAGATGGTCAACCCCGACAGCGACCTCTACCGGCGCCACCCCGACTGGGTTCTCGGCCCGCCCGGTGACCAGCAACCGCTGTCTCGTCACCAGCTCGTGCTCGACGTGGCGCGGCCCGAAGTCGAGGCCTACCTGCTCGCCCACCTCGACCGGCTCGTGACCGACCTGGGCCTCGCCTACCTCAAGTGGGACATGAACCGGCCGTTCACCACAGGTGCCCACGCGCAGACCGTTGCTCTGTACCGGCTGCTCGACGAGCTCCGCCGCGCCCACCCCTCACTCGAGGTCGAGAGCTGCGCCAGCGGGGGAGGGCGCATCGACCTCGGCATCCTTCGCCGCTCCGAGCGGGTGTGGACGTCGGACTCCAACGACGCCATCGAGCGCCAGCGCATCCAGCGCGGCGCCACCTACCTGCTGCCCCCCGAGCTGCTCGGGGCCCACGTCGGCCCGCCGACAGCCCACACGAGCGGGCGCCGGCTCTCCTTTGGCCTGCGGGCCATCACGGCGCTGCCCTACCACTTCGGGTTCGAGTGGAACCTCCTCGAGCTCGACGACCGCGACCTCGCCCGGGTCGCCGATCTGGTTGCCCTCCACCGTGAGCTGCGCCCGGTCCTGCACGCCGGCGACGTGGTTCGTCTCGAGCACCCGGACCCCTCGCTCGTGGCCATGGCGTTCGTCGCCTCCGATCGGGGGGAGGCGGTCGTGACGGTCGCGCTGCTGGCGTCGTCAATCACGTCCGCACCGGGCGCGCTCCGGATCGCCGGCCTCGACGAGGCGCGGCACTACTCGGTCGAGCTGGTCGAGCCGCGCCCGGCTCCGGGGCCGATGAAGCTGGCTCCGTCGTGGACCCAGCCGGGGGCCTCGCCCGCAGCGTCATCGGGCCGCGAGCTGGCGCTCATCGGGTTGCCGCTCCCGGTCATGTTGCCTGCCACCGCGCTCGCGATCCGGCTCCGGGCGATCGGCTGACCGCCCCCAGGCACGAGGGGGCACGGCGCGCCTTCTAGATTCGCCGGGATGGAAGGAGCAGAGGTCGCCAGGCTCGTCGCCGCTGCCCGTGCCGGCGATGAAGCGGCGTGGAAGCAGCTCGTCCAGGGATACAGCGGCCTCGTGTGGTCGGTCATCCGTGGCGTCGGTGTGTACGGGGCCGAGGCCAACGACGTCGCCCAGACCGTCTGGCTCCGCTTCGTCGAGCACCTGGGCCGCCTTCGCGAACCCGAGCGCGCCGGAGCCTGGCTGGCCACCACCGCTCGCAACGAAGCACTCCGGGTCGCCAAGCGCGGAGCTCGCATGGTGCCCACCGAGGACGTGGTAGCGGTAGTCGATGCCGGCGCCGGTGGCCAGGTGTCGGCCGAGGCGCTCGATCGCGCGCTCCTGGCCGGCGAGCAGCGAGCCGTGGTGGTCGAGGCGCTGGCGGTGCTGTCCGAGCACTGCCGCACGTTGCTGCGCCTGCTGTTCGCCGACCCGCCCATGGCCTACGACGACATCTGTGATGTCCTGGCCATGCCCAAGGGCAGCATCGGTCCCACGCGGGGCCGCTGCCTCGGCCACCTGAAGGCCGAGCTCGCCCGCCGAGGTATCACGGCGTGACCGCTCGTGCTCTGAAAGGGCGAGGAGGCGAATCGTGATGGATGACGCGGAACGCGACGAGGTGGGTGGCGCGGCCGAGGACGACAGGGTCTTGAGCATCGTCGGTGAGGTGGTGCGGGCCGAGGAACCGGTGCCGCTGTCTGTGGTCGAGGCGGCGCTGGCCGCCTTCACGTGGCGCATGATCGACGACGAGCTCACCGACCTGCTCGAGCACGCCGCGCTGAGCTTCGACTCCAACGACTACGAGCACGGGCTGGCCGGGGTGCGTGGTGCCATCGGCGAACGGTCGCTCACGTTCGAGTACGCGGACGTGGTCATCGATCTCGAGGTGTCCGGCACCGGCACCGACGATCGTGCGGTCATCGGCCAGATCGTGCCGTCCGACATCGTCTCAGTCGAGCTCCACCGTCCCTCTGGGCCTCCTGCCACCGCTGCCGCCGACGAGCTCGGCCGCTTCCGGCTCGAGCGCGTGGGGTCCGGCCCGATCCGCCTGCTGTGCCGCTTCGCGGCGGCCACTCAGCGCCCCATGCTCCTCACTGAGTGGGTCGTCATCTGACCGACGGCGATTCCACCGAGCCTGCGGCTCGTCAGCGCCAGACCGTGAGCACCGGGGCCACCCGGTCACCGATGCCGACTTGGCGCACCGTCGCCGTCCACGCGGATCCCGCTGTCGGCGGAGCCACGATGATCGCCCCGCTCAGGCACTGGTACAGGGCATGGGCGGCCGTGGCCTGAGGCGACGGCACGACCGGCCGGCAGACGTCGCCGCCGTCGAGGACGATGGCCAGGTAGGGCGGTGGAGCGCCCGGGACCGGAGGGGGCGCCAGCGGCGCGGCAACCGTCACAAGTGCAACCGGTTGGGCGGGATCGCCCACGCAGGCGAGCAGGGTCGGGTCGTAGGGGGCCAGCAGGCACGGGGTCAGCACCGCCAGCGGCGGTGGCGGCGTGCCAGGGATCGTCGTCGTGGTGGTCGGCGGCGCCGTCGTGGTCGTGGTGCTCGCCACGGTCGTGCTGGTGGTGCTGGACGTCGTGGTGGTCGTCGCGGTGGTGCTGGTCGTGGTGGTGGTGGTGGTCGACGTGCTCGTGGTCGAGTCGGTGGCGGTCGCCGATGGAGCCGCTGGGGAGGATGATGGGGCCTGCGTAGCCGGCGTGGTGGTGGACGGCTTCGGGGCACCGGGCTGCAGGCCGATCGGGGCGTCCGAAGCGTCGACGCACGACCACCAACCCGCTCGTCCGGCGGGGGCGTCAAGCGGGATGCAGGTGCCGGGCACAGCCGCGATGGTGACGATGGTCGGGTCGATGCCCGTGGCCGTGAAGGGGGCGAACGTGGTGACCTTGGTGGTCAGCGGGGGTGCCGGCGGCGCAGGCGGCGAGGGGTCGCGAGCCGGCAGCGGGGCCACTGTTGTTCCCGTCGGCGCCGGTGCCTCCGGCAAAGTCGCGGCCGAGAACCAGCCGGCTGCCTCGGCGCCGACCAGTGCCTCGTAGCGCAGGCCCACCACCCGCAGGTACTCCTGGTTCGGGTTGTACGACAGGATCGCCCTGATCACGCCGTCCTTGGTGGCCAGCGTCAGGTCGCCGGCCGCGGCGCACAGGTAGCGGCCGGCCGCCAGAGCCTCGTCGTAGATGTTGCCCATGTCGCTCTTGCCGTCACCGTCGCCGTCGGCCCCCCACTTCCCCCAGGTCGGCGGGATGAACTGCATCGGTCCCACGGCGTGATCGGCCGAAGGGTCGCCGTCGAACTGCCCGGCATCGGTGTCGGGTCCGTAGGCCGGTCCGACGATCGGGATGACCGAGTTGCCCTCGGCGTCGAGGCGGCCCCGGCCGTGGTTGGACTCGGTCTTGCCGATGGCGGCCAGCAGCTGCCAGCGCAGCCCGCACGAAGCTCGTTCGGCGGCCGCGGCACCAGCGCTGCGCAGGTATGCGTCGTAGACGACGGTGGTCATGCCGTCGACGGTGGTGGCCCCGAGCGCCTGGCGCAACGCGTCGAGCCGCTGCTGCAGGGTGGCCAGTTCGGCCGCGGCGGTGGCGAGGTCGGCGTTGGTCTGCTTGACCGCGGCATCGAGGTCGGCCTTGTCCCTCACGGCTTCGACGAGGGCCGATGAGGTGCTGTGACTCGCCAGCCGGGCCGCTTTGGCTCGGTTGAGCACCTCGGCGTTGGTGACCTTCATGACACCGAGGCTCCAGGCCACGTCGTTGGTGTCTTGTTGGGCCAGGACCGTGAACAACGCGTACTGCGACCGGGTCGGGTCGTTGTTCACGTAGGCGGCCAAGGCCTGGCGCTGGGCGGCGGCAATGAGTTGGGCGTTGCGGCGCTCGAGCTCGGACTTCGTGCTCGAGAGATCCTCGACACGGGCGGCGGCGACGGCGAGGTCACCCTGGAGCCCCGAGATCCGTGACTGGAGTCCGGTCACGTCGGACGTGACCGTGGCCAGGCGCCCGTCGAGGGCAGCGACGCTGGTGCCGAGCGCCTCGGTCGACACGGGCGGGGTGGGGGTGGGCGCGCTCGAGGCTGGGGGGCCGATGATCACGGCCCCGGCCAGCAGCGATGCCACCAGTGCGGCAGCGCGCCCTTGAAAAGCTCGGCTCCGCCTCACTCGACGAAGGGTAACGCAGGCCAGTCGTGCTACGACAGGCACATGGCAATCGACGTGATCTTCGGGGCGTTCATCCCCCAGGGCTGGAAGATGGAGCTGGCCGGCATCGACGGCGCCGAGGCCCAGTGGGCCAAGGCGATCGAGATCGCAGTGCTGGCCGAGGAGCTGGGCTACGACTCGGTCTGGGTCTACGACCACGTCCACAACGTCCCGAAGCCGGCCAACGAGGCGGTGTTCGAGTGCTGGACCACCCTGGCGGCCATCAGCCAGCGCACGAGCAGGGTTCGCCTCGGCCAGATGGTGGGCTGCAACAGCTACCGCCAGCCCAGCCTCCTGGCCAAGATCACCTCCACCCTCGACGTCATCTCAGGTGGTCGCCTCGACTGGGGCATCGGCGCCGGCTGGTACGAGGGCGAGTACAAGGGCTACGGCTACGACTTCCCGGCCCCCAAGGTGCGCATCGGCATGCTGCGCGAGGCCGTCGAGATCGTCAAGAGCCTGTGGACGCAGCCGTCCACCTCGTACGAGGGCACCTACTACACGCTCGATCGGGCGCAGTGCGATCCCAAGCCGCTGCAGCAGCCGCACCCGCCGATCTGGATCGGTGGCGGAGGCGAGCAGCTCACCTTGAGGGTGGTCGCCCGCCACGCCGACGTGTCGAACTTCGGGGGCAAGGCTGATGAGTGGGCTCGCAAGCGCGAGATCTTGAAGGGCCACTGCGCCGCCGTCGGTCGTGACGAGGAGACCATCCGCAAGACCTGGTCACCAGAGGTGTTCATCCGCTCGACCGAGGCCGAAGTGCTCGCCGCCGGGTCCCGGTCGTTCTGGGGGGAGTCGGTCGAGAGCTGGACCGCCGGCAACCTGGTGGGCACGCCCGAGCAGGTGGCCGAGAAGGTGCAGGCCTACGTCGAGCTCGGCTGCACCGGGTTCGTTCCGTGGTGCTCGGACTACCCGGACACCGAGTCGCTCACCTTGTTCGCCGAGCAGGTCATGCCCAACTTCCGCTGATCCTGGCGGAGCCCTGGCGTCGCTCGGTCGGATCGATCAGACGTAGTAGCGGAACACCACTTCGGCGACGCAACTGGGCTTGGCCGCGCCCTCCACTTCGAACGAGAACTCCTGGGTGACCTGGGCGCCACCGGCCACGTCCTCGACGCCGAGCAGGCGGATGCCGAGGCGCACCTTCGAGCCCACCGGGACCGGTGACGGAAATCGCACCTTGTTGCAGCCGTAGTTGACGCCCATCGAGATCCCGCTGACGCCGAACACCTCGGCCGACAGCACCGGCCCGAGGGCGAGCGTGAGGTAGCCGTGCGCGATCGGGCCACCGAAGGGGCCCGACTTGGCCCGCTCGACGTCGATGTGGATCCACTGGTGGTCGCCGGTCGCCTCGGCGAACAGGTTGACCTTCTCCTGGGTGATCTCGACGTAGTCGCTGTAGCCGAGGTGGTCACCCACCTGAGCCTTGAGTCCGTCGATGCCGTTGATGATCGTGGTCATGGCCGGTGATCCTGGCACGGCAGGCCGAGCCGGAGCATGCTTGCCGTCATGAGGCCGATGCTCGCTCTGGGCCTAGCGGAACCAGATCTTCTGGTACTCGCGGCTCATGGGGTGCACCAGGGCCGCCACGAGCGCAGCGGCGAAGATGAACGGGATCAACGCCGTGCCGCTGAACAGGCCGGTGAAGCCACCCGCCACCACCACGACCAGCAGCAAGTCGAGGGTGGCCACGACGATGCCGAGCGTGTAGCCCCACCGCTTCTCGTTGGCGATGCCGAAGGCGGCGCCGCCGCAGCCCAGCGCCGTGATCAGCGAGAACGGCGCGCCCGTCAAGAACGCGAGCGCGCCGAAGAACGCGTTGATGTACAGCAGGATCTGGCTGACCTGCAGCGTCTGGGGCTGGTGCGGATCGAACCAGCGGCGGGAGTCCATCGCCATGGCTGACAGTGTGGCAGGCATCGTGCTGGCCGCGGGTGCCGGGACCAGGTTGCGGCCCCTCACCGTTGAACGGCCGAAGGCGCTGTGCCCCGTTCTGGGCGAGGCGCTCGTCGACCGTGCCCTGCGCTCGCTGTCGCAGGCTCGGGTCGGTGAGGGGCGCGCCGTGAACCTGCACCACGGAGCGGTGGCGCTGCGGGCGCACCTCGAACAGCACCACCCGGCCGTTCACCAGTCGCCCGAGGCCGAGCTGCTGGGCACAGGTGGCGCGCTGGGTGCACTGCACGAGTGGATCGATCATCGGCCGGTGGTCGTCGTCAACGTCGATGCCGTGCACGACATCGACCTCGGCCCATGGCTCGATTCGTGGGACGGCGAGCGCATCCGCTTCATCGGGGCGGGACCAGCGACGGGTCTGGACCGGTCGCTGCGCCTGTGCGCCACCGTCATGCCCTGGGAGGCGATCGCCGATCTGCGCGCCGAGCCGTCGAGCGTGTTCGAGCTGGTGTGGCGGGCTTGGCACGAGACCGAGCGCACCGAGATCGTCGATGCCGGGGCGTCGGCGTTCTTCGACTGCGGCACCCCCGCCGCCTACCTGGCCGCCAACCTGTGGTGCTCGGCCGGCGAGGACGTCGTCGGCGCCGGCGCGACCGTCGAGGGCGCGCTGTCCGAGGCCGTCGTGTGGGACGGCGCCGAGGTGCATCGCAGCGAGCGCCTCGTGCGCGCCATCCGCACCACCGCGGGGCGAACCATCCTGGTGCGCTGAGGCCCGACCGGCCTACGGT
>JBBRTJ010000085.1:0-15572 GCA_038244535.1 Acidimicrobiales bacterium | reverse complement strand
GGTCAGCATCGAGTTGATGGTGCGACTGGTGGCCGGGCTGACGAGCGTCAGTGGGTAGGCCGCACTGAGCTCGTTGGCGAGGGGCGCAAAGCGGGGCAGCGGGAGCTCGGTGCCGGGATGGTGGAGTCGCGCCCGGCGGCCCGCGCCCGACGGGAAGGTGTCGACGAACTGCACCGTGGCCCCGGGTTGGCGCAGCACCCGAACGGGAGCTTCGCCATCGCCGTCGAGCACGGCGGCGGCGATCAGCCGTTCGGGGTCCGGATCGAAGTCGGCCGACCAGCCGAACCGCGCCGCGACGGCGGCCGACACCTCGTCGTTGCTGCGGGCCTCGCCGACGCGCTCGATCACCGGCCGCGATCGTTGCAACGTGAACGATCCGTACGAGCTGACGAGGTCATCGAGCTCGAGGTGCGTCGGTGCCGGCAGCACCACGTCAGCCAGCGCCGCAGTGTCGGTGAGGACCTGATCGTGCACCACGGTGAACAGGTCGTCTCGCTCGAGCCCTCTCAGCACCCTCACCTGATCGGGACAGGTGACGGCCGGGTTTGCCCCTTGCACGAACAGAACCGATGCGGGTGGGCCGTCCAGCTCACCGCACAGCAGGGCCCCGAGCTGGTTCATGTTGACGGGGCGGCGAGGTGCATCGTCGAGCCCGATGTCGGGATCACCGCGCCGCATCGACACCGGGGCCGCCGAGCTGAGCGACGCGATCACTCCTGAGCCCGCCACGCCGAACTGCCCCGCCAGCACGGGGAGGGCCAGGACGGCGAGGCAGGCCGATCCGCCGTTTCGGTTGCGCTCGAGGCCCCAGCCGATGCGCAGCAGCGCCGGGCGGGTCGTGGCGTAGGCCTCGGCGAACCCTGCGATGTCGGCCGCGGGCACATCGCAGGTCGCAGCCGCACGAGCGAGCGTCCAGAGGCGAGCGGCATCCAGGAAGGCCCCGGCACCATCGGCGTGCTCGGCGATGAACGAGGCGGCCAGGAGACCCTCCCGCTCGAGGTGGGCGGCCATCGCGAGTGCGAGCGCCACATCGGTGCCGGGCCGCGGGGCGAGGTGAAGGCCGGCCCGCTTGGCCGTGGCGGTGCGACGAGGATCGACCACGACCAGCGACGCGCCGGCACGCGTCGCTTCGGCGATGAGCGGCGGCAGGTGGGTGTTGGACACCGCGGGGTTGGCCCCCCACACCACGATCATCCGGGCACGGGCGACGTCGAATGGATCAGCCGAGAGCATGGAGCCGTAGGTGCGGCGCCACGCTTCGCCGGCGGTCGCCGCACAGATCGTCTCGGCCACCGCTGACGCGCCGAAGCGTCTCCACAGGCGCGGCCCAAGCGCTCCCGCGGCCAGCAGGCCGGCCGACGAGCTGTACAGGTAGGGCACCACACTGCCTGGGCCATGGCGATCGACCGCGGCCCGCAGCGCGACTTCGATCACGTCGAGGGCCTCGTCCCAGCTCGCCGGCCGGAACGAGGCCGAACCCTTGGGCCCGTTGCGCACCAAGGGCGTGAGCACGCGTTCGGGCGAGTGGACGCGGTTGGCGAACCGGCGCACCTTGCGGCAGATGAAGCCCTGGGTGAACGGGTTGCCGAGAGCAGCGTCGAGGCTGAGGACCGTGCGCCCGTCGGGAGCGACGTCGACGTCGAGCGAGCAGGCATCCGGGCAGTCGAGGGGACACGCAGCTCGGGACATGGACCGGATCGTAAGGTCGTCACGATGGTCGAGCCCGCCGAAAGCCTGCCCCCGCCCCAGGGCGAGGTCATCGGCGCCGGACGGCGGGCCGAGGTGCTGGTGTGGGGGCCTGGTCTCGTGCTCAAGCTGTTCCGCCCCGACGCGCCCGAGCACGCCGCCGAGGTCGAGCTGACGGCGGCCGCCGCCGCGGTGGCTGCGGGGGTGGCGGCCGCAGCGCCGCACGGCCTGGCCGTCCATGACGGCCGCCGAGGAGTAGTGCTCGACAGAATCGACGGCCATGACTCGATGGCTCGGCTGTCGGCCCGGCCGTGGCAGCTCGCCGGCATCGCCCGAGTGATGGGCGCGCTCCAGGCCCGGCTTCACGCCATCGAGGCACCAGCCACGCTGCCCGGTCTCGTCGAGCGACTCGAACGCGACCTCGACGCGGCCGACCTTGACGAGCTCGTCCGCACCGCGGCACTCGTACGCCTCGCCTCACTGCCCAAGGGCGACCGGCTGCTGCACGGTGACCTCCACCCCGGCAACATGCTGCTCACCGCCACCGGTCCGGTGCTGATCGACTGGACCGACGCCAGCGCCGGCCCGCCCGCCGCCGATGCCGCCCGCACCGAGCTGCTGCTCACCGCTGGTGAGATCCCCCGGGGGGCCATGCTCCCGGCCCTGCTCGACCATGCCCGACTCGCCTTCGCCAAGCGGTGGAAGCAGACCTACCTGGCCGCCTCCGGCATCGATCCCGCCGAGCTGGAGGCATGGCGACCGATCGTTGCCGCCGCTCGCCTGGCCGAGACCGTCGAACGCGGCGAGGCATGCCAGTTGCGCGCCATTGCCTCTGAGCTCCTCTGAGGCGCAACGCGGCACCACACGGGCCGGTCGCTCAGCGCGACCGGCCCATGGGTGATCAGGCCAGCGCCTTGGCCTTGAGCTTGTCGAACTCACCCTGGTCGATGACGCCCTGGTCGAGCAGCGACTTGGCCTTGGCGATCTGCTCGGCGGGGTCCGTGCCCGACGACGTGACCTGCTTGACGTAGGTGTCGAAGTCCTTCTGCGCGGCCCCGGCCGCGGCCGCAGAGCGCTTCGCCATGCCGTCGCCACGGACGATCAGGTAGATGAACAGCGACAGGAAGGGGAAGAACAGCAGCGCCGCGATCCAGATCGCCTTGGCGATGCCGTTGAGCTCGTGGTCGCGGAACAGGTCGCCGATGACAGCGAAGAGGGCCATGAAGTACATGACCATGAAGAAGATGACGAGCATGGTCCACAGCAGCTCGCCGAGACCGATTGCACCGAGAACCATCAGGGACTCCCACTTTCATTGTCGAGGCCACCACTCCCTGGCGGCGCGTGGAACGTAGCCGCTCGGCTCCGAGCACGTCGGGATGCGCACGGCTGGCCCGCACCGTGCACGATGCGCCCGCCTCAGCCATGCTGCGGCCATGACGCTCGCCGATGAGACCCGCTGGTTGGATGCAACGGCCCAGGCCGATCTTGTGAGGGCCGGCGAGGTCGGCCCGACCGAGCTCGTCGCCGCCGCCATCGAGCGCATCGAGTGCGACGACCCTGTCCTCAACTCGGTCATCCACCGGCGCTTCGAGCGAGCCCTCGACGAGGCGGCGGCGCCCACGCTGCCCGACGGCCCGTTCCGGGGCGTGCCGTTCGTGCTCAAGGACCTGTGGGCGGCCTCAGCCGGCGACCCGATCCACAACGGGATGGCCGCGCTGAAGGCCATCGGCTACGTCGCCGATGCCGACACCACGCTCGTGAGCCGCTACCGCCGCGCCGGCCTCGTGTTCGTCGGCCGCACCAACACGCCCGAGCTCGGGATCCTGCCCACGACCGAGCCTGATGCCTATGGCGCCACCCGCAACCCGTGGGACCTGTCGCGCACACCGGGAGGATCGTCGGGGGGATCAGCGGCGGCCGTGGCTGCGGGCCTGGTGCCGGCCGCCCACGCGTCCGATGGCGGCGGCTCGATCCGCATACCGGCTTCGATGTGCGGGCTGGTCGGGCTGAAGGTCAGCCAGGGGCGCATCAGCCTCGGGCCACTGCGCGACGAGAGCGGCCTAGGCGTCGAGCACGTCGTCACCCGCTCGGTGCGCGACTGCGCGGCGTTCCTCGATGCCACGCACGGCCCGGGCATCGGCGACTCGGTGATCGCGGCCGCCCCGACGCGGCCCTACGTCGACGAGCTCGGCGCCCCGGTGCCACCGTTGCGCATCGGCCTGCTGGCCACCAACCTTCGGGGGCCCACCGATCCCGAGTGCGAGGCGGCGGCCCGCGCGGCCGGCGCGCTGCTGGCATCGATGGGCCATCACGTCGAGGAGGCGTTCCCCAGTGTGCTGACCGACGACTCGTTCGCCGCCCACTTCGGCGCGCTGTGGGGCGCCAACCAGCGCATCAGCATGGCCAGGGTGGGGCACATCATCGGCCGGGAGCTCGGGCCTCAAGACGTCGAGCCGCTCACCTGGATCCTGGGCCAGCGAGCCGCCGAGCTCACTGCGGTCGACTACGCCGAGGCGCTGGCCGCCAACAGCCGGTTCCGGCGGGCCGCGCAGCAGTGGTGGGCCGATGGGTGGGACCTGCTGCTCACCCCCACCATCGCCTGCCTACCGCCGCACATCGGCGAGATGGCGCAGAACCCGGAGCAGCCGCTGGCCCCGATCTTTCGGGCCGCCGACGTTGCCCCGTTCACCCCTCCGTTCAACACCAGCGGCCAGCCGGCCATCAGCCTCCCGCTCCACTGGTCGGCCGAAGGCCTGCCCGTCGGCGTCCAACTGGTCGCCGCCTACGGCCGCGAGGACCTGCTGCTGCGGTTGGCATCGGCGCTGGAGGAGGCCCGCCCGTGGGCCGGCCGCCACGCGCCCTTCCCGGCTTGACCCCCGCATCGACGGGTCGCCGCCCGGCGGGCCAGTGTCAGCGGGCGATCCAGCCCCCGTCGACGGTGACCGTGGTGCCCGTCATGTAGGAACCGGCATCGGAGGCGAGCAGCAGCAGCGCGCCATCGAGCTCCTCGACTCGGCCGAACCGGGCCATCGGGGCGTTGGCCTGCATGAACTTGACCGAACCGGGGTCGGTGTCCATGCCTTCGGTCATCTCGCTGGGGAACCACCCTGGGCACAGCGCGTTGACCCGCACCCCCTTACGGCCCCACTGCACCGCCAGCTCACGGGTCATGTTGATGACGGCACCCTTCGACGCGGTGTAGTGCGCCTGCTTGATCGGTGCGGAGGCGACCATCCCCAGGATCGAGGCGACGTTGACGATGCTGCCGGTGCGGTTCGCCACCATCCACTCACCCGCCAGCTTCGACAGGTGCCAGATCGAGGTGACGTTGACCTCCATGGCCCGTTGGAACGTGGCGAGGTCTTCGTCCTCGATGCTCACGGTGTGGCCGATCCCGGCGTTGTTGACCAGCACGTCGAGGCGACCGAGACGCTCGAGCGTGGTGGCCACCAGGGCCTCACGATCGGCCGCGACAGCGACGTCACAGGCCACGGCGAGGGCACCGGGCAGCTCGGCAGCCAGCGCTTCGAGGCGGTCGAGGCGACGGGCGGCGACCACGACGGTGGCGCCGGCCGCGGCCAGCGTGCGGGCGAAGCGGACACCGAGCCCGCTCGATGCCCCGGTCACGATGGCCACTCGGCCGTCGAGGCGGAACGCCGCCAGCGGGTCGAACAGAGCGGTACCGGGAGCGTCCATGGCCGGCGAGGATAGGTGGAGCGGGCGGGCGCCACCGGCCTGCGCGACGATGCGCCATGCCCACTGCCGACCCCACCATCGTCCTCGTCCACGGCGCCTGGCACGGTGCCTGGTGCTGGGATCACGTCCGCGCCGACCTCACTGATCGAGGCGCCACCGTCGTTGCCGTGGACCTCCCCGGTCATGGAGCGTCTGCGCTGCCCCTCGGCGACCTGTACGGCGACGCCGCGTTCGTCACCGAGGTGGTGGCGGCCATCGACGGTCCGGTGGTCCTCGTCGGCCACTCCTATGGTGGCGCGGTCATCACCGAAGCCGGTCCCAACCCCAATGTTGCCCACCTCGTGTACCTGACGGCCTTCTGCCTCGACGAGGGCGAGTCGCTGCTGGGCAAGGTGACCGAGGGCGCCACCCCAGACCAGGCGGCCCAGACGGCCGCGCTCCTCGTCGACCAGGGAGACGGGACCATGATCGTGGCCGAGGCTGCCATCATCCCGATGTTCTACGGCGACTGCTCGGCCGACGACGTGGCCTTCGCCAAGGCTCGGCTCGGGCCGCAGCCGATGGCGAGCTTCGTGCAGCCGGTCCAGCGCACGTCCTGGCGCACGACACCTTCCACGTACGTCGTGTGCACGCAGGACGGTGCCATCCCTCCCCGCATCCAGCGGGACATGGCTGCCCGATGCTCGACCACGGTCACGTTGGAGGCGAGCCACTCACCGTTCTTCTCGATGCCGGGTGCAGTCGCTGATGTCCTCGTCGCCGCAGCCGAGGGTGCCCGATCGTGAAGGTCCGCATCGGCTACGGGCTCGGCACCCGCACGCTGTTGAACGACGAGTCGTTCGGTGAGGCGGTCGATGCGCTCGAACGGCTGCGCTTCGACAGCCTTTGGGTGTCCGAGCGGATCAGCGGCGAAGCGCCCGATCCGCTCGTGGCCATGGCCTTCGCGGCCGGGCGCACCCAGAAGCTCAAGTTCGGCATGAGCGTGATGGTGCTACCTGGCCGCAACCCCGTGCTCCTGGCCACCGAGCTCGCCTCGCTCGATCGCCTCTCTGGCGGCCGGCTCCTGCCGGCCTTCGGACTCGGTGTGGCCGACCCGCACGAGCAACAGGCGTTCGGCGTCGAGCGCGGTGACCGCGCGGCCTGGTTCAACGAGGCGCTTCCCCTCATCCGCCGGTTCTGGATGGAGGACGAGGTCACCCATCACGGCGCCCGCTTCCACTACGACGCGCTGCGCGTCCTGCCCAAGCCACGCCAGCAGCCACCCGATGTCTGGCTGGGGGGCATCGCGCCATCGGAGCTGAAGCGGGTCGGACGACTGGGCGACGGTTGGCTGCCCTCGTTCGTCGTCCCTGACGACGTGCGCAACGGCATCAAGGTCATCAACGACGTCGCCGCTGCCCACGATCGCGAGGTCGAAGCCGAGCACATCGGCGCCCTGATCCCCTACGCGACCGGCCCCGTGCCCGAGCGCTACCTGGCGGCGCTCGCCGCCCGCCGCCCCGACATCGACACGTCGCTCCTGGTGCCCGTCGGCTGGTCAGCGCTGCGCGCCAGCATCGAGGCCTTCGTCGAAGCGGGCGCCTCGAAGTTCGTGGTCATCCCCTTCGACGAACCGACCGGTGACCACTTCGTCGAGCACCTCGAAGAAGCGGCCGCAGAACTGTTGCATCTGCAACCACTGCTCTCGACCTAGCAGTCAGAGCGCGGCGGAGCGAGCCGCCGTTGCCATCGGGGTGCACGGCCAGCGCGTGGCCGACCAGGCGGGGTGTCGGGTACCCGGGCCATCGGCCTCGGATGTGGTTGAGTGCAGAGGTGCCTGGATCGTGCCGATGACCGACAAGAACCCTCAGGGCGACGTGTGGCTGGTGCGCCACGGATCGACGGCATGGAGCGCGTCGGGGCGCCACACCGGGCGCACCGACCTGCCCCTCAGCGCTGACGGTGCCGCCGAGGCGATGGCCGTGGGGAACCGGCTCCGCCACCGCCCCTTCGCCCTGGTGCTGACCAGCCCGCTGCAGCGAGCCACCGAGACGTGCCGCCTGGCTGGCTTCGGCGACGTCGCCCGCACCGAGCTCAACCTCGTCGAGTGGGACTACGGCGCCTACGAAGGCCGGCGCAGCAGCGAGATCCTGGCCGAGCGGCCCGGGTGGTCGCTGTTCGACGACGGCTGCCCCGGCGGGGAGACCGCGGCCGACGTCGGCGCCCGCGTCGACCGGGTCATCGCGCGGTTGCGCTCCACCCCGGGGGACTCATTGGTGTTCGCTCACGGCCACCTGTTGCGAGTGCTCGGCGCCCGATGGGTCGGGCTCTCGCCTGACCTGGCCCGCATCATGGCCCTGGCCCCGGCGACGCTGAGCGAGCTCGGTTGGGAGCACGGACGACCGATCCTCGTGCGCTGGAACGACGCAGAGGGCACGCCGACCAGCGAGCGGCTCACCGCCAAGGCGTAGTGCGGTTCGCCATGCCAGTCACTTGTGGCCCGAGGGACCGGCGTGGCGGGCAACGCGGTCGATCGTGAAGGGGTTGAACGGGCCATCCACGCCAAGGGCCAGGTCGGCGAGCCGCTCACCGAGGGCGGGGAGGAACTTGAACCCATGGCCGGCCAGGCCCACGCCGACGACCACCGCCCCGATGCGGTCGATGATGAAGTCCTCGTCGGGCGTGGTGGCGTAGAGGCACGTCTCCTCGCGCACCGGTTGGGGATCGAGCAGGGGGAGGTGCTCGGCCACCCATGCCCCGACATGACGGGAAGGTCCGTCGGCCAGCGGGAGCGGGTCGAGATCGGGGTCGATCACCGGACCGGTGCCGTGCTCACCGATCTTGACGAGACCATCGACGGTCGTCAGCCCGTAGGCCCCCGGCACAGCCCGATCGATGAAGGCGGGCCAGGGTGAACCACCGGCGGCGACCGGCGGTCCTCCGCCGCGGACGGCGTGGAACGCGACCTGCTCCTGGGTCACCACGATCGTTGGCAGGTCGACGAGCCCGCTCATGGTCGAGGACGCCCACGGCCCCGTCGTGACCACGACGGTGCCGGCCACGATGGTCCGGTGCGTGGTGGTGACCACCACGTGCTCACCGCGCCGGTCGATGGCCAAGGCGGGCTCGTCGTATCCGAGATCGGCGCCGCGCCGCACTGCCCCTCGGGCGAACGCCGTCAGCGCCGCCGCGGCGTGGAGGCGACCACCGTCGGGTTGCCAGAGAACAGGGCCGCCTGGCCGCAGCCAACCGAGGCGCGCCGTGGCGTCGCGCTCGGTCAGCAGCTCGACGGGAGCGCCCGCAGCCGCACATGCGTCGGCCAGCTCGACCAGCTCGTCCGGGAAGCCCAGGTCGACAACGCCGGTGGTGACGAGCAGTGGCTCGCCCGCCTCGCGCTCGAGGTCGCGCCAGCCAGGCAGCGCCTCTTGCGCGAGCTCCACGTAGACGGGGTCGGCGTAGCCGAGGCGGAAGATGCGCTCGGTCCCGTGCGACGAACCCCGAGCGTGCCCGGGCCCGAACCGATCGATCGCCACGACGACGGCGCCCCTGCGGGCGAGGGCCCAAGCCGTAGCCGAACCCGCCCCACCGAGGCCCACCACGACCACATCGGCAGTCGTCACGCTCATCGTGCGAGCATGCCACCGCCGCCGCACCGTGTGACGAGCCCACATGCGCCACGATGGCACCCGATGGCCATTGCGATTGCCGATCAGATCTCGATCACCGGGGGTCTGGTATCGAGCGCGCTCGCCGTCATGTCCGCGTTCCTCTACACGTTCGGGCTGGCGTACCAGCAGCAGGCCAACGTCGAAGCAAGCAGCAGCGGCGGCACGCTCGTGAAGGTCAGGGCCGTCGTCACCTCACGGCGGTGGGTCCTTGGCTTCACGTTCGGGATCGTCGGGTTCGTGCTCCACGGTGTGGCACTGGCGCTCGGCTCGCTGCTCGTGGTGCAGGCGCTGCAGGTCAGCCAGCTGGCGTTCATGGTCCTGCTGTCGAACCGGTTGCGGCACCAGCCGATGGATCGGCAGGGCATCAAGGGCGCCGTCCTGGTCGGCACCGGCCTCGTGGCGTTCCTCCTGCTCATCAGCCCCGATCAGTCCACGACCAACGGTGGACCCTCCCCGTGGGCCATCGTCATCGCGCTGACGATCGTCGTCGTGTGCGTGCTCTGGACCTGGGCCCGACGCGCCCCTGCCATCGCGGCCGCGCTGCTGGGCACCGCGGCCGGCATCGTCTACGGCGTCGAGGGGGCGATGCTCAAGGTGGCCTCCGACGACCTCGCGGACGGCCTGAGCATGGTGTCGATGTTCGGCCCGGCGGTGTGGGCGACGGCCGCCTTCGCCGTGCTGGGCGTGCTCCTCCAGAACCTGTCCCTGCGGGCCGGGACGCTGGCGGCCGCCCAGTCGAGCATGACGCTGGCCACCCCGGTGGTGTCGGCCGCCATCGGCATCGCGGTGTTCCACGAAGACGTCGAGCTGTCGTCGGTGGCCGCCCTCGCGGCGGCTGTAGCCGCCGCCGTCGCGGTATGGGGGGTCATCAAGCTCGCCCAGTCCTCAGCGGCCTCCGAGGCGACCGGCCCAGCGCCCGGACGCAAAACGGCCGGGACCGAGGGTGGCTCGATCCCGGCCGCGTGAGCGGTGGTGCTCGTCAGGTCAGCTGACGGTGGTGGTGGGAGGCGTCGCTGGGGTGAGGGGGGCCACCGGCCCGCGAGGACCGTGGTCATCGAAGCCGCCGCGCCCGGGGCCGCGCCCACCGAGGGGAGCGGTGCCGTTCACGATCGCCGTCGCCCTGTCGGCCGCGTCGGCCTTGGCCTTGGCTGCCTGATCAGCGGTGAGCTTGCCGTCCTTGGCGGCCTGGTCGATGCGGGCCGTCATCTCGTCCTGGATCACCTTGGCGATGGCTGCGGGGTCTTTGCCATTGGCCTTGGCGATGTCGGCCAACGACTTGCCGCTCTCGATGGCTGTGCGGAGATCAGCCTCGCTGATCCCGAGCGCCTTGCTGACATCAGCGGCCGCCGCGCCGAAGCCCTTGGGGCCACCGAAGCCCCCACGGCCATCGACGTGAGGCGGGCGCGCCGCGGCAAGCGCCTTGAGCACCGCATCAGCCTGGGCCTGGGTGATGGTGCCGGCCGCCACGAGCGGCTTCAGCGCGTCGGCTTCCCGCTGGCCCGGGTTCGGCCGGGCCGGGTCGGTCGCGCTGGCCGCCCCGCCCGGCACGGTGGCGTCGGAGGTGGCCATGACCCGGACCGCGGGCTCGGACGCTCCGACGATGGTGGGTGCCAGCGCGACGGCGCCGACGCCGACGCCGACGCCGAGAGCGGCCACCGTTGCTGCGATGAAGTGCTTGTTCTTCATGTGTGCCTCCTGCTGAAGCTTTGGCCGCTCAGATCAAGCGGGCTCTGAGACGATCCTTGCGGCGACAGGTGAGGCGCGGATGGGTCTCAGTTCAGAAGTTGTCGAGAATCGCACGGCCTTCCCTGTGCGTTCGCCGAGACCCCGGTGAGAATGGGGGGGTGAGCTCAGTGCCTGCGGGTGGTCGGGTGCTCGTCGTCGAAGACGATCGAGGCGTACGGGACGCCTTGCTTCGCGCCCTGCGCTTCGAGGGGTACGACGTCTCGGCGGTGGGCGACGGCGGCGAGGCGCTCGAGGTGCTGCTCGACAACCCGCCCGATGTCGTGATCCTCGACGTGATGCTGCCCCACGTCGACGGCCTCTCGGTGTGCCGGCGCCTGCGAGCCAAGGGCGATCACACGCCCGTGCTGCTCCTCACCGCCCGCGACCGGATCGAAGACCGCGTCGCCGGGCTCGATGCGGGGGCCGACGACTACTTGGTGAAGCCGTTCGCATTGGAAGAGCTGCTGGCACGGCTACGGGCTCTGCTGCGACGTACCAGCGTCAGCGGCGCCGAGGGCGTCATGCGTGTCGGCGACCTGGTCCTTGATCCCGCGGCGCGCACCGTCGTGCGGGGCACGCGGGTCATCGACCTGACCAAGACCGAGTTCGACCTCCTCGAGCTCCTCATGCACAACGCCGGCGTCGTGCTCTCGCGCGACCTCATCTACGACCGCATCTGGGGCTTCGACTTCGAGACGTCGTCGAAGTCGCTCGACACCTACATCGGCTACGTCCGCCGCAAGACCGAGGAGGCGGGCGAGCCCCGGCTCCTGCACACCGTGCGCGGCGTTGGCTACGTCGCCCGGGCATCCTGAGCGGACTCGCGATGCGCTCTCCCAGCCTCCGCTCCCGCCTTGCCCTGCTGACGACAGCGATCATCGCGGTGATGTTTGCCGCCGGCAGCGTGGCCACCTACCTCGTGGTCCGCCAGCAGCAACGCAACGAGGTCGACCGGTTCCTCGCTCAACGGGCCGTCCTGGTGCGCACCGGCGGTGGCAGCGCCTTCGATCGCGACGACGTGCGCTTCGGCCCCGGGGCGCCGGGCGGCGATCGGCCGCGGGGGGCGGCCTCGGCCCTCTTCACGCCCGACGCCATCGCCCAGCTCCTCTCGTCGGCCGGCGGGATCGTCAAGGTTCGCGACCAGCCGCAGCTCCCCGTGGCCCCGAGCGACCTCGCCGCCGCGGGAGCCACCGGGGCTCCATCCATCGCTCTACGCGACGTCACCGTCGCGGGCGTCGAGTACCGGATGCTGACCACCTCGCTCGGCAACGGCACTGCGGTCCAAGTCGCCCGTGACCTCACCGAGTCCAACACCGTGCTCGCTGCGCTGCGCAACCGATTGCTCGTCATCGCATTCGTCGGCACCGTGCTCGCGAGTGCCGCGGCATGGATGGTCACCCGACGAACCACTGCTCCGGTTCGTCGTCTGGCCGCCGCCGCCGAGCACGTTGCCGTCACCCAAGACCTCTCCACGTCACTCCCCCAGGGCGGCCCCGAGGAGGTGGCCCGCCTCGGGCGCAGCTTCGACACGATGCTCACCGCGCTGGCCTCGTCTCGCGAGCAGCAGCAGCGCCTGGTGATGGATGCGAGCCACGAGCTGCGGACCCCGTTGACCAGCCTTCGCACCAACATCGAGCTCCTCCACCGTGCGCCCGACCTCCCTTCCGAGCAGCGCCGGGAGCTGGTCGACGATGCCAACGCCGAGCTCGTCGAGCTCTCAGACCTGGTGAACCAGTTGGTGGCACTTGCCACCGAAGGCCCCGCCGACGAGGCACTGTCGCCGGTGGACCTCGTCGAGGTGGCCGACCAGGTGGCCGAGCGGGCGCGCCGCCGCACCAGCCGCCCCGTCGACGTCGTCACCACCGGACCTACCGTGGTCGTGGTGCGCCCCGGCCAGATCGAACGGGTGGTGAGCAACCTGGTCGACAACGCGCTGAAGTACAGCCCACCGGACGCTGCGGTCCAGGTCGAGGTCGGCGGCGGGGGCGGCCACGCCAAGCTGGTCGTCCACGACCATGGCCGGGGCATCCCGGCCGAGGACCGAACCCGGGTGTTCGACCGCGTCTACCGGGGCGCGTCCACCCGGGCGTCGGTCACTGGCTCAGGACTCGGGCTCGCCATCGTGCGCCAGGTCGTCGAGGCCCACGGTGGCTCCGTCACCCTGGGCGATGAGCCCGGAGGTGGGGCCACCGTGGGGTTCACCCTGCCGCTCGCGCTGGCCTGACCGAGCCCCGATCGAAGGCCGAGGCAGCGTCAGGCCGGGCGGCTCGAGAGCTCGCGCCACAAGGCCCGGTAGTTGCGGTGCTCGAGCCGGTCAGGCACCCAACCGGCCCGCACCAGCTCGGCGTGCAACCGGGGGAGGTGCGCCATCGGAACTCCGGCGTCGACGTGGTGCGCCAGATGCCAGCCGATGTGGAACGGAACCAAGCAGAACCGCGCCAGGGGCGACTGGCGCACGGAGTGCGTCGTGAGGCGCCGGTCCTTCGAGCGCTGCATACCGCCGTGCTCAGCAATTGATCGCAGTCGGTTGATCACGCGCCACACGGTGAGATAGGGCGCAAGCCAGAGAAGGAAATAGACCCAGGGGTGGCCCAGGGCCACGCCGATCGCGATGAACACGAGCTGAGTTCCGATGATGGCTCGTGCTTGAAAACGCACCGGCGCGTTTTCGGAGCGGGTCGCACCCAAGAGCCCCTTGAACAGCTTCCATCCGGTTCGCCCGGTCGCGTCACGCACCAATTTTCGGCGCATGGAGTCCTTGGAGATCGGATATCCGCGGTACAGCGCGATGTCGGGTTCGTCGGGTCCGAACTCTTCTCGGTGGTGCGCCATGTGGCCGCGGCGGTAGGCGTCGATCGGTGTGAACGACGGGAATCCGAGCAACCAGCGACCGACGAAGTCGTTGACCTTGCGATTCCGGAACAACATCCGGTGCGCGGCCTCGTGCATCAGCGCGGCGAACTGCGCGTGCGCGCGACCCATCAAGAAGAACGCGGCGATCCAGACGACCCAGTTGTCGATCCAGACCGCGGCCATGATGATGCCGATCGTCTGGACGTACAGCGCGACGACGGCGAGCGCGTTGCGCGTGTTCGGGATGCGCCGCAGCTGCTCGCGGAACTCGGGTGTCGGACGGCCCGCGGCGGTGATGCGATCGGTCGCGTGGACCGAGTCGAGGAACTCCGGTTCCGGGATCATCGTCGCAACCACAGACGACATATTACAATATCTAGTCGGATGATGCCAGAAGGTAATAGATCCCGGTCGGAGGCGCTGCTGGAGCGGCCGCTCTCGGCGCGCTCGCTCGTCGCAAGCCTGCTGCTCCGCACACAACCGCCGCGCATGCGCGGTGCTCGTTGTGTCCAGTGGTGCGGGCTGTTCGGGGTGGCGGAAGGCACGACGAGGGTCGCGCTCAGTCGCATGGTCGAAAGCGGCGAGCTGCGCACGAGTGATGGCGTCTACGAGTTGGCGGGACGAGTGAGAAGCCGTCGGCGCACCCAGGACTGGAGCCTGGATCCGCAACTCGCTCCGTGGAATGGCGAATGGCGGGTGGCCGTGGTGACACCGGCGGCCCGGGATGCGAGCGAACGCAACGCCCTCCGCGAGGAGATGCGCCGGTTGCGTTACGCCTCGCCGCGCGAGGGCATGTGGACCCGCCCCGACAATCTGCCGCGCGATTCTGGTCCCGCGGAGTCGTGGCGGGTCGTCGACGCGCAATGCGTGTGGTGGTCGGGCCGCCCGGACGGTGATCCCGCCGGGCTCGCGCGCGAACTGTTCGCACCTGTCGTCTGGGTACCTCGCGCGGAGATGCTCACGAGCCGGTTGGCGCGCGTGACCGATGCGATGACGCGTAGCGGTGACAGCTCGCTCGCCGAGGGATTCGTGGTGGGTGCGGCCGGGCTCGCTCACCTTCGTTCCGACCCGCTGCTCCCGCGCGAACTGGCTGCCGACGCGGCACAGGCGGGCGAGGCCCTGCGCCGGGCATACCGCAACTACGAACGGGTGTTTTCGACCGCGTTGCGGACGTGGTTTCAGCAACGCTGAGCGTTAGTCTGCAGCGTGACGACGAACGAGGCGCAGCTCCTGGCGGACGCCGAAAGCATGCTTCCCGATCTGGTCGAGCTGCGGCGACGCATTCATCGCGTGCCGGAGTTGGGCTTGTCGTTACCCGCCACACAGGCTGCGGTTCTCGAAGCGATCGACGGTCTGGGTTTCGCAGTGTCCACGGGCGACGCGGTGTCGTCGGTGGTCGCCGATCTCGACGTTGCGGAAGGTCCGATGGTCTTGTTGCGCGGCGACATGGACGCGCTGCCGATGCCGGAGGACACCGGGCTCGATTTTGCCAGCGAGGTCGACGGCTGCATGCATGCGTGCGGTCACGACGCGCACACGGCGATGCTCGTCGGTGCCGCGCGTTTGCTGCAGGCTCGCCGCGCGGAACTGCCGGGCACGGTCCGGTTCATGTTCCAGCCGGGCGAAGAGGGACATCACGGCGCGCGGTACATGATCGAGGAGGGCGTGCTCGGCGACGAACGGCCCGTCGATGCCGCGTTCGCGTTGCATGTGTCGCCGAACCTGCCGTCGGGAACGATCTGGACGCGAGGCGGACCGCTCATGGCTTCGGCCGACGTCCTCGAGATCGCGGTAACGGGGAAAGGTGGGCACGCCTCGACGCCGTACCTCGCCGCCGACCCGATGCCGATCGCGGCGGAGATCGTGCAGGCACTCCAAGTGATGGCGACTCGACGCATCAATGTCTTCGACCCCATCGTCGTCACCATCACGAAGATCCGCGCCGGCACCGCGGACAACGTG
>JBBRTJ010000084.1:0-15613 GCA_038244535.1 Acidimicrobiales bacterium | reverse complement strand
TGCGGTCAAGGCGCCTGTGGTCAAGGCGCCTGTGGTCAAGGCGCCCACGGCCCCGGTGGCGAAGCCCGCGGTGGCCAAGGTCCCGGTGGCGAAGCCCGCGGTGGCCAAGGTTGCTGGTGCGGTCAAGGCGCCTGTGGTCAAGGCGCCTGGGGTCAAGGCGCCCACGGCCCCGGTGGCGAAGGCGTTGGTGGCGAAGCCTGCGGTGGTCAAGGTTGCTGGTTCGGCGAAGGCTCCCGTGGCCAAGGTCGCTCCTCAGGCGGGCAAGAAGTAGTCGGCTGCTCCTCTTCGGTCACCGAACCCATGCTCGGTGTGGGTGTGACGATCGAAAGCACAGCGTGCGGGAGTGGCCGCCGATAGCGTCGCCGTCGTGTCCGACCTCATCGAGATCCGTGGTCTGCGCGCCCTTGGCATCATCGGTGTGTGCCCCGAGGAGCGGGTGCGGGCGCAGCCCTTCGAGGTCGACTTCGACCTCGAAGCTGATCTGTCCGCAGCAGGGCAGAGCGACGACCTGGCCGACACGATCGACTACGGCGCAGCGACCGCCGCCGCCGAGCGGGTGATCACCGGCGAGTCGCACTTGCTGCTCGAACGGGTCGCGCAGCGCATCGCCGACGAGTTGCTCGCGCTCGCCGGCGTCGATGCCGTGCGAGTGACCATCCGCAAGCTGCGCCCGCCGATGCCCAACGACGTGGCGACCTCGGCGGTCACCATCCGCCGAGCCCGCCGGGCATGACCCGGGCGTTCATTGCGCTGGGCTCCAACCTGGGCGATCGGTGGGCCTTGTTGCGCGACGCCGTCGCGGCGCTGCCCGATGTCGTGGCCCGCTCGGCGGTGTTCGAGACCGAGCCGGTCGGTGGGCCTGATGGCCAGGGCGCGTACCTCAACATGGTGGTGCAGCTCGACACCGAGCGGACGCCGCTTGCGCTGCTCGAGGTGTGCCGAGCCGTCGAGCAGGCCGCCGGCCGCGAGCGCATCGTCCACTGGGGACCGCGCACGCTCGATGCCGACGTCGTGTGGATCGACGACTACACGTCGCTGCCTGGCGAGACCGAGCTGATCGTGCCGCACCCGAGGTTTCGCGAGCGGGCCTTCGTGCTGGCCCCGTTGGCCATGCTCGCCCCCGACATCGTGCCGCCTGGCTGGGAGGCCGGCTTCGAGCACCTCGGCGTGTGGGTGGCGGGGGAGCTCGACTCGTGAGCACAGAACCGCTGCTGTTCGAGCGGATCGCCGAGCTGCGGGCCCACCTCGATGCCGAGCGGGTCCGGGGCAGGACGGTCGGCCTGGTGCCGACGATGGGGGCGCTGCACGATGGCCACGCGTCGCTCGTGCAACGGGCCGCGGCCGACGATGACGTCGTCGTGGTCACCATCTTCGTGAACCCCCTGCAGTTCGGCCCCACCGAGGACTTCGAGGCCTACCCCCGCCCGCTCGATGCCGACATCGCACGAGCTGTCGGGGCCGGGGCGACCGTGATCGCAGCACCGACCGTGCGCGAGATGTACCCGGGCTGGCCCCTGCCGGTCGCCACCTCGGTGCGGGTGGCCGGGGTCAGCGAACGGATGGAGGGAGCGAGCCGGCCGGGCCACTTCGACGGCGTGGCGACCGTCGTGGCCAAGCTCTTCCACCTCGGCGGACCGTGTCGGGCCTACTTCGGCGAGAAGGACTGGCAGCAGCTCGCAGTGGTGCGCCAGATGACGATCGATCTTGGGTTCCCGGTCGAGGTGATCGGGTGCCCGACGGTGCGCGAGGCCGACGGGCTGGCCCTGTCGAGCAGGAACGCGTACCTCACCGCCCCCGAGCGGGAGGCGGCGCCGGTGCTGCACCGGGGCTTGCTGGTGGGCCTGGCCACTGTGCGCGCCGGCGAGCGATCGCCGGCCGCCGTGGCCGCCGCGGTGCGAGCCATCATCGAGCCGGTGGTGGTGCCGGACTACGTCGAGGTCGTCGACGCGGCGAGCCTGGCGCCGGTCAACCCGCTGCGCGGTGACGTGCGCCTGCTCGTGGCGGCCCGCTTCGGTCGGGCCCGCCTCATCGACAACGTGGGGATCACCATCAGTTGATCTCGCCGGTTCCGTGGCAGTGTGAGCGACCGTGACCTGGCTTGGTGCTGACGAGCTGGACCTGCTGGTGGTGGGCAGTGGCGTGGCCGGGTTGTCGGCGGCGGTGCGGGCCGCCGACGAGATGGGTCTGCGCGTCGGCGTGCTGACCAAGGGCCTGCTCGACGATGCCGCCACCCGGTGGGCCCAGGGGGGAGTGGCGGCCGCCCTCGGTGGTGACCCCGACTCGACCGACCTTCACCTCGCCGACACGCTCGCCGCCGGTGCGGGCCTGTGCGACATCGAGGCCGTGCGGGTCCTGGTCGACGAAGGCCCGTCGCGGGTCAACGAGCTCATCGCCCTCGGCGCCGCCTTCGATCGCGATCGGGACGGCCGTCTGCTGCTGGCGCGCGAGGGCGGCCACTCACTGCCCCGCGTCGTGCACGCCGGCGGTGCCGCCACCGGGGCCGAGATCGAGCGTGCGCTCGTCGAGGCCACCCGCGAGACGGCCGTGGCGGTGTGGGAGCGGTGGTTCGGCTTCGACCTCGTGGTGCGCGACGGCCGGTGCCGGGGTGTGATGGCGCTGGCCCCTGACGGCGAGGTCCACCAGCTGAAGGCTCGTCACGTCCTGCTGGCCACCGGCGGCTCCGGGCAGGTGTTCGCGGTGACCACCAACCCCCTTGCCAGCACCGGGGATGGTCTCGCCATGGCATTGCGGGCCGGTGTGGCCTGTGCCGACGTCGAGTTCGTGCAGTTCCACCCGACGGCGTTGAAGAGCGATCGCATCCCGACGCCGCTGCTCTCCGAGGCGTTGCGGGGCCACGGTGCCCTCATCCGCGATCGCGACGGCGAACGCTTCGTCGACGAGCTCTTGCCACGCGACGTGGTGAGTCGGGCCATGACGGCGCGGATGCTCGAGCAGGACGTCGGCCACCTGTGGCTCGACGCCCGGGGACTCGAAGAGTTCTCGTCGCGGTTCCCGACGATCCACCACGACCTCGCATCCGCCGGCCTGGATCCCGCTCACGATCTCTTGCCCATCGCCCCAGCGGCGCACTACCACTGCGGCGGGGTGATCACCGATCTCGACGGCGCGACCACGATGCCGGGGTTGTGGGCCGCCGGCGAGGTCACGTGCACCGGGGTGCACGGGGCCAACCGCCTTGCCTCCAACTCCTTGCTCGAGGGCATGGTCTTTGGCCCCCGGGTCATCGAGGCCATCGAACGGGGCGTCGACGGAGCCGCACCGACAGGCGCCATGCGGGCCGTGCTCGACGGTGGCGTCACCCGGGGGATCGGTGGCCGTCGCATCTCGCGCGCCGAGGTCCTTGGCGCCGTGACGCCCATGTCGGCGTTGACCCCGCCCACGGGCGAGCCCGTCGATGTCGCGGCCCTGCGGACCCGCCTGCAGCGCACGATGACCGAGCGAGCCGGCGTGTTGCGCTCGGCCGAGTCGCTGGCGGCGGCAGCGACGGCGGCGACCACCACGCGGCTCGCGCTCGAGGCCCTTCCCCGTAGCGTTGCCGTCGTGGAGCTGCGCAACCTCGCCGACATCGCCGAAGCAATAGTTGCAGGTGCAACTGTTCGGGCCGAGAGTCGTGGTGCTCACACCCGTACGGATCATCCAGCAACAGAATCGGCGCTGCTCATCCGTCTCATCCAGTAGCCGCTTACAGTTCTGAGTCGATGGTGACGAACGGCGCGAGTACACCGCTGGTGCGGGGCGAGGTCCGCCGGGGTGCCGATTGGGTGCTGCTTCGCTTCGCCCGAACGGTGCGCCTCGCCTGGTTCCGCGAGGTCGAGGTCCAAGGGATCGAGCAGATCAGCGGCGACCGGCCGGTGCTGGTCGCCGCCAACCACGCCAACGGCTTCGTCGACCCGGTGACACTGATGGCCACGTCGCCTCGACCCGTCCGCTTCCTGGCCAAGGCGACGTTGTGGAGGACCAAGCCGCTGGGCGCCCTGATGGAGCTCGCCGGTGCCCTCCCGATCTTCCGGCAGGACGACGGCACGACCGCTGGGAACGCCTCGACCTTCGCCGCCTGCTACCGGGAGCTTGCCATCGACGGTGTCATCGGAATCTTCCCTGAGGGCACCGTCAACGACGCACCAAGGCTCCTGCCGCTCCACACCGGCGCGGCCCGCATCGCACTGGGTGCTCGCCATGCCGGGACTCGGGGCATCCGGATCCTGCCGGTCGGGCTGGTCTACGAGGACAAGGCGCGGCCCCGTACCCGGGTCTTGGTCCGGGCCGGCGAACCGATCGATCTTGACGAGGTGATCGGCGAGCTCGTCGATGCCGGTGGCGACGAGGGCCCGGCCAACCGGGACGCCGTCGCTCGCCTGACCGATCGGATCGCGGCACGCCTGGCCGAGGCGTCGCTCGACTACGACGAGTCGCCGGAGAACGTTCCGCTGCTGCAAGCCGTTCGCGTCGCGTCGCGCCGAGCCGAGGCCGATCCGGCGGTGCGGCCGTTGCTGCGCGACCAGGAGCCACTGCTGCGTCGGCTCTCCCGGGCCGAGCCCGAGCTGCGAGCGGTCGTGGTCGCGGCGATGGGTTCGTACCAGGCCGAGCTGTCTCTCCTCGGCCTGGACGACGGCGACGTCGTGCCGGGCAACACCCCCGAGCGGATGCGCCAGCGGATCGGGCTGTCGATGGCCAAGGTGATCGGGCTCGCTCCTTTCGCCGCCGTCGGCGCCGCCATCGACCTGCTGCCCTACGGGGTGGTGCGGGTCGTGGCCGGACGCCCCATGCCTCGCATCAGCCGGGCCAACGCGACGCTGCTGCTGTCGTTGGCGGTCTTCCCGCTCACGTGGCTGTTGTGGGGCATCTGCGGGCGCCGGCTCGGCGTGAAGCACCCCTGGCGATGGGCGTTGCTCGCCGGTCCGCTCTGCGGGCAGGCGACGGTCATCTGGTGGGAGCAGCTCCGCGACCTCCGCTCGGCCCGGGTGGCCTGGCGCCGCACCCGCAGCCAGGCTGATGTGCTTGCCGACGTGCTGGCCCATCGCCAGGCGGTGGTCGACGCCGTCAAGGCGGCCACCGAGGTCGCCGTCGCCCCCTGACCGGGCCTAGTGCGAGACGGGCAGCGGCCGGCGGAGCAGCCGGATCGCGGCAGCGGCCATGAACGCCTCGGGCAGCGTGACCATCGCCCGCTGGACGATCCCGTTGCCAAGCCGGTCGACGTCGGTGGCGAAGAACCCCATGAGCCCGAGGCTGGCGGCGCTGGCCGCGATGGCGGCCGAATCGACGCCTCGCCAGTCGGGATCACCACGGAACCGCCAGGCCAGCGCAAGTGGTGCAGTCACCGCGCATGCGTAGATGACGCCCGCGGACAGGTCGTGGCCGTTGTTGTGCCAGGACTGCGCCAAGCCGTCGGGTCGTCCAGGCGGGTTGAGCAGGACCGTGTCCCGGCGCAGCAGCCCGGCGCCGACCGCGGCTGCGCCGCTGACGAGCAGCAGCGCCGGCCCGGGACCAGCCCGCCGGCCGCCGGCCCGAAGAGCGGTGTGCAGCGCGGTGGCGAAGGTCATCGTGCTGAGCCCGAGCACGAGGAAGCCCGAGATCATGGTCCGGGGGTGCTCGGCATCGAGCGCGGCAAGTCCGCTGATGTGCTCGTCACGCACGGAGTAGCCCGATTGCCGGCGGCCGTTGACCAACCAGGCCGTGGTGAACGCGGCCGGTCCGATCAGCCCGGTGGCCTGTCGTGCCCGTTCCATCCACGCCTTCATCGTTGGCCAACTTATGCGGAGGTCGGCACCGGCCTCGGTCCGGCGCGGCCGGTAGCGTCCGGCGTCGTGAGCCTCTTTGACCCGCCGCCCCACGTCGTGCGCGACCTCGTGAGCAGGGCGCTGGCCGAGGACCTCGGCCCGCTGGGCGATCTGACGGCGTCGCTCGTGCCCGACGGCTCCTCGGTCGCCGCCGTGCTGCGCAGTCGGGCTTCGGGGGTGCTGGCTGGTCGGGCCTGCGCCGACGAGGTGCTGCGCCAAGTCGATCCGGGCATCGTCATCACGTGGTCGTGCAGCGACGGCGTCGCGGTCGGGCCAGGGACCGTCGTGGCCGAGCTGTCAGGACCTCTCGCCTCGATCCTCACTGCCGAGCGCACGATGCTCAACTTCCTCTGCCACCTGTCCGGTGTGGCCACCTCGACCAACCGGTTCGTGGAAGCCGCCCGCATCGGCAACCCCCACACCCGGGTGTGGGACACCCGCAAGACCCTGCCGGGGCTGCGAGCGGTCGAGAAGGCGGCGGTTCGGGCCGGCGGCGGCGTCAACCACCGCGGCAGCCTGAGTGACTTCGTGCTCGTCAAGGACAACCACCTGGCCGGGCTCTCGATCACCGACGCCGTCGCCCGCGCTCGCAACCTCTGGCCGGCGCGCACCGTCGAGGTCGAGTGCGATCGGTTCGAACAGGTGGTCGAGGCGGTTGGTGCCGGTGCCGACCTGCTGCTGCTGGACAACATGGCCCCCGAGCAGGTGGCGGCCTGCGTTTCCGAGGTCGCGGGCCGCGCCCTGGTCGAGGTCTCCGGTGGTGTCACGCTCGACACGATCGGTGCGCTCGCGGCCGCCGGTGCCGACCTCATCTCGACCTCGGTCATCACCCAGAGCGCGCCGGCCCTCGACCTCGGGCTCGATCTGCTCGTCGTCCCCTAGGGTCCCCCGACCATGCTGCTCGCCATCGACGTCGGCAACACCCAGACCGTCATCGGCCTCTACGAGGGCGACTCGCCGGAGCTGTTCGACCACTGGCGCATCTCGACCAACGCCAGTCGCACATCCGACGAGCTGGCGCTCATGATGCAGGAGTTCCTCGGCTTCCACCAGTTGCGCTTCGATGGCACCGTCGGTGGTGTCGTGGTGTCATCGGTCGTGCCCCGGGCGACCTCGTCATTGCGAGACATGGTGTCTCGGTACATGGGGTTCGAGGCGCTCATCCTCGAACCGGGCATCCGCACCGGCATGCCGATCCTCTACGACAACCCCAAGGAGGTGGGAGCCGATCGCATCGCGAACGCCGTCGGTGCCTTCGACCTCTACGGCGGTCCCACGATCGTGGTCGACTTCGGTACGGCGACGACCTTCGACGCCATCTCGATCAAAGGCGAGTACCTGGGCGGAGCGATCACGCCCGGCGTCGAGATCAGCATGGATGCCCTGTTCGAACGGGCGGCCGGACTGCGTCGGGTCGAGCTCGGCGAGCCCCGCCACGTGATCGGCCGATCGACCATGGAGTCGATCCAGTCCGGCGCTCTCTACGGGTTTGCCGGGATGGTCGACGGCATCTGTGGGCGCTTCATCGAGGAGCTGGGCGAGTCGACGATCGTCACGACCGGGGGCCTGGCGTCCCGCGTGGCAAGAGCGTCCCGGCTCGAGCACCACGAGGAGCCGTGGCTCACGCTGCACGGGCTTCGCCTGGTGTTCCAGCGCAACCAGCGCTGAGCCCGGTCTGCGTGCTCGCCGGCGTGGCGGGCGAGCTCGACGGGGGTACCGTCATCACCGTGGTCGGCGTACGCGTTTTGATCAGCGGCATGGGCGGCGAGCTGGGTACCCGCGTCGCCACCCTGCTCGAGCGGGAGTCGTGGGTCGGTGCCATCTCGGGCATCGACATCGATCCGCCCCGTGGCCGCTTGCGCCGAAGCGAGTTCCACCGCTTCGAACCGGGTGACCGGCGGCGCACCGTGCGCATCGTGCGTGAGTTCGAGCCCGAGGTCGTGCTCCACCTCGGCGTGTACGAGCCGCATGCCCGCTCCACCCCCGCGGCCGCCGCCGCGCGCAACCAGTCCGTCGCCGTGAGCGTGCTCGGTGCGGCCACCGACTGCCGATCGCTGCAAGCGGTCGTCGTCCGCTCCGGCATCGAGGTGTATGGGCGGCGGCGGGGAAGTCCTGTGCGCCCCGACGAGAGCGTGGCGCCCGATCCGACCACCGCGTTCGGCCACCAGCTGCTCGGGGTCGAGCAGATCGCGACCGACGCCGCTCGGGCCGCCGAGGTGCCCCTGACGCTGCTGCGGCTCGCCCCGGTGCTGGGCGCTCACATCCCGAGCCCGCTCGGCCGCCTCCTGCGCCTGCCGGTCATGCCCGTCAACATGCTGGCCGACCCTGCGTTCACGCTCTTGCACGTCGACGATGCGGCCCGTGCGGTGCTCGTGGCGGCCCGGGCACAAGTGAACGGCCCGCTCAACATCGTGTCGTCGGGCGCCGTCACCACCGTCCAGGCCGCTCGCCTCGGTGGCCGGTTGCCGATGCCCGTCGTCGGCCCCCAGTGGAAGGTGGCCGCGCTGCTGACCAACCTGCTCGGGGCACCGCTGCCCGACCACGTGCTCGAGCTCGTGCGCCGCGGCCGGGTAGCCGACGGTGCGCTGGCCCTCGAGGTGCTCGGCTTCAGCCCCTCGCGCTCGACCATCGACGTCGTGCGCCGGATCTTCGAGTGGGAGACGATCGAGCACCGCCGCCCGTCTGAGGCGGTGGCCGCATGAGTACGACTGCTGGCTCGACGGTGGGCGAGACCGGAGCGGGCCGGCGATCGCTGGTCAGCCGAGGCGAGGCGCTCGGCCACGGCGCAGTGGGCTTCATCACCGGCCGGATCACGGGCCAGCACGAGGTCGACCCCTGGGGCTTCGACGACGGGTTGGCCGAGGTGGCCGATCCACTGCTGCGGCTGCGGTGGTCGTTCGATGTCTCTGGTGCCGCCAACGTGCCCGCCGCCGGTCCGGCTCTGCTCGTGGCCAACCAGCGCATCGGTTGGTCGGAGCCGCTCGTGCTCGCCGCCGGCATCCACGAGGCGACGGGGCGCCGCACGCGGGTGCTGGCCGCCCCTGACCTCGCCGTCGTGGGTCCTGTGCTTCGTCGCCTCGGCTGCGTGCTCCACCACCCACAAGAGCTGACGGGGGTGCTGCGGGCGGGCGAGGTCGCCGGGCTCCTGCTCGACCGGCAGATCCGTCGCACCGGCCACGTCGGCGCCGCGGACGTCGACTTCCTCGCATCGGCCGTCGCCCTCGGCGTGCCGCTGGTCCCAGTGGCACTGCTCGGTCACGAGACGGGTCGGAAGTGGCGCCTCCGCATCGGGACCCCGCTGCGCCTCGAACCCCGCCGCAACCCCTTGGCCGTGGCCGATGCGGCCGACACCATCCGCGCTGCCGTGCAAGAGCTCGTCGACGAGGCCACGCCGCCGCGCTGGCTCTGGTAGCGGGCGGCGCCGTCCGTCAGAGCGTGGCGCGGCAGGTGATCGAGCCGTCGGGCGCCACGATCTGCAGCTCAGCGAGCACGCCGGCATCGAGGGGCACGGGTCCGCCCCAGGTGTAGGTGCCGTCGTCGTGCCACTTCATGGCGCCGAGCTTGGTGGCGCGACCGTCGGCGCCGATGGCCAGCAGCGTGTAGTCCTGGCGGGTGATGCCGTAGCCGACCGACACCACGACCAGGGGGCGATCGGTGCCCACCACGACGGCCGTGCCGACCTTGGTGTCGCCGCCGCCGATCATGGCGGCCTGGACCACCTCGGGCTGGTGGTTGGGGTTGTCGATGGCCCGCACCACGCCGGCGCTGATCATGGCCACCAGCACGACCGCGGCCACCGCCAGCACCACCCTCGGCCACCGCCGCCCGGCGCGGCCATCGCGAGCGGCGCCAGGCGGCGGGCCGGGGGGGATCATGGGCGTCGCAGAAGGTGAGGCGGCGGCTGGATTGCTGCTGTCGGCGAGACCCATGGCAGCCAGGACCCGGTCCTCGAAGCCGGAGCTCGGCACAACCGGCGCGGCCAGGAGCCCGAGGTTGTCGACGAGGTCGGCCAGCTCGGCCACATCGGTCCGACAGCGAGGGCAGTGAAGGAGGTGGCGCAGCATGGCGGCCCGTTCGGCACCGTCGAGGGCGCCGAGCACGAGCTCGGGGGCGGCGTCTTGCACTTGTTCGCAGGTCATGTCATCGCTCATCGCTCACCTCCTCGTTGCGCTCGTCGGACCGGAAGTCGTCGGCCACCGGTGGCCCCAGGTACGAGGCCCGCAGCCGCAGCAGGCCCTGGCGGATGCGGGTCTTGGCCGTGCCGAGTGGGATCTGTTCGACCGCGGCCACCTCGCTCGCCGACCGTCCGCCGTAGGCGAGCAACAGCGCTCGCCGCTGCACGACGGGCACCGCCGCCAGCGCGGCGCGCAGGCGGAGGGCGTCGTCGTTGTGTTCGGCGACGTGTTCAGGGCCGGGGCCGGTGTCGACGAGCAGACCGCCTGGCGGGCGGGCGGGGTCGTACGGGTCGGCGCGCCGCAGGCGCAGTGCGTCGATCGACAGGTGGCGCACGATCGAGTACAGCCACGTGCTCACCGCACCCTTGCGCTGGTCGTAGCTGCCGGCATGGCGAAAGGCCCGCAGGAACGCCTCCTGGACGATGTCCTCGGCCAGCGCCCGGTCGCCGACCAGCTGGTGGGCCAACCCGATGCATCGAGGGCTGAAGCGCTGCACGAAGGCCCGGGCCGCCGATGCGTCACCGGCGGCCAAGCCGGCCAGCAGCACGTCGTCTGGGGCACCGAGCATGTCCAACCTTACGGAGCACGACACCTTTCGGATTGCGGCCGGTGCCTGGCCACCGCTTGTGCCCGGGGGCCATCCGATCGCGGTCTTCGAGCGTAGGAGAGCTGACCGACTCACACCCCCGGAGGATCCCGTGTCTCGTACCCATCAGCTCCCCGCTCGTCACCGTCTCGTGCTTGCCAGCGCCGCGCTTGCGGCGACGGCCGTTCTCGCCGCCTGCGGCTCGTCAAGCTCGTACGGCTCCAAGCCCACGGCGGGCGTGACCACCACGGCTGCGGCCGGCGGTGCATACGGCGGCGACCCGACAACGGTCGCCCCCACGGCCACGACGACCACCGTGGCGGCGGCCGGAGCCGGCGCCACGGTGGCGCTCGGAGGCACGGCGAAGGTCCCGGTGCTCGTCGACGCCCAGGGCTTCACGCTCTACCTGTTCACCAAAGACGCCGGCACAACCAGCAACTGCAGCGGCGGTTGCGCCACCGCCTGGCCGCCGACCATGGCCAGCGGCGCGCCAACCGTCGGCAAGGGCCTCGATGCCACGCTGCTCGGCACGACGAAGCGGGCTGACGGCGGGACCCAGGTGACCTACAACGGCCACCCCCTCTACCGCTTTGCCGCCGACAAGGCGCCCGGTGAGAGCAAGGGCCAGGGCAGTGGCGGGTTCTGGTACATGGTGTCCGCAACCGGCGACAAGGTCGACAGCTGACGGGTCTCAACCGCGGGCGGCGCCTCACCGTCCGTTAGCGTCGATGTGATGGCGAGCACCACTGCGTCCGACGGCTGTCGCATCCACTACGAGGTGCTGGGCCGTGCCCATGGCGAGCCGGTGCTCATGATCCAGGGCCTCGGTGCCGATCGCAACGGTTGGTTGCTCCAGCGCTTCGCGTTCGCTGCGTCCCACCGCGTGATCGTGTTCGACAACCGGGGCGTGGGTCGCAGCGACAAGCCTTTTGCCCGCTACTACCTCGAGCAGATGGCTGACGACGCCATAGCCGTGCTCGATGCTGCGGGAATCCCGGAAGCTCACGTGGTCGGCGCGTCGATGGGTGGCGCCATCGCGCAGATGGTGGCCTTGCGCCACCCCGAGCGGGTCCGGTCGCTCGTGCTGGCGTGCACTGCGTGCACCAACCCGCCTTGGCGCCGCGAGCTGCTGGCCGAGTGGGCGTCCACGGCCAGCGAGCTCGGCATGCGCGAGCTGAGCCGCCACGCCATGCGGTGGCTCGTCGGGCAGCGATCGTTGCGGCGGTTCGCTCCGGCCATCGGCGTGGTTGGCCCGCTGGCCATGAGCTGTCCGCCCCACGCCTTCGTCTCGCAGGTCCGCGCCATCCTCGACACGCCCGACGAGATGGCCGACCACCTTGCCGCCATCACCGTGCCGACGCTGGTGCTGGTCGGCAACCAGGACGTGCTCACACCGCGCGGTGACAGCGAGGAGCTGGCTGATCGGATCAGGGGCGCCGAACTGGTCATCGTGTCCGGCGCCGCTCATGGCTTCATGGTCGAGTACGCCACGACCTTCAACCGGGTCGTGCTCGACTTCCTTGCTCGCGTCGATGGGGCCCGGGTCGGCGCCGGCCGCGCCCACGGCGCCCACACGACCTGACGTCCCGCTCGTCATGCAGGTTGTCGTGGTGGGGGCTGGGCTCACGGGGTTGACCGCGGCGGGTGCCCTGGTGGCGTCCGGCCACGAGGTCGTGGTGCTCGACAAGGGCCGCACCCCCGGTGGGCGTCTCGCCACCCGCCGGATCGCCGGCGCCGTGCTCGACCATGGTGCGCAGTTCTTCACCGTGCGCACCGAGGCGTTCTCCTCGATGCTGGCCCCGCTCATCGACGACGGCCTCGTGTTCGAGTGGTGCCGCGGTTTCGCCGCCGACGGGCCCGACGGCCACCCCCGCTTCGTGGTGCGGGGCGGGATGAACGCGCTGGCCAAGCACCTCGCCGCCGGGCTCGACGTCCGGTGCTCACGACTCGTGTTCGAGGTGCGTCCGGCGTCGAGCGGACCGGCGTGGGAGGTCGTGATCGACGACGGTTCCATCGTGCCCGCCGATGCGGTGATCGTCACCTGCCCGGTGCCGCAGACCAGTTCGATCCTGATGCCATCGGGGCTCGTCCCGCCAGAGGGCGCCCGCTGGCTGGGCTACGACGAAACGCTCGCGCTCCTCGTCGTGCTCGATCGTGCGTCTGCGGTCCCTCCGCCCGGTGGCGTCCAAGGTGGCGACGAGACGTTCTCGTTCATCGGCGACAACCAAGCCAAGGGCATCTCCCCGGTCCCTGCGGTGACGTTCCACGTGCGAGGCGCGGTGTCTCATGACCGGTGGGACGACGATCCCGACGCCGTGCACGCCGACCTCCTCGTCGCTGCTCGTCCCTGGCTCGGCGATGCCGAGGTGGTCGAGAGTCAGCTCAAGCGGTGGCGGTTCGCAACGCCCGTCAAACCGTGGTCCGAACCGTGCGTCGTGATGAACGGCCCCCGGGGCGGACCCATCGTGATGGCCGGCGACGCCTTCGCCGGCCCGAAGGTCGAAGGCGCCTACCTCTCTGGTCTCGCTGCCGCGGCCGCTGTGGCCGGATCCGGGGCCGGGGCCGGGGCCGGGGCCGGGTGAGTTAGGGACACAACCCCGGTGAGCACCAGGATCCGGGCGATTCCGGAGACAGAACCCCGGTGAGCACCAGGATCCGGGCGATTCCGGAGACAGAACCCCGGGCGAGCACCAGGATCGCGGCGATTCCGGAGACAGAACCCCGGTGAGCACCAGGATCCGGGCGATTCCGGAGACAGAACCGGGGGTACCGTGCTCAGCCGGGGGCCGCCAGGCGGCTCGGCGGCGGCGGCGGGGCCTCTAGCCCCTTGAGCCCTCCTCTAGCCCTGATCGCTCAGGTGGGTGAGGTGGGCTGAGGCCGCTCAGCCTTTGCGTCGCGACGTTGTCGTAGAGCAGCAACGTCGCGACGCAAAGCGCCAAGACGGCCCACAACATGCGGCCGGGGCCGCTAGCTACGTGACGGCTCGTTAGGGAGTGAGGGTGTCGAGCAAGGCGTGGGGGGCAGCAGCCATGGCGGCGGCTGTGGGGGTCTCGGGTAGGCCCACCAGTGCTTCGCGGGCGACGTCGGCGAAGTGGCGGCCGACCTTGATCGCCTTGGCGACGCCGGGGCCTGACCGCACGATGGACAGCGCCTTGTCGAGCTCGGCTCCGTGGATGGGCCGGCCCAGCAGCTCGCCCAGCTCCTCGGCCGGTGCGCCCCCGGCCGCGAGGGTGAAGATCACGGGCAGCGTGTAGACGCCCTCGACGAGGTCATGCCCGCTGGGCTTGCCGAGCTCCTCCTCGCTGGCCGTCAGATCGAGCACGTCGTCGGCGATCTGGAACACCATGCCGAAGGCCTGGCCGTACGCGGTGACCGCCTCGATCTGGTTGCGCTCGATGTCGGCCACGATGCCCCCGCTCCGGCATGACGTGGCGAACAGCGACGCCGTCTTGCCCCGGATCGACGACAGGTAGGCGTCCTTGGTGCGAGCGGGGTCGAACGTCGAGCGAAGCTGGCCGATCTCGCCCTCGCACAGCCGCCCGATCGTGTGGCCGAGCAGCCCTGCCACCTCGACGCCGAGCGACGCTGCGATCTCGGAAGCCCGGGCGAGCAGGAAGTCGCCGGCCAGGATCGCTCGCAGGTTTCCCCAGCGGGCGTTCACGCTGTCGACGCTGCGCCGGGTCACGGCCTCATCCATCACATCGTCGTGGTAGAGCGAGCCGATGTGGACGAGCTCGACCGCGACACCGCCCTGCACGACGTCGTCGATGGCCTCGCCCGTGACCGCCCGGGCCGAGACCGCGGCCAGCAACGGCCGGAGCCGCTTGCCTCCGGCCAGGATGAGGTGGCTGGCGATTTCTGTGAGGTAGGCGTCGTCGGTGCGCACGGAGTCGCGCAAGGCCCGCTCGATGCGATCGAGGTCGTCGGCAGACGATGGGAGGGTGAGGAGCGGCGACGCGGTCGCGGTTGCGGCCATGAACCCGAACGCTACGCCACGACCCGCACCCCCGGTCACACCGGAGCGCCACCGAGAACCAGCGGGCTCCACCGGGCTCCACCGGGCTGCATCCTGCTCGAAGGTCGCACGGCCCAACCCACGAGGCAGGTGATGGGGAGTCGTCCCGATAGTGTCGTGAGGAACATCCCACCACAGCGAAGGTGGCTCCCTTGTTCGAACGCTTCACTGACAGAGCCCGCCGGGTCGTCGTCCTTGCCCAGGAAGAAGCTCGTCTTCTCAACCACAACTACATCGGCACCGAGCACATCCTGCTCGGGCTGATCCACGAGGGCGAAGGCGTCGCCGCGAAGGCCCTCGAGTCGCTCGGCATCTCGCTCGAGGCCGTGCGCAGTCAGGTCGAGGAGATCATCGGCCAAGGTGGTGCGTCGCCGTCCGGGCACATCCCGTTCACGCCCCGCGCCAAGAAGGTCCTCGAGCTCTCGCTGCGCGAGGCGCTGCAGCTCGGTCACAACTACATCGGCACCGAGCACATCCTGCTCGGGCTGATCCGCGAGGGCGAGGGCGTCGCCGCGCAGGTGCTCGTCAAGCTCGGCGCCGATCTGAGCCGCGTCCGCCAACAGGTCATCCAGCTGCTGTCGGGCTACTCGGGCCCGCAGGGTGGCAAGGAGTCGACCGGAGCAGCTCCTGGCAGCGGGTCGGCCGCCGCCCCCCAAGAGAGCGGCCAGCAGGGCTCGCTCGTGCTCGACCAGTTCGGCCGCAACCTGACCACCCTGGCCCGCGAGAAGAAGCTCGATCCGGTCATCGGTCGCGAGCGGGAGATCGAGCGCGTGATGCAGGTGCTGAGCCGCCGCACCAAGAACAACCCGGTGCTGATCGGCGAGCCCGGCGTCGGCAAGACCGCCATCGTCGAGGGCCTCGCCCAGAAGATCGTCGCCAACGACGTGCCCGACACGATCAAGGGCAAGCAGCTCTACACCCTCGACCTCGGCGCGCTCGTTGCCGGGTCGCGCTACCGCGGCGACTTCGAAGAGCGGCTCAAGAAGGTGCTCAAGGAGATCAAGACGCGCGGCGACGTGATCCTCTTCATCGACGAGCT
>JBBRTJ010000083.1:0-15788 GCA_038244535.1 Acidimicrobiales bacterium | reverse complement strand
GCCCCGGCCCAGTCGGACCGGGGAGATCCACGCCCCGGCCCAGTCGGACCGGGGAGATCCACGCCCCGGCCCAGTCGGACCGGGGAGATCCACGGTTAGAACGCCGATTTGACCGCCAGGCGGGGAATCCGACGGTCAAAGTGCCGAGTTGACCGGGTTGACCGGGTTGACCGGGTTGACCGGGTTGACCGGGTTGACCGGGTTGACCGAGTTGACCGAGTTGACCGGGTTGACCGCAGGGACTGCGGCTGGCTCGGGTGAGCGAAGCGGGTCAGGTGACCTTGAGGCCGAGGGCTTCGGCTTCGGCGGCGAGCGTGAGCCAGCGCTCCTCGGCGGTGGTCACCAGGTCGTGAGCGGCGGCGAGCTCGGTGCCGAGGCGCTGCTGGTCCTGATGCCCGCGTCCTTCTGCGGAGGCGGCCAGGAGCTCGGCTTCGAGGCGAGCAGCGTTGGCTGTTGCCGTGATCAGCTCGCGCTCGGCCGTGCCGAGCAATCGCCGCAGCGTGGACGGTGTGCGACGCAACGGCGATGCGCCGGCCGCCCCGGGCGATCCCTCGCGACCCGAGATGGGCGGTCCGGCAGTCAGTGCCGGAACGGCTGCCGTAGCGCCCTGGCCGGCCTTGCCTCCGACGGGAAGGGCGCGCGCCGAGCCCGAGGTGCCACGGGCCGCGGCCTGTCGCTCGGCCTGCCACCCCGCGTAACCCCCGCGCACCAGCTTCACCGAACCGGCTCCGTCGAGGGCGATGACCTGATCGACGGTCCGATCAAGGAAGGAGCGGTCGTGGCTCACGACCACCACCGCGCCGGGCCACGACTCGAGGAAGTCCTCGAGCGCTCGCAGGGTGTCGAGGTCGAGGTCGTTCGTTGGCTCGTCGAGGAGCAGCACGTTCGGGCGCTGCGCGAGGACGAGCAGGAGCTGGAGCCGCCGCCGTTCACCACCGCTCAGCGTGGCGATCTCGGCCCACTGCGCGTCGGTGTCGAACCAGAAGCGCTCCATCAGCCGCGCGTCCTCCCAGTCGGGCTGGCGCAGCGGGCCCACCACCGCCTCGCGCACCTTGAGTGCCGGGTCGAGCTCGACACCGAGCTGATCGTGGTAGCCGACCTTGACCGTGGCGCCCCGCTCGACGGTGCCCGCGGTCGCCTGACGCCGCCCGGACAAGATGTCGAGCAGCGTGCTCTTGCCCGAGCCGTTCGGCCCGACGATCCCGAGGCGGTCACCGGGCTCGACGACGAGGTCGACGCCGTGGAGCACCTCAGTGCCATCGGGCCAGGAGAACGCCACATCGGCCAGCTCGATCACCTTTGAACCGAGCCGGGTCGGGGCGAACGACCCGAGCTGCATGTCCCCGGCGCGGGCGGCAGCATCGGGACGGCCATCGACGATCGCCCGAGCGGCGTCGATGCGGGCCTGGGGCTTGCGGGTCCGCGCCGGTGCGCCGCGCTGGAGCCACGCCAGCTCGGCCCGGGCCAGGTTGCGCCGAACCTGTTCGTTGTTGGCGGCCCGCTCCTCGCGTTCGGCCCTTCCCGCGAGGTAGGCCGCGTACCCGGACCCGGCGTGCTCACCCTTGGGGACGTGGACGTACCCCCGACCACGGTCGAGCTCGAGCACGCGGGTGGTCACGCGGTCGAGCACGTGCCGGTCGTGCGTGACCAGCACGAGCCCGCCGCGGAACCGGGCCAGATGATCCTCGAGCCACGAGATCGCGTCGAGGTCGAGGTGGTTGGTCGGCTCATCGAGGAGGAGCACGTCGGATTCGGCCACCAGGGCGCGCGCCAACGCAACGCGCTTGGCCTGACCACCCGAGAGCGTCCGGACGTCGGCATCGCGGTACCCACCCATGCCGATGCGTTCGAGGACGGCCTCGCCCCGCCAGCCATGGCCGACCACCTCGCGCACCGAGCCCGCCGGCAGATCCGCGTCCTGGTCGAGCAGGGTGATCGTGGCTCCCCCTGCCCGGCGGACCTCGCCCTCCTCGACGGGGCCGACCCCGGCCAGCGCTCGCAGGAGCGTCGACTTGCCCGAACCGTTGATGCCGACCACGCCGAGACGGTCACCCGTCGAAACGGTCACCGAGAGCCCGGTGTACAGCGGCCGCCCGGGACGGGAGGCGCCCAGGCCTTCGGCGTCGAGGAGCAGCACCCCATGATCATGGCAACCCCAGCGCTCAGAACCGACGCCCGACACCGACCTCGGTAGCCTCCGCCCCGATGTCCCTTCGTCCTCGACGCCTCCGGCCACCGAGGATCGATGCCCACCAGACGTTCTCGTCGCTCTACGCCTCGCGCAACTACCGCCGGTGGTACGGCGCCCAGTCGATCTCGCTCGCCGGCACCTGGATGCAGACGATCGCGCAGGGCTGGCTGGTGCTCGAGCTCACCGGATCAGGTACCGCCGTCGGGCTCGTGACGGCGTTCCAGTTCGTCCCGGTGCTGCTGCTCGGCCCCATCGGTGGGGTGGTCGTCGACCGTCTCGACAAGCGCAACGTGGTGCTCTTCACACAGACCGCCTCCGGCGTGCTGGCGCTGGTGCTCGGCCTGCTCGTCGTCACCGATGTCGTCCAGCTGTGGATGGTCTACGCGCTGGCCTTCTGCCTCGGCATCCTCACCACCGTCGACAACCCCGCTCGTCAGACCTTCGTGAACGAGATGGTCGGGCCGGACCAGCTGACCAACGCGGTGACCCTCGGCAGCGTGAACATCAACGCCGCACGAGTGGTGGGGCCGGCCATCGCCGCCGGACTGATCGCGTGGGTCGGCGTGGGGCCGTGCTTCCTGGTCAACGCGGCGTCCTACATCGCGGTCGTCGCGGCACTGCTGACCATGCGGGTGGCCGAGCTCCATCCTGCGCCGCGGTCGGCGCGCGAGCGGGGCCAGCTCGTGGAGGGCCTCCGCTACGTGTGGGGCACGCCCCCGCTGCGGGTCAGCCTGCTGATGATGGCCCTCATCGGAACGCTGGCCTATGAGTTCCAGGTGATCCTGCCGATCATGGCCCGATACACCTTTGGCGGTTCGGCATCGACGTACGGTGTGATGACCGGCGCCATGGGGCTCGGCGCCGTCATCGGCGGCCTCGCCACCGCAAGCCGCAACCGCCATGGCGTCGCCGTGCTCGTCCGCCAGGCCGCATGGTTCGGCGTGCTGATCCTGGTCGTGGCCGTCGCCCCGACGCTGATCACCGCAGTCTTGGCCCTCGTCCTCGTGGGCGCCGCGTCGATCACGTTCTTGGCCCGGGCCAACACGACGGTGCAGCTCGGCACGCAGCCGGTGTTCCGAGGGCGGGTCATGGCGCTGTGGACCGTGGCCTTCCTCGGCACGACACCGGTCGGCGGGCCGACCATCGGCTGGATCGGCGAGCACGCCGGACCTCGCTGGGGCTTGGCCAGCGGGGGCGCGTCCTGCCTCGTCGCCTCCGGGCTCGGCTGGCTGGCGCTGCGGCGCGACCCGGCCGTCGGGTTCACCTCGGGCACCGCCCCGACGCCGCCGGAGGCCGAGCTCCTGGCGGCCGTCGAGGACAGCCGTCAGGTCGCCGCGGCCGACTGAGCGTCGCCGGCGAGCGCCAGCCGCCGTGGCTGCACCACGACGAACCACAGCAGCGGAAGCCCAGCGAGGGCCAGCACCCCACCGACGAGGAACGACCCCTGGTACGACGTCGCCGCGGCGACACCACCGAGCGCCACACCACCGATGGCCCCGCCGACCTCGAAGAACACGGTGAACGTCGACACGACCGCCGCCCGCTGGCCCTCGGGCGCGCCGTTCACGGTCAACGCCATCAGCGATGGGTAGAGCAGCGAGATGCCGAACGCGAGCACGATCGTGCCGACGAGGAGCCCCAGCGGAGCGCCCCACACCGCCATAATCACGAGGCCCCCGCCGATGCCCACCAGTGCGGCGGCTGCGCTGCGGCCGAGCCCCACCCGCTCGGGCACCCTGGCCCCACCCAACCGCAGCACCAGCACCAGCACGCTGTAGATGGCGAAGAGCCCGCCCGCCCCGTTCATGCTCAGCTCGTCGGCCCGCAGCGGCAGGAACGCCGTCCACGCCGTGTAGCCGGCCATGGCGAAGGCGAGGACCGCACCGGTCGCCAGTGCCGCGGGATGAAGGATGCGGTGCCAGCCGGAGATCACATCCGCAGGCTCGGCGCTGACGCCGGGTACGCCCGGGTGGTCACGCGGTGCCCACCACGCGATGAACCCACTGGCGGCAGCCGCCAAGGACGCGCACAGGAACGCCGTCGTGAACTGCCCGTTGCGCCCCAGGGCCTCGCCCAGCACCGGCCCCATGCCCAGGGCGAGGAACACCGACACCGAGAAGTAGCTCGCGGCTTCGGCGCGCCGCTCGGGTGGGCTGAGGTTGTTGATGATCGTGGCGGCGCCCACGAATTGAAACGCCTCGGCGATCCCGATGAGCACTCGAACGGCGACCAGCGGAACGAGCGATCCGACCAGAACGTGAAGCCCGTAGCCGACGACGCCGAGCGCCGCGCCGGCGACCATGGTGTGGCGCAGCCCGAAACGGCCGGCTGTCCAGGTCAGCAGGGGGCGCACGAGGATGGCCCCGATGCTGTAGGCGGCGATGGCGATGCCCACGTCGACGTCGTTGCCACCGAGACCGTCGTGCACGAAGCGCGGCAGCGTGGGCAGCACGATGCCCACGGCGAGGAAGAAGAAGAACGTCGCCGCACTGACGACCACGAACGGCGTGGTCACCAACCGGGTTCGGGGCGCGCCAATCGGGGCGGTCGCGGCGAGCACGGCTCCCATGATGCCAGCGATGCCCTTGGCTAGGGTCGAAGCGGGGGCGATCGCGCGCACGACACCCTGCACGACCACGACCACCACGCAGGAGCACCTCATGCCCATTGACGACACCAAGGTGGCAGCCCTGGTCGCCCGCGCCCGGCGCGAGGTCGACCGGGGCTTGCTTCCCTCCGCCCAGGTCGCCCTGGCCTACGAGGGCGAACTGGTCGCCTACGAGGCCTTCGGCGACGCCACCGTCGACACCCGCTACTCGGTGTTCTCGTGCACCAAGGCGTTCGTGGCCGGAGCGGTGTGGGCGCTGATCGGCGACGGGCTGGTCGACGTCAGCCTGCCGGTCACCGCCTACGTGCCTGAGTTCGGCACCAACGACAAGGACGCCATCACCGTCGAGCAGGTGATGCTGCACACCTCGGGCTTCCCCCACGCCCCGATGGGCCCCGCGCAGTGGGGCAGCCGGGAGAGTCGCCTGGCCACCTTTGCCCGTTGGCGCCTCAACTGGGAGCCGGGCACGAGCTACGAGTACCACGCCACCTCGGCCCACTGGGTCCTCGGAGCAGTCATCGAGGCGGTGACCGGCTCGTCGTGCCCCGACGTGGTCGAGGCGCGCGTGACCGGACCGCTCGGCCTCCCCCGGGTGCTCGGCATTGCCGAGGGGCCGCCGCAGGACGGCATCGCCACGCTGGTGACCGTTGGCGACCTCGCCACCCCGGCCGAGATCAAGCAGGCCTTCGGCGTCGAGTCGCTCCCGGTCACCGAGGTCACCCCCGGGGCCTTGCTGGCGTTCAACGATCCCGCGGCGCGTGCCGTCGGCATCCCCGGCGGCGGCGGCGTGATGCGGGCGCGAGACCTCGCCCTCTACTACCAGGGCCTCCTGCATGACGACGGAGCAGTGTGGAAGCCCGAGGTGCTGCACGACGCCACCAGCACCGTGCGCAGCCGGGTGCCCGAGCGCAACACCGGGATCCCGGCCAACCGCTCGCTCGGGGTGGTCCTGGCGGGCGGCGACGGCTTCTCCCACATCCGCGGCTTCGGCCGCACGGTGTCGGCCAAGGCGTTCGGGCACAACGGGGCCGGGGGTCAGCTCGCGTGGGCCGATCCCGCCAGCGGGCTCTCGCTCGGCTACTGCACCAACGGCATCGACCTGAACGTGGTGCGCGAGCCCCGGCGGGGCACGGCCATCAGCAGCCTGGCGGCGGTCTGCGCTCGCTGAGGTCGACGGCGATCGTGCGCATGATCTTGTCCGCCAGGGTCTGACGCTTCGGATCGCCGAGGGGCAGCAGCCATCCGACGAAGCACGACGCGAAGTCGGCGAGGTGGGCGAGCCAGCGCAGCAGGCCTCGACGAACGCCAATCGGTTCGGCGCTGTCCTCGCCCAGCACCTTCACCAGCGCGAGCCGCTTGCCCAGCGACTGGCCCTCGGCCCCGGTCATCGCCGCCATCAGGACGGTCCAGACCACCGCCGCCACCTGGCCTCCGACCACGACCACGACACCGCTGCCCCACTGGCGGCATGCGAAGGCGACCAGCCATGGCGCGACCCAGTCGACGAGAGCACCGCGCGCCCGCCGCCCCCAGGGCGCGAGGACCAGCTCGACCGGGTCACCGGGGGCCGCTCCCGGCCCGTCGATCAGGAGAGGCGCTCCACGATCATCGCCATGCCCTGACCGCCCCCGACGCACATCGACTCCATGCCGATGGTCTTGCCCTCGTGCTCGAGCCCGTTGAGCAGCGTGGTCATGATGCGCGCTCCGGTCATGCCGAAGGGGTGGCCGAGGGCGATGGCGCCACCGTGCACGTTGAGCTTGTCCATCGGGATCCCGAGCTGCCTGGCCGAAGGGATGACCTGGGCGGCGAAGGCCTCGTTGATCTCGACGAGATCGATGTCGGCCATGGTCATGCCCGCCAGCGCCAGCGCCTTGCGGCAGGCTTCGATGGGTCCGAGGCCCATGATCTCAGGGTTGAGACCCGACACCGACGACGACACGATGCGAGCCAGCGGCGTGAGGCCCAGCTCGCGGGCGCGGGTATCGGACATGACGACCACGGCGGCGGCGCCATCGTTGAGCGGGCAGGCGTTACCCGCGGTGATCGTGCCGTCGGGGCGGAACACCGGCTTGAGCTTGGCCAGCCCCTCGACCGTGGTGCCCGGGCGGGGACCGTCGTCGGTCGACACGACCGTGCCGTCGGGCAACGTGACCGGCGTGATCTCGCGCTCGAAGAACCCACGCTCGACGAACTCGCACGCCAGCTGCTGGCTGCGGGCACCGAACTCATCCATCTCCTCGCGCGACACGCCCTCGGCCTGGACCACGTTCTCGGCCGTCTGCCCCATCGCGATGTAGATGTCGGGCAGCCCCGGTTGCGGGGTCCACGTGGGCGCTCCGCCGCCGGCACGCTCCTTCGAACGAGCGATCGCGTCGGCGAACAGCGGGTTGGGACCAGCGGTGTCGGATGCGCCGTACTGGTAGCGGCTGACGCACTCGACGCCGGCCGAGATGAAGGCATGGCCCTCGCCGGCTTTGATGGCGTGGGCGGCCATGCGGATCGTCTGCAACGACGAGGAGCAGTAGCGGTTGACGGTGACGCCTCCTACGGTCTCGAGCCCCGCCATGACCGCGACGACGCGGGCGATGTTGAAGCCCTGCTCGCCTGCGGGCTGGCCGCATCCCATCATGAGGTCGTCGATGGTGTTGGGATCGAGCTCGGGCACCTTGGCCAGCAGCGCTCGCACGATCTGGGCGCTCAGGTCATCGGGGCGGATGTCGACCAGCGAACCTTTGTTGGCCCGACCGATCGGGCTGCGGGCAGTGGCGACGATGACGGCCTCGGGCATGGCTCCCCCTTCGGGATCACAGAACGGGCGGCACCCTACAAGGGGGGTGGCCCGCCGGGCTCCGTGACCAGCGGGGACCATGGCGTCGTGACCGATGGCACGAGCTCCACCGAAATGTTCATCACCAGGCAACCAGCACCTTCGTTAGCCTTCCGTCGACGGATCGCCCTTTGTCGAGGAGTACCCCCCACATGCTCGAGCGCCTCGCTCGCTTCTGCTACCGCCGCCGTTGGTTCGTGCTCGCGTTCTGGGTGCTCCTGCTGGTCGGCGTCAACGTCGTTGCCTCGAGCCTCGGCAGCGCGTTCCACACCGACTTCAACTCGCCCGACTCGGAGTCCAAGAAGGCCGAGCAGCTCCTCCAGCGCGAGTTCCCCTCACAGGGTGGAGCGGCTGGAAGCATCGTGTGGGAGGCCAAGGCCGGCATCAACGACCCCGCCGTTCGAGCTGATGTGTCAGATCTCCTGACCCAGATCAAGGCCGTCGATCCCCAGTCGATCACGGTGGTCAGCCCCTACACGCCCGCCGGCGAGCGCCAGATCTCGGCCGACGGCACGATCGCCTACGCCACCGTCAACTTCAGCCAGGGCCGCAATGACGTCGGCCCATTGACCGATCAGATCCGTGACCTGCGCGCCGCGGCCCAGTCCAAGGCCGGCGACGTCGTCACGGTCGAGCTGGGCGGCGGCATCTTCCAAGATCCGTTCCAGCCGCCGGCGTCCGAGGCGCTCGGACTCCTCGCGGCGATGATCATCCTGCTCATCGCGTTCGGCTCGCTGCTGGCCATGGGCCTGCCCATCCTCACGGCGTTGTTCGGCATTGGTTCGGGCATAGCGATCGTCACGATCCTGAGCCATGTGATGGGCATGCCGGACTTCACGACGCAGCTCGCAGCGATGATCGGCCTCGGGGTCGGCATCGACTACGCGCTGTTCATCGTCACCCGGTATCGCGAGAACCTCGAGGCCGGCATGGAGCCCGAGCAAGCAGTCGTCGTCTCGATCAACACCGCCGGGCGGGCCGTCCTCTTCGCCGGCACCACCGTGGTGATCTCGCTGCTCGGCATGTTCCTGATGGGCCTGTCGTTCGTCCGGGGCCTCGCCACCGGCGCCTCGCTCACCGTCTTCATGACCATGCTGGCCTCCGTCACCCTCCTGCCGGCCGTGCTCGGCTTCGTCGGTCGCAACATCGACAAGTTCGGCCTACCCCACAAGAAGAACCGGCGCCACCGCGAGACGATCTGGTACCGGTGGAGCAGGGCCATCCAGCACCGCCCGTGGCCCGCAGCACTGAGCGGTCTCACGATCCTGCTGCTGCTGGCTGCGCCCGTCCTGTCGATGCGGCTCGCGTTCAACGACGAGGGCAGCCTGCCCACCTCTGACACCGCGCGGCGGGGCTACGACCTGCTGTCGAAGGGCTTCGGTCCCGGCTTCAATGGTCCGTTCTTCATCGCGGTCGAGGGCCAGAACGGCGCCAAGGTCGACATGGCCGCCGCCCAGAAGCTGTCGAGCGCGCTCGGTTCCAGCGCAGGCGTGGCCGCCGTCACGCCCCCCGTCGCCAGCCCCAACGGCAACGCAGCGCTGATCCGCCTCTACCCGACCTCGGCGCCCCAGGATGCCGAGACAGCCCAGCTCCTGCACCAGTTGCGAAACGAGGTCGTCCCCGCCGCCACTGCGGGCACGAGCGACACCGCCTTCATCGGGGGCTTCACCGCTTCCGGCGAGGACTTCGCCGCCTTCATCGGCAGCCGCCTGCCGATCTTCATCGGTGGGGTGCTGCTGCTGTCGTTCCTGCTGCTCATGATCGTGTTCCGCTCGGTGCTCGTGCCGCTCAAGGCTGTCATCATGAACCTGCTCTCGATCGGCGCCGCCTACGGGGTGATCGTGGCGGTGTTCCAGTTCGGCTGGGGCGCCAGCCTCATCGGCGTGGCCAAGGCCGGTCCGATCGAGCCGTGGGTCCCGATGATGCTGTTCGCCATCGTCTTTGGCCTGTCGATGGATTACGAGGTGTTCCTGCTGTCGAGGGTGCAGGAGGAGTACCACCGCACCGGCGACAACGGCCTAGCGGTGGCCGACGGCCTCGCCGCCACCGCCCGGGTCATCACCGCCGCAGCCGCGATCATGGTGTTCGTCTTTGGCAGCTTCGTGCTCGGCGACCAACCGCAGATCAAGGTGTTCGGCCTCGGACTGGCCGTAGCAGTGCTGATCGACGCGACGATCGTGCGCCTCCTGCTCGTACCCGCCACCATGGAGCTGCTCGGCGACAAGAACTGGTGGATCCCTCGTTGGCTCGACCGGATCCTGCCCCGCCTCAACGTCGAGGGCACCTCGGTGCCCCTGGGCGACCCCGACCGGCCCGACGAGCGCGAGCTCGTGGGCGCCGGTCGCTGAGGCCGCCGCCGGTCGCCGTCGGGCTCAGCTCGTCGGCACCACCTGGAACGCCTCGGCCAGCCGCCCCTCGGGCAGGCCATGTGCCGCGGCCGTCAGGGTGAGCCACCCCCGAACTCGCTCGGTCATCGCGGCCGGGTCCGGGTGCTGGCTCTCGTGGGCCAGGAGCGCGGCGATCTTGCGGTCGATCTGTGCCGTGACGTCGACGGCCACGTCGGGGTCGGGACCCCCCATCACCCAGACCTCGCCCACCGACCAGGCGTAGAGACCGTCGACATCGATCAGGTCGGTGAAGGTGAAGTCGTTGCGAGCGTCGGGGTAGACCGCGCACAGCGCCGCCTCACCGGCAGCCAAGTGGTCGGGGTGACTGGCAAAGATCCGCTTGAAGTTGCGCACCGGGCTCTGGCACACCACCCGCTGCGGCCGCACCTGGCGGATGACCCTCGAGAGGTCGCGGCGTAGTCCGAGGCTGGCCTCGAGCCGGCCGTCCGGGTAGCCGAGGAACACCAGATCGTTGACGCCGACCTCCTTGGCGGCCCGCGTCTGCTCGGCCCGCCGGATGCCAGGGATGTCGCCACGCGGGATCGACGGGTCGAACCCACCGGCGTCACCGTCGGTCACGATGCAGTAGACGACCTCGATGCCGAGGTCGGTCCAGGTGGCCATCGTGCCGGCAGCACCGAAGTCGACGTCGTCGGGATGGGCGGTGATGACGAGGGCGCGTTCGACCTGACTGTCTTTGAGCATCGGCCAACAGTACCGGCCGCCTCCGCGGGGTCATCGTGTCGGGCCGGGGCCTGCGGAGAAGGTCAGCCGATGTCGTCGGTCCACTCGCCGCGCCGCTCGGCGGCCGTCACGGCGCGGTCGAGCTCTTCGAGCTGGACCTGGTCACGCAGCCCCAGCAGGCGGGAGTAGGCGCGCAGGCCTCGGGGGGTCCCCTTGACGCGTACGGGGATGCGCTCGCCCAGGTCGAGGCCGTACCCGGCGGGGATGTCGACCGAGTGCACCCCCATGTCGAACAGGTCCTCCTCGGTGGCGTGCAGTTCACCACCGCCGACGAAGAACCCGTCCCCATCGACGAAGAAGGTGAACTCGGCCATGAACCTCGACCGTACCGGCCAGTACATTCCCGCCCATGACCGACCTCGCCCCTCACCTCGAGGTGCCCTTGGCCTCGATCGACATCAGCGACCCTGCCTTCTGGCTGGCAACCGAGGACCACCGCGAGGCGGCGTTCATGACGCTGCGACGCGAGGCCCCGGTCCACTTCTTCGCTGAGACCCCGATCCCGAACTTCCCCCAGGGCCCGGGCTACTGGGCGTTCACCAAGCTCGACGACGTGTGGGCGGCCAGCCGCAACCCGAAGCTGTTCTGCAGCGGCCACGGGTCGAGCATCCCCGACCTGCCGGTCGAGATCAACGAGTTCTTCGGATCGATGATCAGCATGGACGACCCGAAGCACGCCCGGCTGCGAGGCATCGTCCAGGCTGCTTTCACGCCGAAGGTGATCGCCCGGTTCGAGGACTACGTGCGCACAAAGGCCGAGTCCATCGTGACCAACCTCCTCGAGCGCTTCCCCGAGCGTGAGTGCGACTTCGTGCAGGAGATCGCCGCTCCCCTGCCGCTCGAGGTCATCTGCGACATGATGGGCATCCCCAGCGCCGACACCAGGCGGATCTTCAACTGGACCAACGTCATCCTCGGTGCGGGGGACCCCGACTACGGGGGCACGTTCGAGGTGTTGGCCGCCACCGCGATGGAGATGTTCACCTACGCGCAGGCCCTCGCCGAGGACCGTCGGGCCAACCCCCGCGACGACCTGACCACTGCGCTGATGCAGGCCGAGGTCGACGGTCAGCAGCTCACCGCGGCCGAACTGGGATCGTTCTTCATCCTGCTCGTGGTGGCCGGCAACGAGACCACTCGCAACGCCATCAGTCACGGGATGCGGATGCTCACCCTGCTTCCCGATCAACGCAAGGTCTGGTTCGACGACTTCGACGCCGTCTCCAAGACCGCGGTCGAGGAGATCGTGCGGTGGGCCTCGCCGGTCATCCACTTCCGCCGCACCGCCACCGAGGACACCGTGGTGCGGGGCGTGCCCATCAAGGCCGGCGACAAGGTGGTGCTCTTCTACAACTCGGCCAATCGCGACGAGGACCGCTTCACCGACCCGTTCGTGTTCGACGTGCGGCGCGACCCGAACCCCCACGTCGGTTTCGGGGCCGGTGGCCCGCACTTCTGCCTCGGCGCCAACCTCGCGCGTCGCGAGATCACGGTGATGTTCGACGAGATCCGCCGCCGCCTGCCCGATCTGCAGATCACCGGTGAACCGGCGATGCTCCAGAGCGCGTTCATCCACGGCATCAAGCGCATGCCCTGCGCCTGGTAGCCGACCACTCCTGAAAGGTCACCCATGCCCCCGTCATCTGCCATCACCGTCCCCGGGGTCGACCTCGGCGATCCAGCCTTCTGGTCGGCACCCCTCGACGAGCGCGCCGCGGCGTTCGCCGCACTGCAAGACCAGTGCCCCGTCAGCTTCCATCCAGAGGTGATGACCTTCGACGCACTTCCGGCCGGCCCTGGCTTCTGGTCGATCGTGCGCCACGAGGACCTGCGCATGGTCAGCCGCAAGACCTCCGTGTTCAGCTCTGCGGCCGGCATCACGCTCGGCGAGCAGGCACCCGAGACCCTCGAGTTCTTCGGCTCGATGATCGTGCTCGACGATCCACGGCACGCCAAGCTGCGCCTCTTGGTGCAGAAGGGCTTCACGCCCAAGATGGTGGCCAAAGTCGACCAGAACGTCCGCGTGCGGGCCCGGCGCCTGATCGCCGAGGCGGCCGAACTGGGTGAGTGCGACTTCGTCGATCGCTTCGCGGCGCCGCTCCCGCTGCAGATCATCTGCGACATGCTCGGGGTGCCAGCCGCCGACGAGCGCCAGATCCTCGACTGGACGAACGTCATCCTGGGCATCGGCGACCCCGACTTCGGGGCCACGCTCGAGACCCTCATCGAGTCCGCACTCGGCATGTACAACTACGCGCAGGCGCTCGGGCAGGACCGCCTCGAGCATCCCCGCGAGGACATCACCTCCGAGCTAATGCACGCCGAGGTCGAGGGCCAGCGGCTGTCACCGGCCGAGTTCGGATCGTTCTTCATCCTGCTTGCCGTGGCCGGCAACGAGACGACGCGCAACGCCATCTCGTGGGGCGCCAAGCTGCTGACCGACCATCCCGACCAGCGAACCGAGTTCATGGCCGACGTCGCCGGCCTGATGCCGAACGCGGTCGAGGAGATCGTGCGCTGGTCGTCGCCGGTCATCCACATGCGGCGCACCGCGCTGGCCGACACCCACATCGGCGACCAGGCGATCGCCGAGGGGGACAAGGTCGTTCTTTGGTACTGGGCCGGCAACCGTGACCCTCGGGTGTTCCCCGACGGCCACCGGTTCGACCTGCGTCGAGCCAACGCCAAAGAGCAGGTCGGCTTCGGATCGGGCGGACCACACTTCTGCCTCGGCGCCAACCTCGCCCGCCGTGAGATCTCGGTGATGTTCGACGAGCTGTTCCGGTGGCTGCCCGACCTCGAGGTGACCAGCGAGCCCGCCCGCCTCCAGTCGGCGTTCATCAACGGCGTCAAGCGGATGCGCTGCGAGTTCACGCCTCGTTCGGTGCCGCTCGACCTCGACACCTGAGCGGTCGGCACCGGAGCGGTCGACACCAGAGCGGTCGGCACCTGACCGGCGCTCCCCAGGTGCTCGGCACCACCAGTTGCAGATCTGCGACGGATCACGCCGAGAAGCCCCCGGCGCGTTCGCCTTGGATCGGGCGTGTCAGGCGGTCTGCACTGCGGCGGCGACCTGCAGGCCGAGCAGTTCGATGGCGGCCTCGCGCATCTTGAACTTCTGGACCTTGCCGGTGACCGTCATCGGGAACTCGTCGACGATGTGGACGTAGCGCGGGACCTTGAAGTGCGCGATGCGTCCCTGGCAGTAGGCCCGCACCTCGTCGGCGGTCAGCGCCTGGCCCTCGGCCACCATCACCCACGCCATCAGCTCCTCGCCGTAGCGCTCGTCGGGCACCCCGATCACCTGCACGTCCACGATGAGGGGGTGGGTGTAGAGGAACTCCTCGATCTCGCGGGGGTAGACGTTCTCGCCGCCGCGGATCACGAGGTCCTTGATGCGCCCGACGATGTTCAGGTAGCCCTCGTCGTCCATCACCGCGATGTCACCGGTGTGCATCCACCCGGCGACATCGATCGCCTCGGCCGTCGTGTCAGGCTGGTCCCAGTAGCCCCGCATCACCGAGTAACCACGGGTGCACAGCTCGCCGGCCTGCCCGACCGGGACGGTGGCGCCAGTGACCGGGTCGACCACCTTCACCTCGACGTGCGGGTGCACGCGACCGACGGTCCCGACGCGCTTGTCGATCGGGTCGTCGACCGCGGTCTGAGTGCTGACCGGTGACGTCTCGGTCATGCCGTAGCAGATGGTCACCTCGTCCATGTGCATGAGCGCCTGAGCCTGCTTCATGACCTCGACCGGGCAGGGCGAGCCGGCCATGATCCCGGTGCGCAGCGACGTGAGGTCGAACTCGGCGAAGCGGGGGTGAGCGAGCTGGGCGATGAACATCGTCGGCACGCCGAACAGGCTCGTGCACCGCTCGTCTTGGATCGTGCGCAAGGTCGCTTCGGCGTCGAACGCGGGCGCCGGGAGCACCATGGTGGAGCCGTGCGTGGTGCACCCGAGGTTGCCCATGACCATGCCGAAGCAGTGGTAGAGCGGCACCGGGATGCAGACCCGGTCGTGCTCGCTGTGGCGGCACCCCTCGGCGACGAAGAAGCCGTTGTTGATGATGTTGTGGTGCGTGAGCGTGGCGCCCTTGGGGAAGCCCGTCGTGCCGCTCGTGAACTGGATGTTGATGGCGTCGTCAGGGTCGAGGGCGGCACTGCGGCGGCGCACCTCGTCGATGGGCACCCGCACCCCGCCGGCCAGCAGGTCGTCCCAGTCCGGGGTGCCGAGGAAGATCGTGCCCTCGAGGCTCGCGATGGTGGGCGCCACCTCGGCCACCATGGCTCGGTAGTCGCTCGTCTTGAACTCGGTGGCAGCCACGAGGAACCGCACCCCGGCGAGCCGCAGCGCGTAGCTGAGCTCGTGCGTGCGGTAGGCGGGGTTGACGTTCACCAGCACCACGCCGATGCGGGCGGTCGCGTACTGGACCAACACCCACTCGGCGCAGTTCGGGCTCCAGATGCCGACCCGCTCGCCCGGTTCCACCCCCAGCGCGACCAGCCCCCGGGCCACGGCGTCCACCTCGGCATCGAGCTGGGCGTAGGTGAGGCGCACGCCTTGGAAGGGCACGACCAGTGCTTCTCGATCGGGGAATCGGGCGGCTGTGGCGGCCAGGTCGTCGCCGATCGTGCGCCCGATCAGTGGCAGGTGGCTGGTCCCCGATGCATACGACATGGCCATGCGACGTTCCCCCGGTCTCATCCCTTGTCGAGATCGTAGGTCCGGGCCTTGACGGGACGTCACTCTACGGTGGTACCTCAATGATGTGACGAGCATCACAGTACGGCTGCCGTCATGATGTCGTTTGGAAAACGTTTCTCATCTCGGACCGGTACGGATGGGGCTGACAAGGCGGAACAAGCCCCTCCCCCGGTGCACGGATCCACTGGCGGAGCGGTTCGTCTTCGGGGCCTCGCACCTGTGCGAGGCCCCGATCCACTCGGTGCCCTAGTGTCCGGCGGTGCCTCGAACCGTGATCTGCATCTCCCACGACACCGGCGCCGGCGGCCACCAGGTCGGCG
>JBBRTJ010000082.1:0-15997 GCA_038244535.1 Acidimicrobiales bacterium | reverse complement strand
AGCTTGCGCTTGCGGGTGATGTCGCCTCCGTAGCACTTGGCCAGCACGTCCTTGCGCTTGGCCTTCACGGTGGCCCGCGCAATGAACCGACCTCCGATGGCGGCCTGGATCGGCACGTCGAACAGCTGTCGGGGGATCAGCTCTTGGAGCTTCTCGGCCATGCGCCGGCCGTAGTCGTAGGCCTTGTCGCGGTGCACGATCGACGAGAAGGCATCGGCCGGCACGCCGTTCAGCAAGATGTCAACACGGACCAGGTGGCTGGTGTCGTATCCGGAGGGCTCGTAGTCGAGGCTGGCATAGCCCTGCGTGCGGCTCTTCAGCGCATCGAAGAAGTCGATGACGACCTCGGCCAGCGGGATGCGGTACACGAGCTCGACCCGCTCAGGTGACAGGTACTCGAGCTTGACCATGTCGCCCCGGCGCTGCTGGCACAGATCCATCACGGTGCCCGTGTAGGTCTTGGGCGTCAGGATCGTGGCCTTCAGGAACGGCTCGGCGATCGACTCGATCTCCTGCGGGGGCGGCAGCTCGCTGGGGTTGTCGACGGGGACCACCGTGCCGTCGGTCTTGGTGACGAGGTACTCGACGGAGGGAGCCGTGGCGATGAGGGCGAGGTTGAACTCGCGCTCGAGCCGCTCGCGCACGATCTCCATGTGCAACAGGCCCAAGAAGCCGCAGCGGAACCCGAAGCCGAGCGCAGTCGACGACTCGGGCTGGTAGGTGACCGACGCGTCGTTGAGGCGGAGCTTCTCGAGGCTCTCGCGCAGGTTCTCGAAGTCGTTGCCCTCGACCGGGAAGAGCCCGCAGAACACCATCGGCTTCGGGTCGAGGTACCCCTCGAGCGCCACGGTGGCTGGCCGCGCCGCTTCTGTGACGGTCTCGCCCGAGCGGGCCTCGCCGACGTCCTTGATGCCGGCGATCAAGTAGCCGACCTCGCCGGGACCGAGCTCGGCCAGGGGCGTCGGCACCGGGAGCCGAGCGCCGATCTCGTCGATGTCGTGGATCGAGCCCGCCTGCATGAACCGCAGGCGCATCCCGGTGCGCAGCCGGCCGTTCATCACCCGCAGCGAACTGACGACCCCGCGGTACTGGTCGTACTGGCTGTCGAAGATCAGCGCCTGGAGCGGGGCGTCAGGGTCTCCCTTCGGGGCTGGGATGTGCTCGATCACGGCGTCCAGCAGCTCGGCCACGCCCACGCCGGTCTTCGCGCTCATGCGAAAGATGTCCTCGGCCTTGATCCCCAGGACCCGCTCGATCTCCTCGGCGTACTTGTCGGGCTCGGCCGCCGGCAGGTCGATCTTGTTCAGGACGGCCACGATCTCGAGGTCGTGCTCGAGGGCGAGGTAGCAGTTGGCCAGGGTCTGGGCCTCGATGCCCTGGGCCGCGTCGACCACCAGGACCACGCCCTCGCAGGCCGCCAGCGAGCGGCTCACCTCGTAGCCGAAGTCGACGTGACCGGGGGTGTCGATGAGGTGGAGCGTGTGGCCCTTCCACCCGACACGGACGTTCTGGGCCTTGATCGTGATGCCCCGCTCGCGCTCGATGTCCATCGAGTCGAGGTACTGCTCGCGCATCTCGCGCAGCTCGACGGCCCCCGTCAGCTCGAGGATCCGATCCGACAGCGTGGACTTGCCGTGGTCGATGTGGGCGATGATCGAGAAGTTGCGGATGCGAGACAGGTCCATGCTGATCGGGCAGGCTACAAGGGTGCCCCCCACCGCCTGGGGCCGGATGCCATGCCTGCTTGGGTGCAGCCTCTACCGGCTGCTAGCCTCTCCGGGCCTTCGAACTGAACAAGAGGACGTGCCCCAGCCGTGGCAAACATCAAGAGCCAGAAGAAGCGGATTCTCACGAATGCCAAGCGTGCTGAGCGCAACAAGGCCGTGAAGTCAGAGCTGAAGACCCGGAGCAAGAACGCCCACAAGGCCATCAACGCGGGCGGCGACAGCACCGATGCCGTGCGCATGGCGCAAAAGAAGCTCGACAAGGCGGCCTCGAAGGGCGTCATCCACAAGAACGCCGCCGCCCGCCGGGTCTCACGCCTGACCAAGAAGGCCAACGCCGTAGCGGCCTGAACCGCTTCAGCTGCGCCTGCTCGCCGATCGCCCCGGAGGGGCGAGTCGAGCGAGCCGAGCCACCAGCACCTCCAGCACTGCATCGTCGGGCCAATCCCGAGCCCCTCTGAGGGCGAGATCGGCCTCGGCCAGCAGTTGAATGGCCCGCACCACGCCCTCGTGTCCGAGCTTGCGCACCTGGTCGAGTGACTTCTTGGCCTGGAACGCGCTTTTCAACCCGAGCAGCTCGGCGGCGGCCTGCTGGTCGGTGGCCTCCGCCCCGTCGAGGCGGGCCATCCGGCTGTAGTGGGTGTGCACGATGGCGAGCACGGCCAGGGGGTGGCGCTCGCCTCCCTCGGTCATGCGGCGAAGCATCGCCACCGCTGTCGGCACGTCACCACGGTCGATCGCATCGGTGAGGTCCCACGGCGGGACCGACCCCGCCTCGCCGACGAAGGGCGCCACGTCGGCGGCGCCGAGGCGGGCTCCGTCACCGAAGGCCGACGTGAGCGCGGCGAGCACGGCGTCGAGGCGGCCGAGGTCCTCGCCGAGCCGCTCACCGATCAGCGATCGCGCCTTGGCGTCGAGGCGCACCGAGGCCACACCGAGGTGCTCGTCGAGCCAACCTTGACGCTCGCGGCGGCCGCTGGGGGCGTCGGTGTCGACCACGATGGCGCCGTGCAGCTTGAGGGCTTCAGCCAGCAGCTTGGGCAGGCGACCGCCGCTGGCGGTCAGCACCAGCTCGGTGGTCGGCATGGGATCAGCGAGGTAGGCGGCCAATGCCGCCGCCCCTTCAGCATCGAAGAACCGCTCGACGCCACGGGCCACCACGATGCGGCGGTCGGTCAGGAACGGCGGGGTGACAGCCGCGCCGAGGACGGCGCCGAGCTCGTAGTCGTCGCCGTCGAAGCCCTCGACCAGGAGGTCGTGGTCGCCGTCGCCGACCAGCTCACGCACGACCGTTCGCTGGGCAGTCGCAAGCAGGCTGGGATCAGAGCCCCGCAGGAGGCGCACGCCTGACATTGCGCGCCGCCTCAGCCCTGGTCTCGGGTGGCCAGCAGCGCGGCCATGATGTCGGCGGTGCGCCGGCTGCCCCGCACGTCGTGCGCTCGCAGCACCCGGCAGCCGAGGCCGATGCCGAACGCGTGGGCGATGACGCTGGCGAGGCGCCGCTCGTCGACCTCGAGCCCGAGGACGGCGCCGAGGACCCGCTTGTTGGACGCGCTGAGGAACACCGGGTAGCCGAGCCCGACGAGCGCGTCGGAGTGGCGCAGCAGCTCGAGGGACTGCGGTTCGGTCTTGCCGAGGTCGAGCCCGGCGTCGACCATGATCCGCTCTGACGGGATGCCGGCGTCTCGGGCCCGCTGGGCCCGATCGGCCAAGAACTGCACCACCGCGGGAACGACGCCCTCGGGGTACTCGGGGTTGGGGTCGGCCACCCGGGGCCGCAGCCGGATGTGGGTGGCCACCACCGAGCAGCCCGCCTCGGCCGCCACTGCCAGGTAGTCGGGGTCGGCGAAGCCCGAGATGTCGTTGCCCACGCTGGCCCCGGCCGCCGCCGCCTCCTTGAGCACCGATGCCCGCCACGTGTCGACCGACAGGGGCACGTCGAAGCGGGCCCCGAGCGCCTCGACCGCTGGGATCACCCGGTCGAGCTCCTCGGCCTCGGTCACCTCGTCGCCCGGGCCGGCTTTCACGCCCCCGACGTCGAGGAAGTCGGCGCCATCAGCCACGTGCTCGTCGGCCTTGCGCAGGAAGGCATCGAACCCGAAGTAGGTGCCTCGGTCGTAGAACGAGTCCGGGGTGCGGTTCAAGATGCCCATGACCAACGCCCGATGGGTGACGTCGTACTCGGTGGTGCCGAGGGCCAGCCGCATCGGGTCGAACCTACTGGCCGGCCACGGGTTCCGGGCGAAGGAGCCGGGCCCGGGCCGCGAGCCGGCGGCGGCGCCGGAGACCGACCACGACGGCCGCCGCCAGTCCGGCGGCGGCCCCGGCCATCGGCACGGGGACCTCGCCCTGACCCAGCGGCGAGGCGGCCAGCGCACGGGCCACCAGGGCGATCCAACCGACGAGGAGCCGTATGGGCAGGTGGATGACGGCCGCCGCCCACGACGGCACGAGGCCGGCGATCAGGCCGGCGGGAAGGCCGTAGACCATCACGGGGCCGGCTGCGGGGCCGGCCAGCACGTTGGCGGGCACCGAGGCGAGCGGGACGGTGCCGAACACGGCGAGCTCGATGGGAGCCACACCGATCTGGGCGGCGACGGTCACGGCGATGGCGAGGGCGAGGGGGCGCGGGCCGGGCAGGCGCCGCTCGACCGGGCCGCTCAGCGTGGTGATGCCGGCGGTCGCTCCGACCGACAGCCACCATCCCGCCGAGCCCACCAAGAGGGGATCGACGAGCACCAGCAGGGTCACGGCGAGGGCAAGCAACCGGAGCGGTGGTTGGGGGCGGCCGAGGAGCCCGCTCGTGGCCGCCAGGCCAGCCATGGCGACGGCCCGCAGGACCGACGGCTCGAACCGGGTGAGCAGCGCGAACCATCCGAGCAGGGCAAGGGTGACGGCCCATCGGGGACCGAGGCGGAGCCGGCGCAGACCGGGCCCCGCCACCGCCAGCAGGAAGGCCACGTTCTCGCCCGACACCGCGGTGAGGTGACCGAGTCCGGTGGCCCGGAAGTCGGCGACGACCTCGGCCGGCTCGGCGCGGTCGTCGCCCAGGACGAACCCAAGGAAGAGCGAGCGGGTGGTGGACGGCAAGACCTGCGCCCCAGCCGCGATGGTCCGGCGCACCTGGTTGGCGACCCGAGAGGGTGGGCCGCCCGGCTCCCAGCCACCGACGACGTCGACCGCGAGGACGGCAGCGACGTGGCGCGGCGCCAGGCGGGCCCGGAGCCGGGCCGGCAGTGGACCCAGGCGGCCCTGCAACTCGATCCGCTCGCCGGCCAGTCGAGGGGCGAGGCGGGCCTTGGCGGCGCCGAAGGCCTGGGCCTCGACGTGACGGCCGTCGATCACGACCACCGCCCGCACGCCCCGCCCGAACGGCTCGGGGTCGCTGACCAGCCGGTATGAGCCGGCAACCGCCCGCGGCACCGGTGGCGACAGACCCGACCAGGCTGCCGCCGACAGCCCGCTGGCGGCGATGGCCAGTGCCACGCAGGCCACGATCGGGCGGCGAACGACGATCGCGCCCACTCCCACGACGAGTGCCGGCCACGTCGGGGCGTCCCAGGCCAGCCACGCCCCACCGGTCACGGCCGCCGCCAGCATGATCGGCCACCACGCCTCGGGCCGGCGCGACCACCGACGGCAACGAGAGACGGGGGCCACCTCAGACCCGCACCAAGTCACGGACGGCATCGAGCTTGGCGGGACCGATCCCGCGCACCTCGAGGAGGGCATCGACCGACGAGAACGGGCCATGACGCTCTCGGTGGTCGACGATGGCCGCCGCCGTGGCCGGCCCGACGCCGGGAAGGGTGGCCAGCTGCCCGGCCGACGCGGTGTTGAGGTCGAGGGGTTCGGCCACGGTCGTGCCCGTGGCGCCGATGCCGGTCGACCCACCGCTTCCGCTCGTGCCCCGAAGCGGCACCACCACCCGGGCTCCGTCGCTGAGCTTCGCGGCCAGGGGGACGGCATCGGTGTCGGCGTCGATCTGCAGCCCCCCGGCGGCGGCGATCAGGTCGATCACCCGAGAGCCGCCGGCAAGCCGATACACGCCCGGACGCACGACCGCTCCCGCCGCTTGGACGACCAGCTCAGCCGTGGTGGTCGCCGGAGGCGCCGCTGCGGCACCACGGGCCGCACCGGGGGCGGTCGTGCTCGCGGCCCGCGCCGCCATCGGCAGATCGACGCGAGCGGGGCTGGCGGGTGCCTTCAGGAGCCAGAGGGCCACCCCGGCCGCGACCATCACGACCGCAATGCCGGCAGCAACGACGAGCAGGTGACCGGCCACGCGACCCCGGACCGAGCCGACCACTGCCCGGACCCGGGCTCCCGGGTCCGGGGGCGGCGCGGGTCGCAGCACATCGGCCACGCTTGCCTCCTTCGGGACAGACCGGCGCGCCAACGCGCCGAGTCACACGATGAGGAGGAAGTTCCGAGACGCTAACCCATCCAATGCGGGCGACCGATCGAGGTCGGTCAGAACAAGCGGTTGGTGAGCTGCTTGCGGTACCCGGCGGTGCGGGGATCGTCCGGCCCCATCAGCTCAAGAAGGTCGAGGTACTGCTGACGAGCGTCCTCGTCGGCCTTGACCTGGCCGAGCAGGCTGTCGAGCCGCTCGTCGTAGTCGTCCTGCGGCTCGTCGCCGAGGCGAGCAAGGGCGGCGATCCGGCGCACGTCGGCGTTCTCGGGGATCCGGTCGAGCAATCGGAGCGCCTCTTCCCCGCGCCGCTCTCCCACCATGAGCTCGGCGAGGGCGCACACGGCACCCTCGTTGCCGGGATCGACCTCGAGGGCCTCCCACAACGACGCCTCGTCGCCCTTGGCGATGAGCTCGGCCACCTGCGCCTGCTCCTCGGAAGGCAGCAGCGCCTGCACGAACTCGCGCACGGTGTGCTCGGGGTAGGCGCCCATGAAGCCGTCGACGGGCTGGCCGTCTTTCAGTGCGACGACGAGCGGGATGCTCTGGACGCCGAAGGCCTGCGCGATGCCGGGGTTCTGGTCGATGTCGACCTTGACCAGCACCACCTGCCCATTGGTCTCGTCGACCACCTTTTCGATGATCGGGCCGAGCGTGCGACACGGTCCGCACCAGGGCGCCCAGAGATCGACGACGACGGGCACCTCATTCGACCGATCGAGGACCTCGGTCTGGAAGGTGGCATCGGTGACGTCGATGGCAGTCATGAGCCGAGGCTACCGGCCGCTCGATCAGGCCCGGGCGGCCGTGGATCAGGCGATGCCGGCCAGGCGACGGGCGTAGGCCATGGTGCGCTTGGCGTCGTAGCTGCGGAAGATCTGCATCTTTTCGGCCTCGACGCTGCCCTCGGCATGCACGGCGAGCACGGCGTGGTAGCCGCCGAAGTCGCGAGCAGTGAGATCCGCGATGGTGTTCATCATCCGCAGGCGGTCACCGGCCGGCGCCACGGCTCCGTAGTACTTCTCGAGCACGGCGCGGATCTCGGGGTTGTCCCAGTCCTCACCCCCGGGACCCGTCACCAGCAGGCCGCCGGCGCAGTCCTGCACCAGTTCCATCATGTGGTGGTACTGCGTGGCAAAGGTGTACTTCGCCATGTTGGTGGTCATCGGGTCGGGGTAGACGATGCCGTGGGCGCCGGTGCGGCAGCGCAGCGCCGCCATCTCGGTGAGGGCCCTGATCGTCTCGGCGTAGGTGATGAGGTAGGTGAGCTTGTCGCGCACGTGTCCGGCCTTCATCACGCCGTTCATCTCGGCGATCACTGCGGCGGTGCCGACGAAGGCATCGACGAGCGGCAGCTTGTACGACACCGCCGTGAACCGGTGGTACTCGACGAAGGTGAGCGCGAGCTGCCCGGCCTTCTCGGGCTGGCGGCACATGAACACCCGCTCCCACGGCACGAACACGTCGTCGAACACGGTGAGGGTCTCGAGCATCTTGTGCTTGCTCGACAGCGGGAACTCGAAGTCGTTGCGGTCACCCGCGGCGTAGCTCGACACGTAGAGCTTGAGGCCCTTGGTGTTCATCGGCACGGCGAAGCTGACGGCGTAGTCGGCGTCGTCGGGCCCCATGGCCCGGGTCGGCAGGATGATGATCTCGTCGGCGTTCACGCTCACCGAGGTGTGGCACTTGGCGCCGCGCACGACGATGCCCTCGGCGTTGCTCGACACGACACGCAGGTACATGTCGGGGTCGGCCTGCTGGCTCGGGCTCTTCGAGCGATCGCCCTTCACGTCCGTCTGACCCACGCACAGCGACAGGTCGTTCTCGGCGCAGTGGCGGTAGAAGCGGCGCACCCGCTCGAGCTCGACCTCGCCGTCGATCACCCGGTGCAGCGCGAAGAGCGCATCGGTGCCGATCTCGCTGATGAGGGTGACCATCGTGCCGCCGAGCCCGGTGGTGGTCTCGATCAGCTTCGAGCGCTGGAGCAGGTCGTCCGAGCTCCGCGGGATCCGGTAGTAGGCGCTCATGTCCTCGCCGGTATCAGGGTCCTTCACCACCGCGAGGTCGTGGTAGGCGGGGTCGTGGGCGACGTCGTAGTCGAGCCCGGCATGGTCGATGGCGATGCGAAGCTCGGGATCGGCCAGGACGTCGGGCACGCGACGGCCCCGGTAGTAGACCTCGCGTCCGTCTTGCAGCGCGGCTCGGTACTGGTCAGCGGTGCGGAGCGCCATGGGGATCCCTCACTCGTGGAAGCGGTCGATGGTGGCCGGTGGTCCGGCGCGGGGGCGAGGCTACCGTTGGCCCGATGACCGAGTCGAAGGTGGACGGGGAGCTCACCGGCGTCAACGTCGGCCCAGTGACCGAGTGGCTCGAGGCCGAGGTCCCCGGTGCCGTCGCGCCCTTCGAGTTCCGCCTCATCGCCGGTGGGCACTCCAACCTGAACTACGCCGTCACCGGCGCCGACGGGCGCCACATGGTGCTGCGCCGGCCCCCACTCGGGCACGTGCTCGCCACCGCCCACGACATGAGTCGCGAACACCGCATCATCTCGGCCCTCGCCGACACCCTCGTGCCCGTCGCCCCCGCGCTCGGCTACTGCGACGATCCCGCCGTCAACGGCGAGCCGTTCTACGTGATGGGCTTCGTCGAGGGTCACGTGCTGCGCGACCACGACACCGCCGTCGCCACCCTCTCGCACGACGCTCGGCGCGCCGCCGGCTTCTCGATCGTGGACGTGCTGGCCTCCATCCACGCCGTCGACCCCGTCGCCGTCGGGCTGGGCGAGCTCGGCCGCACCACCGGCTACATCGAGCGACAGATGAAGCGCTGGTACCGCCAATGGCAGAGCTCCAAGACCCGCGAGCTGGCCACTGTCGACCGCGTGTACGAGCGCCTGATGGCCCGGGTTCCCGAGCAGGTCGGCGTGTCGATCGTCCATGGCGACTACCGGCTCGACAACTGCATCGTCGGCGATGACGGCGCCATCCGAGCGGTGCTCGACTGGGAGATCTGCACCCTGGGCGATCCCCTCGCCGACGTGGGTCTGCTGATGGTCTACTGGACCGGCCCCGACGACGTGGCCGGAGGCTTGAGCGCTCCCGCGACCTCGGCCGCCGGGTTCCCCAACCGGGCCGATCTGCTCGCCCGCTACGGCGCGGTGTCGGGCCGTGACCTGCGCGAGATCGACTTCTACGTCGCCTTCGCCTACTGGAAGCTGGCGTGCATCGTCGAGGGCGTGCACGCCCGCTACCTCGGCGGTGCCATGGGCGGCGCGCCTGACAGCTCGATGTTCGACGCGTTCAAGCTCCAGGTCGAGCGGGCCGCCGAAGCGGCGGCCGAGCACGCAGGGCGGCTGCGATGAGCGCTCCGTACGAGATGGTCGAGTGGCCCGACCTCGAGGCGCCCGTGCTCATCGTGGCCCTCAGCGGCTGGATCGATGCCGGCAACGGTGCCGCAACCGCGCTCGAGGTGCTCGATGGCGAGCTGTCGGCGCGAACCGCAGTCCGCTTCGACGGCGACACGTTCATCGACTATCGAGCCCGGCGGCCCACGATGCAGCTGCGCGACGGCGTCAACGTCAACCTCGTGTGGCCCGAGATCGTCATGAAGGCGGGCACCGACCGGCTCGGCAACGGGGTGCTGCTGCTCGCCGGCAGCGAGCCCGACAGCAACTGGCACCAGTTTGCCGACGCCGTCGCCGGGCTCGCCACCGAGCTCGAGGTACGGATGATGGTGGGCCTCGGCGCCTACCCGTTCACGGCCCCGCACACGCGGCCGTCTCGGCTGGCGGTCTCGCTGTCATCGGCCGACCTCGGCACCGGCCTGCACGTCCAGCGCAGCTCGGTCGACGTGCCGGCCGGCATCGAGGCCGTCCTCGAGCACCGGTTGGCCGAAGTCGGCGTGCCCACCATCGGCCTGTGGGCGCAGGTGCCGCACTACGTGGCCAACGTGCCCTACCCGGGCGCCACCTTGGCGTTGCTCGACGGGCTCGGTCAGGTGGCTGGTGTCGTGAGCGACGCCGTCGAGGTGCGCCGCGCTGCCGATGAGCACCGCCAGCGCCTCGACGAGCTGGTGGCCAACTCCGCCGAGCACACGGCCATGGTGCGCCAGCTCGAAGCGGTGTGGGATGCCGAGGCCGCCGAGCAGGCCGGCGTCACCAGCACGCCCAACCTCGGCTCGTTCCCGGTCGGACCACTGCCCAGCGGCGACGAGCTCGCCGCCGAGCTCGAGCGCTTCCTTCGCGACCAAGGCCGCTAGCGCGCTACCGTCCCGCGCCATGAAGGTTGACGGAGGCATCGGGTTCGATCTCAACAAGGCAGCCGAGGCAGCAAAGGAGGCTGAGGCCGCCGGCTATGCGGGCATCTGGACGGCAGAGACCAGCCACGACCCGTTCTATCCGTTGCTCTTGGCGGCCGAGCACACCCAGACCCTCGAGCTCGGCACCTCGATCGCAGTGGCCTTTGCCCGCAACCCGATGCTGCTGGCCAACACCGGCTACGACCTGCAGGCCTACTCCAAAGGTCGCTTCGTGCTGGGGCTCGGCAGCCAGATCAAGCCGCACATCACCAAGCGCTTCTCGATGGAGTGGAGCCACCCGGCCCCCCGCATGCGCGAGATGGTGCTGGCCATCCGGGCCATCTGGGCGTGCTGGAACGAGGGCGAGAAGCTCGACTTCCGCGGTGACTTCTACACCCACACGCTCATGACCCCGTTCTTCAACCCCGGGCCCAATCCGTACGGCAACCCCAAGATCTTCCTCGCCGGTGTGGGCGAGATGATGACCGAGGTCGCCGGCGAGGTCTGCGACGGCTTCATCTGCCACGGCTTCACGACCGAGCGCTACCTGCGCGAGGTGACCCTGCCCGCCCTCGAGCGGGGCCGGGCCAAGGCCGGCAAGACCATGGAGGGCTTCGAGATCATCGGGCCGAGCTTCGTGGTGACCGGTACCAACGACGACGAGATGGCCGCCGCCATCACCGGCACCCGCCAGCAGATCGCCTTCTACGGGTCGACGCCCGCTTACCGGGGCGTGCTCGAGCTCCACGGTTGGGGCGGGCTGCAAGACGAGCTCAACACCTTGTCGAAGCAGGGCAAGTGGGTCGAGATGGGCACCCTCATCGACGACGAGATCCTCAACACGTTCGCGGTGGTCGGCGAGCCCGAGCGCATCGCCCCCGAGCTCCACGCCCGCTACGGCGACGTCATCCAGCGGATCAGCTTCTACGCGCCCTACAAGAGCGACCCGGCACGGTGGGCGGGCGTGATCGCCGCCCTCAGCGCCGCTTGACCTGACGGCCGGGTCGGGCCGAGCCAGCAGGCCGCTGGACGGCGGCGCGCACCCGCTCAGACGAGCTCGAGCACCTCGTCGAGGTAGCGCTCCTTGCACAACGCCCGCTGCAGCTTGCCGCTCGAGGTCTTGGGGAGCGTCCCCGGCTTCACGAGCATCACGTCGCGCGCCGGCAGGCCGACTGCTTCGAGCACTCGGGCGTGCACGGCCTTGCGCACGGCGTCGGTGTCGGCCGACTTGGTCTCGGCCACCACGATGACGGTCTCTTTTCCCTTGTAGCCGCCGACGCCGAAGGCGATGACGTTGCCGGCCCGCACCCCTTCGACTGACCCAACCGCTCGCTCAACGTCCTGCGGGTACACGTTTCGGCCCCCGATGATGATGACGTCCTTGATGCGACCGCAGATGACGAGCTCACCATCGACCAGGTAGGCGAGGTCGCCGGTGCGCAGCCACTCGCCGCGGAACAGCTCGGCCGTGGCCTCGGGCCGCTTGTAGTAGCCGGGCGTCACCGAGGTGCCGGCGATCTCGAGCTCGCCGACGTGACGCTCGGGCAGCACCTCACCGGTGGACGGCTCGCACACCCGGATTCGCAGGCCGGGCACCGGCTTGCCGAGCAGCGCCAACTGGCGGCTGCCGAGATCGCCCGGGGCGGCCGGCTTGGCCAGGTGCTCCCGTTCGAGAGCAACTGCATCGACGGTGTCGAGCACCACACCGCGGCCCGGGGGCGGGAAGGTGCCGGCGATGGCCACTTCGGCCATGCCGAAGGCCGGGAACACGCCGCCGGGCAGGAACCCGAACCGGCCCGCGGCGGTGGCGAAGGCGGATGCGGTCTCGGGATCGACGGGCTCGGCGCCGTTCAACGCGATCCGCAGGGACGACAGATCAAGGCCCTCCATGCGCTTCAGCGCCCGGGTGGCCAGCACCCAGCTGAAGTTAGGCCCAGCCGTCGCGGTGCCGCGGTAGGTGGAGATCCACTCCATCCAGTGGCCCGGGTGAGCGAGGAAGTCCTGGGGGGCAGCCAGGACCAGGTCGGCACCGGTGGTCATGGGTGTGCCGAGCAGACCGACGAGGCCCATGTCGTGGTACAGCGGCAGCCACGACACCGCGACGTCTGCTTCAGCGGTGATCCCGGTGGCCTCGACCAAGGCGTTGAGGTTGGCGCCGAGAACCCGGTCGGGGATCATGACCCCCTTGGGCTCGCTGGTCGACCCGCTCGTGTACTGGAGGATCACGAGCCGCTCAGGATCAGGGGCGGGCAGCTCGAGGGCGTCGGGTCCGGGCACACCGAGGGCACCGGGCTGGATCGAACCGAGCGACACCAGGGGCGGGTCACCCGGGGCGGACTCGTACAGGCTGGCGAGCTGGTCGTCGATCAGCAGCAGGCGGGCGTCGCCGTGGCGGATCCGGCCCCGGGTCTGTTCGATGAACTCCTCGAGCGACCCCATCCGCATGGGCAACGGCAGCACCATCGACGCGGCACCGGCCAGCCAGCAGGCCTGGATGGCGGTGACCAGCGGCCGCGAGGTGGGGCCGAGGATGGCCACGTGGTCGCCGGGCTGCAGGCCGAGGGCCTGGAGGGCGGCAGCCGCCGATCGGGCCTCGTCGTGGAGCTGGCGCCAGGTCACCCAGACGCGGTCCTGATGGGAGATGAACGTGACCCCACCGCCGGGGAAGTCGGCGGCCTGCGCAAGGCGGGTGGTGATGGGCACAGGATGGGTCATCGGAGGGATCAGGGCTCCTGGGGCCACGCGGACGCGGCGAACTGTCGGGGTCGATGGCGAACAAGACCTTACGATTCTCCCCCATGGCCACCGAGGATGTCCCGCCGCACCGCTACACGGCCGCCATGGCCGCGGCCATCGAGGAGCGCTGGCAGGAGCTCTGGGAGGCCGAGGGCACGTTCCACGCACCGAACCCGGCCGGTCCGTTGGCCGATGCCGACGGCGTCGGTGACCGCCCGAAGCTGTTCGTCCTCGACATGTTCCCGTATCCCAGCGGGGCCGGCCTGCACGTCGGGCACCCCCTCGGCTACATCGGCACCGACGTCTGGGCCCGCTTCCACCGCATGACCGGCCACAACGTCCTGCACTCGCTCGGCTACGACTCGTTCGGCCTGCCCGCCGAGCAGTACGCGGTCGCCACCGGCCAGCACCCACGAGTCACCACCGAGGCCAACATCACCACGATGCGGCGCCAGATCCGGCGCCTCGGCGTGGGTCACGACATGCGCCGGTCCATCAGCACGATCGACCCCGGCTACTACCGATGGACGCAGTGGATCTTCCTGCAGATCTTCAACAGCTGGTACGACACCGATGCGGCCAAGGCCCGGCCCATCGCCGAGCTGATCGAGCAGTTCGTCTCCGGCCGGCGGCCCACCCCGGACGGGCGGGCCTGGACCGAGCTCACCTCGGTCGAGCAGCGCCGCCTCGTCGACGACCACCGGCTGGCCTACAGCTCCGAGGCCCCGGTCAACTGGTGCCCGGGCCTCGGCACGGTGCTGGCCAACGAGGAGGTCACCGCCGAGGGCCGCAGCGAGCGGGGCAACTTCCCGGTGTTCAAGTCCCGGCTGCGCCAGTGGATGATGCGCATCACCGCGTACGCGGACCGGCTCATCGACGACCTCGACGCCCTCGACTGGCCCGAGTCGGTGCGGCTCATGCAACGCAACTGGATCGGGCGCTCGGTCGGCGCCACGGTGCGGTTCGCGGCGACCGGCGCCGACGGCGGGCCGGCCGACATCGAGGTGTTCACCACCCGCCCTGACACGCTGTTCGGCGCCACCTACATGGTGCTGGCCCCCGAGCACCCGCTGGTCGACCGGCTGATCGCCGCCGAGTGGCCGGCGAGCACGCCCGATGCCTGGACCGCCGGCGCGGCCACTCCGGCCGCAGCCGTCGCCGCGTACCGGCTGCGGGCCGGCTCAAAGAGCGACGTCGAGCGCCAGGTCGAGACCAAGGACAAGACCGGCGTGTTCACCGGGGCGTCGGCCACGAACCCCACGACCGGCGAGCCGATCCCGGTGTTCGTGGCCGACTACGTCCTCATGGGCTACGGCACCGGGGCGATCATGGCCGTACCCGCGCAGGACCAGCGCGACTGGGACTTCGCCACCACCTTCGGGCTGCGCATCGTGCGTACGGTGCAGCCGCCTGATGGCTGGGAGGGCGAGGCGTTCACCGGTGACGGTCCGGCCACGAGCTCAGCGTTCCTCGACGGCCTGGGCGTAGCCGAGGCCAAGGCCGTGATCATCCCGTGGCTCGAGGCCCGAGGGTGCGGCACGGCCACCGTCACCTACCGCTTGCGCGACTGGCTCTTCAGCCGTCAGCGCTACTGGGGCGAGCCGTTCCCGATCGTGTACGACGAGACCGGCTTGCCCATCGCGCTGCCCGAGTCGATGCTGCCCGTCGAGCTCCCCGAGGTCGACGACTACTCGCCGCGCACCTTCGCCCCTGACGACGCCGACACGGTGCCCGAGGCGCCGCTCGGGCGGAACGTTGCCTGGCGCCGCGTCGAGCTCGACCTGGGCGACGGGCCCCGCACGTACACGCGCGAGACCAACACCATGCCCAACTGGGCCGGCAGCTGCTGGTACGAGCTGCGCTACCTCGACCCGACCAACGACGACGTCTTCGTCGACCCGGCGGTCGAGGCCTACTGGATGGGGCCTCGGCACCCGGGCGATCCGGGCGGCGTCGACCTGTACGTCGGCGGTGTCGAGCACGCCGTGCTGCACCTGCTGTACGCCCGCTTCTGGCACAAGGTGCTGTTCGATCTCGGCCACGTCAGCAGCTGGGAGCCGTACCGGCGCCTCTACAACCAGGGCTACATCCAGGCCTACGCGTACACCGACAGCCGGGGCGTGTACGTCGATGCCGCGGCGGTGGTCGAGGGGCCTGACGGCTTCACCTACGAGGGCGAGCCCGTCAACCGTGAGTACGGCAAGATGGGCAAGAGCCTCAAGAACGCCGTCACCCCCGACGAGATGTACGACGACTACGGGGCTGACACGCTGCGCCTGTACGAGATGGCGATGGGGCCGCTCGACGCCTCCCGGCCATGGGAGACCCGAGCCGTGGTCGGCATGTACCGCTTCCTGCAGCGGCTCTGGCGCAACCTCATCGACGAAGACACCGGTGCCTTGCGGGTCAACGACGACAAGGCCGACGACACCACCCGGCGCCTGCTGCACCGCACGATCGACGCGGTGCGAGCCGACTACGGCGGGCTGCGGATGAACACCGCCATCGCCAAGCTCATCGAGCTCAACAACCACCTCACCACGGTCGTGGCCGCCACCGGCTCGCTGCCCCGCGAGGTGGCCGACCCCCTCGTGCTGATGCTGGCGCCGCTCACCCCCCATGTCAGCGAGGAGCTGTGGCGGCGCCTCGGCCATCCCCTCACGCTCACCTACGAGCCGTTCCCCGTCGCCGATCCGGCGCTGCTGCTCGACGACACGGTCGAGTACCCCGTGCAGGTCAACGGCAAGGTCCGAGCCCACATGTTCGTGGGCACCGTATCCCTCCCCAGCCAGGTCCAGGCGGCGGCCATGGCCGCGACCCAGATCGT
>JBBRTJ010000081.1:0-16627 GCA_038244535.1 Acidimicrobiales bacterium | reverse complement strand
CGCGCGTGTCGAGCACGATCGTGCGGAAGCGCTCTGCGAAGACGGGCACCTGGTAGCGCCAGGCCCACAGCCCCTGGCCGAGCCCGTGGAGCAAGAGCAGCGGCTCGCCGTCGCCGTGCTCCTCGACGTGCAGCTTTGACGGCGCGGGCGCTTGCATGATACGAACCGTAACCTCCATGCCTTCGCTCGACGGCAAGGTCGCGATCGTCACGGGTGCAGGTCGCGGCATCGGCCGCGAGCACGCCCTCTCCCTGGCGGCTCACGGCGCCCTGGTCGTGGTCAACGACCTTGGCGGCAACGTCGACGGCAGCGGCGGCGACCTGTCGCCGGCACAGCAGGTGGTGGCCGAGATCGAGGGCATGGGCGGCCAGGCCATCGCCAACGGCGACGACATCTCGTCGTGGGAGGGGGCGCAGCGGCTCATCAACGCCGCCGTCGAGACCTTCGGTGACCTCCACGCGCTGGTCAACAACGCCGGCATCCTCCGCGACCGGATGCTGACGAACATGACCGAGGCGGAGTGGGACGCGGTCATCAAGGTCCACCTCAAGGGCACGTTCGCCCCGGCGCGGTGGGCAGCGTCGTACTGGCGTGACCAGGTGAAGGCGGGCAAGGCCGTCGACGGTCGCATCATCAACACCACCTCGGTGTCGGGCATCTACGGCAACCCTGGCCAGACCAACTACGGCGCGGCCAAGGCCGGCATCGCCTCGTTCACCAACATCGCGGCCATGGAGCTGTCCCGCTATGGGGTCACGGTCAACGCCGTCGCCCCGGTGGCGCTCACCCGCATGACCGAAGGCCTCGGGCCGGCGCCCGAGACCGACGCCGATCGCGAGGCCCGCTCGCCGCGATGGATCGCCCCCATCGTCACCTGGCTGGCCTCGGCCGAGTCGCGGGGCGTGACCGGCCGGGTCTTCGAGGCCTCTGGCAACTTCCTGGCCATGGCGGAGGGCTGGCACCGCGGTCCGTCGGTGGCGCCCATCGAGGATCCGACCCAGCTCGGCCCGGTGGTGGCGGCGCTGCTGGCCGACGTCCGCGCCAACTCGGGCATGGACGGCCGTGACGGCACCTGGCCCCAGACCACGATCAAGTTCCCCGCCTGATCCCACCGGCTGATCCCACCGAACGAGGAAGCGAGCACGCCATGCCGATCGACCCCAACGCCGTAGGTGCCACGTCCGATCCCGTCGAGACGAGCTGGACGTCCAAGGACGCCCTGCTCTACGCGGTGGGCATCGGCGCCGGTGGCGACGAGCTGGCCTTCACGACCGAGAACACCAACGGCGTCGACCAGCTGGTGTTCCCGACGATGGCCGTGGTGCTCGGTTGGGGCCGTGGGCAAGGGGCGATGGCCAAGATCGGCTCGTTCAACCCAGCGCTGCTGGTCCACGGCCAGCAGGCCGTCACCCTCCACCGGCCGATCCCGGTCGAGGGCACCGCGGTCCTGACCTCGAAGGTCACCGGCATCTACGACAAGGGCAAGGCCGCAGTCGTGGCCACCGAAACCGCAGCCGTGCTGAAGGACTCGGGCGAGCCGCTGTACACGAACATGATGTCGGCCTTCATCCGCGGTGAGGGCGGCTGGGGCGGGGACCGGGGCCCCGGCGGTGCGGTCAACGTGCCGCCGGATCGGACCCCCGACCATCAGGTGACCTACCAGACCTCGCCCGATCAGGCCTTCGTCTACCGGCTCTCGGGTGATCGCAACCCGCTGCACACCGACCCGTCGTTCGCCGCGCTCGGTGGGTTCGACCGACCGATCCTGCACGGCCTGTGCACCTACGGCTTCACCGGCCGGGCGCTGGTGCACACCCTGGCCGGCTCAGATCCGGCCCGATTCCACCACATCGAGGGCCGGTTCAGCTCGCCCGTGATGCCCGGCGAGGCGCTCACCATCTCGATGTGGAACGCCGGCGCCGGCGAGGCCATCTTCACGACTGCCGTCGGCGACCGAGTCGTCATCGACCAAGGCCTCTGCCGCTTCAGCTGACCCGACCTAGCCGCGGGGAATCTGGCGGTCAGAACGTGGAACTGACCGCTGGGCGGGGAATCTGGCGGTCAGAACGTGGAACTGACCGCTGGGCGGGGAATCTGGCGGTCAGAACGTGGAACTGACCGCTGGGCGGGGAATCTGGCGGTCAAAACGTGGAACTGACCGCTGGGCGGGGAATCTGGCGGTAAGAACGTGGAACTGACCGCTGGGCGGGGAATCTGGCGGTCAAAGGGTCAGAACAGGCGAAGGGTGTCGGGGGCGATGCCACGGAGCTCGTCGTAGTCGACCTCGAGCCAGGCGAGGCCCCGGGCCTCGGCCAGCACCCGCGCCTGGGGCTTGATCCGCTGGGCGACGAAGACGCCGCGCACGGGCCCAAGGCCGGGTTCGAGCGAGAGGCGCTCGACGTACCGCGTGAGCTGCTCGACGCCAGCCCCACCGTTGTACCGCTTGTTGTAAGAAAGACAACAGTCTCAGTTGGCGGGCCTCCTGGGCGAGTCGCTTCCGGACGGCGCCGAGCCAGCGGGCTGGTGCCGGGGCAGGGCTGCGACCCGCCCCGATCGGCAGATCTGTCTTCTCAACCCCACGCTGGCACGCATGAAGCGGTGCGTCGTCCCGAGCGAACCCGGCCGTCCGAACTCAGTGGGCGATCGACCGCAGCATCGCTACCTCGGGGTACTCGTCTGGTGGTCCGTAACCGTTCTCGACCAGCCATCGGACTGCTGTAAGGCATCGATAGGACCACCACGCCTGGACCATGTCGCGGTCGACGCCGACTCCGTAGCCGTTCAAAACGTCGTCGAGTCGGTCTGGATGCGCAAGCGTGAGCGACGCAAGGTCGAACGCTGCGTCACCGGGAGCGGCCTCGGACCAATCCAGGATTCCTGAGACCGAATCGCCCTCGACGAAAACGTGCAGAACGTGGAGGTCGCCGTGGATGAAAACCGGGTGCCATTGGCGGAGCACCGACTCGGCGCGACGCCGGTTGCGGTCGACGACCTCTTCCGGCAGGACCTCCTGCGCCACGAGCCATTCGGACTCCCGAGCCAGCGGCAATGCGAGCGCCTCAACACTTTCCCAGCGGGCAGCGTTCGTGTATGGCGTCGGCCATGGCGGCAATGGAGCCTCGTGCAACTGTCGAATCGCGGCGCCGACCGCCATCCAAGCATCGGGCGAGGCGACCGAGGGCAGGCCCGGAAGGGCGAGCGGCGCTCCTCGGACGGCCGCGAGGGCCAGCACGGGGGGCCTCCGCCACAGAACCTCGGCAGTTGGCACAGGAGCCAACGACATCGCATCGACCTCACGGAGCGAGCGTCCGGGGTCTGCGTCGATCTTCAAGAACACGTCGCCAACCCGAACGGTGACACGGTCGTTGTTCACAAGCACGACGTTGACCGCACTCACGTCGGGGCGTTCGGACATCGGTGCAGATTGCCCGGTCTGTGCTCGTCAAGCCAGCCCGACGACGGAAGCCAACCGGGCCGCCACCCCGCTTGAGCCGGATACCGCTAGAACAAGCGCAACTCGTTTGTGGCCATGCCTCTCAGCTCGTCGTAGTCCACCACCATGCACCTGATGCCCCTCGACTCGGCGAGGACCCGTGCTTGGGGGGCGACGGCCTGTCCGGCGAGAACACCGCGCACCGGTGCGATGTGAGAATCGAGGTTTAGGCGCTCCAGGTACCTCGTGAGCTGTTCGACGGCGTCGATGCCGACTCGGCGCTTCACTTCCACCGCTACGTACTGACCTCTAGCGGCGCGTTGGCTTGACAACGAACCGTCGATCTCGCCTCGCCGCTTGATCTCGACGGCGATGAGGGCACCGGTGTCGTCACGGCACATCAGGTCGACCGGCCCGAGCGTCGTCGGGTACTCGCGGCGCACGAGCGTCCACCCGGCCCCGAGCACGTGCGGGGATGCCGCCAGCAGCTCCTGCAGATGTGCTTCGACGCCGTCCTTGCGCAGCCCGGGGTCCACCCCGAGGTCGGCACTGGTGTCCGAGATGATCGAGTCGATGGTGATGACCAACCGCTCGTCTTTGGTGTTGGTCACCGTCCAGCGGCCGGGTTCCTCCGCCAGGACGTTTGGAGCGTTCATCCAGTTGAGCGGCTTGTAGGCACCGCCGTCGGCGTGGATGGCGACGCACCCGTCGGCCTTGACCATGAGCAGGCGCAGGGCCATGGGCAGGTGGGCGGCCAGCCGACCCTCGTAGTCGACCGAGCAGCGGGCGATCACGAGGCGCATCGCCGCCGAACCTACCCGAGCACATCGTGTGCGATCGGACGACGCCCGGTGCGTCGGGACGGGGCTCGTTACGCGCTCGATCCTCGGCGTCATGAGTCGCATTGCTGCGTCTGTGAGCACCGAGAATCGAATGAACGAGGACCAAGCGGTCTGATCCCGTCGGACGTGGGCGGGGAGGGCAGCGCCGCGCGCCGGCGCCGGCCGGCTGAGCCGCCGAACCTACCGGCGGGCTCGCTCGGTCATGCGCTTGTTGATGAGGTTCCGCCGCTCCTGCAGCTCGCGATAGGTGAGCGAATCCTTTGATGAGTCGACGCCGAAGCTGGCCTTGACCCCATCGAGGTTGATCTCGACGGCCTCGTGGTCGATGCCGAGCTCGGCGGCGAGGCGCTCGCCGTGGGTGGTGGCGAAGTGGAGTGAGATGGCACCGATCTCGGCCAGGAGGTCGAGGTCAGGCGCCAGCGTCGCAATGGCTCCGTCGAGGAACACCATGTTCTTCACGTAGAGCATCAGCTCCTTGGGGAGCCGGGCGCCGTAGCCGAGGAGGGCCTTGACGATGCGCTGCACCTCGGCCACCAGCTCCTCGCCCGTGAGCGTGGTCGGGTCGATCGTCGGGCCGTCCAGGCGCAGGTCGGTGATGACCGCGTCGAGGTCGGTGTCCATCGGCAGCGCGCCGAGATCTCGCAGCGCGGCGAGCTGACCGTGAACGTCGTTGGTGGTGGCCCCCATCATCAGGCGCAGGAACGCGATCCGCCGAGGCCCCGACAGGCGCCCGACGATGCCGAAGTCGAGCAGCGCGGTGCGACCGTCGGCCATGACGAACAGGTTCCCGCCGTGCAGGTCGCCGTGGAAGATGCCGTGGACGAGCGCACCTTCCATGAACGCGATCATCCCGGTGCGAATGACCTCCTGGGTGTCGATGCCTGCGGCTTTGATGGCCTCGACGTCGTCAAAGCGGAACCCCGACAGCCGCTCCATGACCAGCACGCGCCGGGTGATCAGCGTGGGATGGGGCCGGGGGATGACGTAGCCCCGCTGGCCGAGGTCGGCCAACACCGAGGCCACGTCGAGCATGTTGTCAGCCTCGAGGCGGAAGTCCAGCTCTTCGGTGATCGTCTCGGCGAACAGCTCGACGAGTGCCGGGGGGTTGGCCAGCGCGGCGATCGGGATGCGCCCGACCAGGTGGGGGGCCAGCCAGGCCATGGCCTGGAGGTCCTTGCGCACGAGCCGGTCGACGGAGGGTCGCTGCACCTTGACCACGACCTGCTCGCCGGTGTGCAGCTTGGCGGCGTGGACCTGAGCGATCGACGCGGCGGCCAGCGGGGTGCGGTCGAACCACTCGAACGTGGCCTCCAGGGTGGTGCCCAGCTCGCTCTCGACGACCTCGCGCACGACACTGAACGGCTCGGCCGGCACCTGGTCGCGGCACAGCTTGAACTCTGAGACGAGCTCGGGCGGGAACAGCCCCTCGCCGGAGCTGATGATCTGGCCGAGCTTGATGTAGGTCGGCCCGAGGGCCTCGGCCGCCTTGCGCATCCGCCGTGAGATGTCGGCGCGCGAGGCGCCGTCGTCGGCGAAGCGCCCGAGCTTCTTGCGCATTGCCCACACGGCCAGCGGCGCGCTCAGACGCGCGGCCACCATGGCCACCCGCGACCCGGGCGGGTACTTGCCCGGGTGGGTGAGCGTGGGCACCTCGGCCCGGGCCGCCTCACGGAGCTCGTCGACGCCCGCCCGCCAGGGCAGGTGGTCACGATCGACGACCCAGGGGGCAGCGTCGCTGAACGCGCCCCAGACGAGGTCGGGGCTGACGCTCACTAGATCAGGTTGGGCGTCGGGCAGGGCAGATGCGGCGGCGGTCGCCGATGGCAGAGAGGACACTCGGTCAAGGGTGCCAGAGGAATCGCCGTTTCGGCGAGGCAGATCGCGGGCAGTGGCCCGCCCGCAGCGAGGGAGCTCGGCCGGGAGGGCCCCGAGACACCACTACAGTCCGCCCGTCATCGGACGCACCGGGGGGTTCTGCCATGGCCGACACGTGGATCGCCGACGATCTGCCAAGCGAGCGCTACCGCCTCTACTCGCGGGCCAACGCGGGCGAGGTGATGCCCGATCCCGTGTCACCGCTGTCGGCGTCGTACCTGTTCGGCACCAATGCGCCGTGCGAGATGGGCTGGCGGGACGCCTACGTCGAGTACGGCTCGATGACCTACGACGAGTTCGAGGCCGACCGCCCCAACACCGTTGCGGTGTTCGGCGGCTACTTCTTCCTCAACATGTCGGCCACCCGCATCTTCGGCGTGCGCATGCCGGGCATGACGCCCGAGATGGTCGACCTCCAGTACTTCGGCGACATGCCGGGCATCACGCCTTATGCCGACGAGGCCCGTCCCACCGACGTGAACCCCGAGCGCAGCGCGCAGATGGGGGTCTACTTCGCCGGCGCGCTGGCCAAGGTCGACCTACCGGATCTGCGGGCCGACCGTGAATCGGTCGACCGGCTGGCCGCCCGCCGTCCGGACCTGAGCGAGCTCACCGAGCAGGAGCTCGTCGATCACGCCCGGTCGTTCATGCCCTTGCAGCGACGCCTGTTCTGCCGCCACATCATCGTGTCGACCCTCGCGGGCTTCGGCCTCTCGATGGTCAGCGGGGTGTGTGGCGCGATTGGCCGACCCGAGCTGGCCATGACGTTGGTGGCCGGTGTCGGAGACGTCGACTCGGCCGCGCCGAGTTGGGCCCTGTGGGAGCTCGGCCGCATCGCTCGCCGGTCGCCCAGCGTGACCAAGGCGTTCGACAGCGGCCCGCCGGGCACCATCGCCCGCCTCGACGAGCTGGCCGTCGCCGGTGACGAGAACGCGGCCGCCTTCGTCGCACGGTGGCACCGCTTCCTCCATCTTTTCGGGGCGCGTGGGTTGAACGAGTGGGAGCTGCGCAGCCGCGTGTGGGGAGTCGATCCGGCGTCGGCGTTGGCCGCCGTCGACCGGATGCGCTTCGCCGATGACATCGAGTCGCCGCAGGAGCGCACCGAGCGCCGGGTGGCCGAGCGCGAGGAGGCAACGGCGTTCGTACGGACCGCGCTGGACGGCGACGCCGAGGCCCTCGGCACGTTCGAGGCCGGGTTGAACGCCGCCCTGCTCTACAACGCGGGGCGCGAGCGCACGAAGACCAACTGCATCAAGGCCGTTCACGAGGTGCGCCTGGCCGTTCGCGAGCTCGGCCGGCGGATGGTGGCGGCCGGGCACCTCGCCACGATCGAGCAGGTGTTCATGCTCGTCGACCGCGAGCTGGATGCCTTCGTCCGGGACCCCGCGGCCTTTTCGGACCTCGTCGCCGAGCGAGAGGCGTACTACCTCGCGCTGTTCGATCGCGTGCCACCGTTCGTCACCGACGGCGCGCCACCTCCTGTGAGCGAGTGGCCGCGCAAGGGCGGTGCGGTGGCCGCCTCGGTGCCGGGCACCGTGCTCACCGGCATCGCCGGGTGCCCGGGCAAGGTGATCGGGCGCGCCCGCGTGGTGCTCGACCCGGGAGATCCCCGCGGCCTCGAGCCCGGCGAGGTGCTCGTTGCCCCGTTCACCGACCCGAGCTGGACGCCGCTGTTCGTGACCGCCGCGGCCGTGGTGGTCGACGTCGGCGCGCAGATCACCCACGCCGTGATCGTGAGCCGCGAGCTGGGCCTTCCGTGCGTCGTGTCCGTGACCGGCGCCAGCCGCTCCATCCCTGATGGCGCGCTCGTCGAAGTCGACGGCTCGGCGGGCACGGTCACCGTGCTGGAGCTTCCCGCGTAACGTCCCACCATGGCCGAACGCTGGATCACCGACACCAACCTCTCGACCCGCTTCTGCGTCTACACGCGCTCCAACGCCAACGACGTCCTGCCCGAGCCGGTCAGCCCTCTTGGGGCGACGCTCACCTGGCAGCCCGGGTTGATGGAAGGTTGGCGCGAGGGCTACGTGCGCAATGGCGCGTTCTCCATGGATGAGCTGGCTGCTGAGGGCCTCGTCCCCGCCTGTGGGTTCGTCAACGGCTTCTTCTACGTGAACGCTTCGGTGGTACGCGTCTTCGGCGAGCGTTCCGGCGCGGGCGCGGCGGCCATCGACACCGCCTTCTTCGGCAATCGACCCGACACGCCCCCCTACGTCGCCCATCCCGACGACCTCAGCGACGAGGCGGGGGCGCGGATCGGCACCCAGATGGGCTGGGTCATGTCGGCCACCGAGTTCCCCGAGCTCGACGAGTCGAAGGCCATTGCCGACGCCGCCCGGGCTGGTCGCCCCGTGCTCTCGGCGCTCGCCGATGCCGAGCTCGTGGCCCGGTCCCGCTCGATGATCCCGCTGACGCGCCGCTTCTTCGACGACCATGTCATCACCTCCAGCAACACCGCGGTCGGACCGACGATCCTGGCCGGCCTCCTCGGCGGAGTCGATCCCGGTCTGATGCTGCGCCTCATCTCCTCCACCGGTGACGTCGACTCGGCGCTGCCCAGCTACGCCATGTGGACCCTGGGCCGTGTGGCCCGAGGGAGCGCCGAGGTGACGGCCGCATTCGACGCCGGTGTCGATGGGCTGCTTGCCCGGCTACGGGCGAGCGGCACCCCCGACGCCTCCGCCTTCTTGGACGCGTTCGCCGGATTCCTGTTCGACTTCGGCTGCCGCGGCCCCAACGAGTGGGACCCTTATTACGACACGTGGGAGACGCGGCCCGCGCTGGCGTTGGCGCTGATCGACCGGATGCGGGGGATGCCCGACGCCGACGATCCGATGAGCCGTCACGCCGGCGTGAGCGCCGACCGCGAGGTGGCGATGACCGAAGCCCTTGCCGCGCTGGCCGGCAACGACGAGGCGATCGCCATGTTGCATGCCGCGCAGGCAAGTGCCCTCAACTTCCTGGCCTGGCGCGAGCGCAGCAAGACCAACTGCGTGAAGGCCATCAACGAGCAGCGGGTGGCACTGCGAGAGCTGGGGCGCCGCATGGTCGAGCGGGGCGTGCTCTCGTCCGAGCGCCAGGTGTTCATGCTGGCCGAGGCCGAGCTCGATGCGTTCGTCGCCGAGCCGTCCGCCTTCATCGACGTGATCACCGCGCGCGAGCAGCACCTCGTCTATCTGCGCACGCTGGAGCCGCCCTACTTCGTCGAGTCGGACAAGGGCGCACCGTCGCTCGACACCTACGTCCGCAAGGGCGAGTCGGTGGTCGAGCTGGTCAAGGTGGGCGACGTGCTCACGGGCGGCGCCGGCTGCTCGGGCGTGGCCCGGGGCATCGCTCGCATCGTGACCGATCCGGGCGATCCGTTTGCGCTCGAGCCCGGCGACGTCCTGATCGCCCCGCAGACCGACCCGAGCTGGACGCCCCTGTTCGTGCCCGCGGCCGCGGTGATCGTCGACGTCGGCGCCATGAACAGCCACGCCGTCATCGTCAGCCGCGAGCTCGGCATCCCGTGCGTCGTGTCGGTTACCGACGCCACCCGTCGCATCCCCGACGGCGCCCTCGTCGAAGTCGACGGCGGCGCCGGCACCGTCACCATCCTCGAACTGCCCTGATGCGAACGCGAAGTGGCGAGTGTGAGTGCGCCAACTGCACTGTGGCTCGCTCCTTCGGCGGGGCTGCGGTCTTGGGCGCGGAAGTGGCGAGTGTGAGTGCGCCAACTGCACTGTGGCTCGCTCCTTCGACGGCGGCTCGCAGCTTGGGCGCCGTGGTGGCGGCCATCGCCGCACCCTGATCAGGCGAATCGGGGCGGACGCTTCTCGCGCAGCGCGGCCACGCCTTCGGCGTACTCGGGGCCGCGCGCCATGTCTCGCAGCAGGCGGGCCGCCTCCCCGAGCGCGGCGCCGACGTCGTGGCTGAGGACGTCGGCGTACAGCTGCCGCTTCGTGGCTGAGATGGACGCCGGCGAGACCTCGGTGGCGAGGTGGGTGGCGTAAGCGCTCACCTCGCCGGTGAAGGTCGACTCCGGCCACACCGCGTTGAGGAGGCCCATGGTCTCGGCCTCCTCGGCGCGTACGACCCGCCCCGACAGCAGCAGGTCGGCCGCACGGGTGAGGCCGATGATGCGGGGGAGCGTGAACGACAAGCCGTATTCGGCGGGCAGGCCGAGCTTCGGCGCCGCCGTGGTGAACTTGGCGCCGGCGGCGGCGAAGCGCAGGTCGGCGAAGCAGGCCACGGCCATGCCCACGCCGGCGCAGGCCCCGTTGACAGCGGCGATCACGGGGAAGCGGAGCGCCCACTGCCAGGCGAAGTCAGCTTCGAGCCGTTGGTCCACCCCCCGCCCCGGCGTCGCCGGCTCGGCCGGGAGCCCGTCATCGTAGGCGCCGCGGTCGGCGTGGCCGACCAACGCCTCGCTGTCGCCACCGACGCAGAACGTGTCGCCCGTCCCGGTCACCACCGCCACGCGCACTCGGGGATCATGCTCGAGCTGGGCGAAGATCCAGCGGTACTCGGCGTGCATGCGCCCGGTCCACGCGTTGTGGCGGTGCGGGCGGTGCAGCCACACCGTGGCGACGCCATCGGCATTGATGTCGTAGCGGGTCGCCTTCAGCTCCACCGGCTCACCGTTGGACCGCGGCCAGCGCGGCCTCGGCCAGCTCGGGGCGGCAGATCACGAAGTCGGGCATCCAGGGATCGGAGCGGTTGTACACCAGCGGTGATCCGTCGAGGCGACTGACGTGCAAGCCCGCCGCTACGGCGACCGCAGCCGGGGCGGCGGTGTCCCACTCGTACATGCCACCGCCGTGGGCGTACACATCGGCGTGTCCGAGCACGACCGCCATGGCCTTGGCCCCGGCCGAACCGAGCCGGACCACGTCGGCGCCGAGCGCCTCGCCGATGAGCATCGCCACGTACGGCGTGTGCCAGCGGCTGGTGATGACCCGGGGCCGATCGCGGTCAAGGGCCGGGAGCAGCGGGGCGGGATCGGTGGACAGCACGATGCTGTGGGCCGGGAGGGACACCGCGCCGGCGAGCAGCCGCCCGTCGCCTGACACGAGGGCGACGTGCACGGCCCAGTCGCTTCGTCCCGGCTCACCGAACTCGTTGGTGCCGTCGAGAGGATCAACGATCCAGACCCGGTCGGCAGCCAGCCGGGCCCGGGTGTCGCGGCCCTCCTCGCTCAGCACGGCATCGTCCGGGCGGGCAACGGCCAGGGCGTCGGCCAGGAAGTGGTGGCTGCGCAGGTCGCCCTCGTCCATGATCCGCCACGACGGCCAGCCGCCCGCTTCGAGCTCGAGGCGCGTGGCGAGCAGCAGCGTGCCCGCCTCCGCCGCCAGCCGAGCGGCCAGGTGATGGTCATCTTCGAAGGTGTCGGCGTCGGGGTCGTCGACGCGATCGGCCGTCGTCACCGCCCGCGTCCCAGCCGCACGGCGTCGCCGACCAGCGATCGCAGTGCCGACTCATCGGCGCCCTCAGCTACCAGTCGCCCGACCTGCACCTCGACCCACTGCGCCAGCTCCTCATCGACCGCGGGGGCGCCCTCGGCCCGCGGAACGACCGTCGCCACTGGCGCCCCGGCGCGGCGCCCGCCTCCTGTCGCGGCTGCTGCCCCTGGCGCCTCGGCCTCTCGAGCGCCCTTCGCTCGGGAGTCTGTCGCCGAGATCCGCCGAACTTCGGGTGCTTCCGGGGACAGGACCGCGGGGGAGGCGATGGAGCCGGCAGCCGGGCCGGGTGCCTCCCCCACTTCGCGCTTCAGCACCGCGGTCACCGAGAGCAGCACGAGGCTGGCGATGGCGGTGAGGATGCCGAAGGTCATGGCGCCGCCGTTGTTGTCGCCAACGGAGAACACGATCATCCCTGCGATGCCGACGACGCACACGACGGCCACGAGCCAGCGCAACGTCGAAGCCTTCATGATCAGCGCGCCAGCGGCTTGTACTTGATGCGGTGCGGGGTGTCGGCGTCGGCGCCCAGCTCCTTGTGGCGCAGCGCCTCGTACTCGGTGAAGTTGCCCTCGAAGAAGCGCACCTGGCTGTCGCCTTCGAACGCGAGCACGTGGGTGGCGACCCGATCGAGGAACCAGCGATCGTGGCTGATCACCACGGCGCAGCCGGGGAAGGCCTCGAGGCCGTCCTCGAGGGCCCGCAGGGTGTCGACGTCGAGGTCGTTGGTGGGCTCGTCGAGCAGCAGCACGTTGCCACCGCCCTTGAGCACCTTGGCCAGGTGGACCCGGTTGCGTTCGCCGCCAGACAGCAGGCCCACCTTCTTCTGCTGGTCGGAGCCCTTGAACATGAACGACGCCACATAGGCCCGGCCGTGCATCACCCGGTTGCCGACCTTGACCTCGTCGAGCCCGTCGGTGATCTCCTCGTACACGGTCTTGTCGTCGTCGAGGGTGTCCCGGCTCTGGTCGACGTAGCCCATCTGCACGGTGTCGCCGATGCTGATCGAGCCGCCGTCGACTGGTTCTTGACCGGTGAGCATGCGGAACAACGTGGTCTTGCCCGCCCCGTTGGGGCCGATGATGCCGACGATGCCGGCCTTGGGCAGCGAGAACGTGAGGTCCTCGATGAGCAGCCGGTCGCCGTAGCCCTTGGACAGGTGGTCGACCTCGATCACCTTGTCGCCGAGGCGGGGACCGGGCGGGATCGAGATCTCGAGCTTGTCGCCGCGGCCCTGGTCGGCCTCGGCCGCGGCCAGCAGCTTGTCGTACGCGGTGAGGCGGGCCTTGCCCTTGCTCTGACGCGCCCGGGCCGACATGCGCACCCACTCGAGCTCGCGCTCGAGGGTGCGCTGGCGCACTGAGGCCACCTTCTCTTCTTGGGCGAGGCGGGCCGCCTTCTGCTCGAGCCAGCTCGAGTAGTTGCCCTCGAACGGGAAGCCCCGGCCACGGTCGAGCTCGAGGATCCAGCGGGCCACGTTGTCGAGGAAGTAGCGATCGTGGGTGATGGCCACGACGGTGCCCAGGTAGTCGCGCAGGAAGCGCTCGAGCCAGTCGACGCTCTCGGCGTCGAGGTGGTTGGTGGGCTCGTCGAGCAGCAGCAGGTCGGGGGCGGCCAGCAGCAGCCGGCACAGCGCCACGCGGCGCCGCTCACCACCGGACAGCACGCTGACGTCGGCGTCGCCCGCAGGGCAGCGCAGCGCGTCCATGGCGATCTCGACGTTGCGCTCGAGGTTCCACGCGTCGGTGGCGGCCATCTTGTCCTCGACCTCGGCCTGCAGCGCGCCAACCTTGTCGTAGTCGGCATCCGGATCGGCCCACATGGCCATCACCTCGTCGTAGCGCACGAGCAGGTCGCGCACCGGACCCACACCGTCCATGACGTTGCCCATCACGTCCTTGGTCGGGTCGAGGTGTGGCTCTTGCTCGAGCAGGCCGACGCTGAAGCTGGGTGAGAGGCGCGCTTCGCCGGTGAAGCCGTCGTCGAGCCCCGCCATGATCTTGAGGAGACTCGACTTGCCGGAGCCGTTGGCCCCGAGCACGCCGATCTTGGCCCCCGGATAGAACGACAGCGAGATGTTCTCGAGCACCGTTCGGTCCGGCGGGTAGAAGCGCCCGAGCTTGTGAGTCGTGTAGATGAACTGCGTTGCCACGAAGAGAGGAGTCTACTGCCCAGGGCGGTCGCGACAGTCGGGTCAGTCGCCCCAGTCGAGCGTGGCCGAGAGCGCCGCCGAGGTGGTCGCCAGCACATGGCTCACATCGGTGCGCTGGTAGCCGTCGCCTGATCGCTCGAACCACTCGACGCTGCGCAGCCAGGGATCGACGATGAGCACCTCGGCCACGCCGGCCGCGGCATAGAAGCCGAACTTGTCCCGGCTCTCGTCGTTGGGCACCACGATCTCCACGACGAGGACGGCTGTCGGGTGGAAGTTGGCAGGCTTCGTCGTCGGGGCGAAATACGCCTTGTCTGGCACCCGGTAGTCGTCGACGGTTCCGAGGTTGCACGGCCCACTGCCCCGCAGGCCAGCGGCCAGCGTCCGCGGACCAAGCAGCTGCGCGAGCTGATCATCGAGATGGCCGTGCCGGCCATGTGCTGAAGGCGCCACGTGGTACTCCCCGTCCCAGACCTCGTCGTACAGGTCCTGGCCCAGGGCACGGCCGCGAGCCAGCCACTCCTCGACTTCGATCGGACGATCACCGAGCACCACGGTGCGCATGGGCCAACCCTACCGAGGCGGTGCGCGAGGAAACCGCGGTCGGCGCTCGACACGGTGCTACGTTCCGGCCGGTTTCACCGAACGTTCGGACCCTGGGGGGGAAGCGTGCTGTACGCCGTCGATGGATTCTTCAGCCGGACCGGAATGGCCTTCGGATGGCGGTGGGGCCACATCCTGATGGGCATCGCCTGGATCGGGTTGCTCTACTACTTCAACCTCGTCCAAGCACCGGCATTCGCCGCCTATGGCGATGAGGCCAAGGCCCGCAACATCTCGCTCAACATCCTCGCCCGCAAGGCCCTCTGGTACTTCCGGTGGGCCGCGGTGGCCACGGTCATCACTGGCTTGATGATCGCGGGGACGACCAAGGACTACTTCTCGTCCAACTTTGGATCATCCTCACGGGGCCTGTCGATCTCGCTCGGCATGCTCATCGCGCTGATCATGTTCCTCAACGTCTGGGGAATCATCTGGCGCAACCAGAAAGTGGTGCTGGCCAACGCCGCCAACGTGTTGAACGGCGCCGCCGCCGACCCGACAGCGGCCGCAGCCGGACGCAAGGCCTTCATGGCCAGTCGCCAGAACACCATCTTTTCGGCCAGCATGCTGTGGTTCATGGTGTACACGTCCCATGGTCCGCTCACCAGCACCGAGAAGCTGAGCGGCAGCAAGGTCGGCATCTTCTGGCTCATCTCGCTGGCGCTCGTCGCCGTGCTCGAGGTCAACGCCCTCGGCCTGCTGCCGTGGAAGACCGCAGCCAACAAGGGCCTCAACGTCATCTACGACGGGCCCAAGGTGCGCAACCCCGTCATCGCCACGTTCGTCCTCTGGGCGATCTTCCTGGTCGTGACGGAGATCTTCTTCCGGGTCTGATCGGCTCGATCCCGGCCGACATCGGCCGGGATCAGCTGACGATGATCTGGCCCTTCATGTTGTCGTGGCCAGGGATGTCGCAGTAGATCTGGTAGGTCCCGGCCGTCAGCGTGGCCTGGCCGCTGGCCGACTTGCCCGGTGCGACTTGGAGCTTGAACCCGTCGAGCTTGGTGCCGCCCGGATCCTTGATCAGCAGGTCGTGCAGCGCGTTGCCCTTGTTGTCCATGGTGATGGTCACCGACCCCGCTTTGGCCGCGTATTGCTTCGGCTCGAAGAAGTTGTCCTTGCCGATGACGGTGACGGCGGCGGTCCCGCCAGTCGGAACAGTCGTTGACGAGCTCGAGCTGCTCCCACCGCAGGCGGAGAGCGCCAGCGGAGCGGCGACGGTGAGGGCAAGGGCGGTGGTGGTGGCGCGGATCGTGTTCATGACGGGCGGAAGGGTACCGGCGCCATTGGGCGGTAGCAGCAGCGCACTGGTAGGAGATCGGAGCTACCTCGACCCGCATCTCGGCGGCGACTCGGCCTCGTGAGCCAGAAGGGGTCGGCCGGTAGCATCGCCCGCGTGGCTGATGAGCAGACCGATGAGCAGTTCGGGCCCAACGCGTGGCTCGTCGAGGAGATGTTCGAGCGCTTCCAGGCCGACCCGGCGGCGGTGAGCGACAGCTGGCGGGAGTTCTTCGAGGACTACCGCCAAGGCGCGCCCACACCGACCTCGCCCGCCCCGACCCCCGCTCCCTTCGCGCCGGTCGCCGCTGCGCCGGTCGCCGCCGCAGCCGCGCCAGCGACGGTGTTCGCCGCCAAGTCCGTGACCACGCCGGCTCCCGCCGAGGCACTGCCCGAGGAGGGCTCGCTGATCCTCGGCTCCGGCGCCGTCATCGTGGCCAACATGGAGCGCAGCCTCCTCGTGCCCACGGCCACCAGCTTTCGTGACGTGCCGGCCAAGCTCCTCGAGGTCAACCGCCGCGTCATCAACGGCTACCTCTCGCGAAAGGGTGGCGGCAAGGTCAGCTTCACGCACCTGATCGGCTACGCCATCGTGCGGGCCGTGGCCGAGGCGGTGCCCAACATGAACAACGGCTACCTCGAGGGCAGCGACGGCCGGCCCCGGATCCTTCGCCGTGAGCGGGTGAACATGGGTCTCGCCGTCGACGTGGCCAAGGCCGACGGCTCGCGCACGTTGGTGGTGCCGGTGCTGCGCGATGCCGACACGTTGTCGTTCGCCGAGTTCCACGCGGCGTACGAAGAGCTCGTCCGCAAGGTCAAGACCAACAAGCTGGCCGTGACCGACTTCGTCGGCGCAACCATCACCCTCACCAATCCGGGCACGATCGGCACCGTTCAGTCGGTGCCGAGGCTCATGCCCGGGCAGGGCGTGATCGTCGGCGTCGGCACCATCGACTACCCGGCCGAGTTGCAGGGTGCCGACGAGCGGGCCCTGGCCGACATCGGG
>JBBRTJ010000080.1:0-16683 GCA_038244535.1 Acidimicrobiales bacterium | reverse complement strand
CGGCGCAGTGCTCGCCACTCGCCTCGGGTACCGCCTCGTCGACGAAGAGATCGTTGTGCGGGCCGCCGAGGCTCGCAACCTCACGCCCGACGACGTCGCCAACGCGGAGCGGCGCAAGTCGCTGCTCGAGCGGATCGTCACCGAGATGGGCCGCTCCGCCGGCGTCGAGGGCGCCTACATGTACGCCAGCATCCCGCTCGAGGCCGTTCAGGACCCCGGGTCGATCCGTGACGGCATCCGCCAGGCCATCCATGAGACTGCGGCGGCCGGCGACGTCGTGATCGTGTCGCATGCCGCCTCGTACGCGCTCACGGGCAACCCCAACGTGCTGCGGGTGCTGGTCACCGCGTCGGGCGCGACCAGGACGAGCCGCCTCCAGGCCGCCCTCGGCAGCGACGCCAAGAAGGCGGCCAAGGACCTCGCGGCCAACGACGCCGGCCGGGCTGCGTACCTCAAGCGCTTCTACGGCGTCACCAACGAGCTGCCGACGCACTACGACGTCGTGGTCAACACCGACGTGCTGTCCACCGACGACGCGGCCGCCGTCATCGGCGCGGCCTGCTGACCGTTCGGTCTCCCGGTCAGCAGGCGCTGACGCTTGATTCGTCAGCTGGCAGGCGGCCAGTCTCGCCCGCCACCCAGTGGCGCCGGCAGAGCAGCTCGTAGCCGACGACGGCATCGCCGCTGGTGTCGCCGACCACGACGACGTCGCCCTCGTAGACCTGACGGCCGTTGACGAGTCGGGCGTTCTGCGTCGCCCGGGCCCCGCACCAGCACCGGGCCTCGACCTGGAGCTCGACCCGTTCGTCGGCCACCTCGAGGAAGCGAGCGGTGCCCGGGAACAACCGGCCGCGGAAGTCGGTCAGGAGCCCGAACGCGTAGATGTCGGTGCCGAGCTGATCGGCCACCCGGGCCAGCTGGTCGGCCTGCTCGGGGGCGTAGAACTGCGCCTCGTCGCACACCATGAAGTCGAGCATCCCGTGCTGGCCGCGGTACGCGGCAGCCAGTTCGAACAGGTCGAGACGGGGCCCGACATCGACGGCCGCCACGCTCACGCCCAAGCGGCTCGACACCCGGGCACCGTCACGGTCGAGCTGCGTGCACATCAGCCCCCGCAGCCCCCGAGTCGACAGGTTGTGATGGATCTGCAGGGCCAGCGTGCTCTTGCCCGAGCCCATCGTGCCGAAGGAGAAGCGCAGCAGGCCCACAGGCTGCGACGGTACCCGGCCCTGCGCCGGGTACCGATGATCCGCCTGGCTCATCTCAGCTGCAACCGCTGGTGCTGCCGCAGCTCGGGCAGGCGTGGCAGCTGCCGGCCCGGATCATCTGGACCCCGCACTGCATGCACATGGGGGCATCGCTGTGGCGCACCTCGGGTCCGGCTTGGGCGGGCCGGCTGCTGGGCACCGATGGCAGCACCTCGGCCTCGAGCTGGGCCACCAGGTCCGACGCCGACGGGATCGACTTCGGGTCAGCCACGACGTCGTGGCCCTGCAAGGTCTCGACGACGGTCTCCTCGACGCCGGGCAGCGTGGGCTGCAGCCGCTCGTTGATCGACATGATCCCCAGCTCGGCCCGCTCGTCGTAGGTCAGGTACTCGAGGGCGAGGCGCCGGAACAGGTAGTCCATGAGCGACGTGGCGAAGCGGATGTCGGGATCGTCGGTCATGCCGGCGGGCTCGAAGCGCATGTTGGTGAACGCCGCGATGAAGGCCCGCAGCGGCACGCCGTACTGGAGACCGTGGCTGATCGAGATGGCGAAGGCGTCCATGATCCCGGCCAGGGTCGAGCCCTGCTTGGACACCCGCACGAAGATCTCGCCCGGGCGGCCGTCGACGTACTCGCCGACGGTCACGAAGCCCTTGCAGTCGGCCACCCGGAACTCGAACGTCTTGGACGAGCGAGTCCGGGGCAGCTTGGTGCGCATCGGCTGGTGCACGACCCGCTCGACGATCTTTTCGACCACCTGGACGGCGGGGGCTGCGGCCGCTGGGACCTCGCCGCCGGGGCCGTCCTTCTTGGCGGTGGACAGCGGCTGGCCGACCTTGCAGTTGTCGCGGTAGATGGCCACGGCCTTCAGGCCGAGCTTCCACGACAGCATGTGCAGCTCTTCGACCTCGTCGACGGTGGCCTCTTCGGGCATGTTGACCGTGTTGTGGTTGACGATGCCGTTGCCTACGAAGGCATGCGTCGCGGGGACCGACACGTCGTAGACCTCGCGCCGGCCACTATCGGTCACCGACTCGACCGGCGAGAGGTGGAGGTCGTCGTCGAGGATCGTGCGCATCCAGTCCGCCAGCACCACGCCGGGCTCGATGCTCACTCGCTCGAGGGTGCGGCGCGTGACGAACTTGGTGCGATCATCGAGCAGGAAGCTGAACCCGCTGCGGATCCGACCCGTGGTGCTCCCCCGGCCGGGCGTTCCCGACGGGAGCAGCGCGTGGAGGGTGCGAGGAGCGATGGGCACGATGTCGGCGGTGTCGTGGGTGGGGTGGGCGAGCGCGCACAGCTCGCCGGCCCGAGCGGCCTTGTCCGGCTCGTCGAACGGCACGAGCTGGCACAAGCGCTGGGCATCGGCGCCGGTGGCGTAGACCTCGTCGAAGGACTTCTGGTACGTCGTGTTCCACTTCGAGATGCGGCCGGTGACGATGCCGAGGTTGGTGAGCACCGCCTGCAGGTCGTCGAGCATCCGAGGGGCGTCGAGGCAGATCCCCCAATTCGGCGCGGAGGCCACCGTGACGTAGGCATCGAGCGAGAGACCGTCGAGGAACGACAGCACCATGTGCCGGGGCGAACGAAGCACCGCATCGGGAATCCGCTTCTCAGATGCCCGAGCCCCGCAACCGAGGTGCTCGAACAGCTCGACGACGGTCTTGGACGCGATCTGCACCATTGGGCAGCGCACACCATCGTCGACGATGCGGGCCTCGATCCCGAACACCGCGCGCCACGCCGCCACGACCTTGTCCCGCACCGCGGGCACCGAGTTGGTGATCGAGATCGTCCAGTTGGAACGCATCGTGTGGCCCTCAGAGGCGTAGGCCCCAAGGAGGTAGGCGAGCTCCTCGGTCATCTCAGTCGGCAGCGTGACCGCCTTCTGGCTGCCATGGGCCGGCGACGCCTGGAAGTCGTTGAGCGACGCCGGGATGACCGCCCACAGCTCAGCGCCGTAGCGCGATGCGATCAGGTCGCCGGCCTCGATCTCGTCGAGCTGCTTCCACTGGAAGCCTTCCTCGGTGACCACCAACAGGCGGTGGTTGAGGGTGCCACTGACCCGCTGGCCGTTGCGCAGCGTGACGGTACGGGTGGGACGCAGACCGCCGTAGTAGAAGGCGTCGCTCTTCTGGTAGCCACCGAGTGATGCGACCTCGATGACCTCGGAGCGGAAGGAGTCGCTCGGCTCGCCCCGGTGCAGTGAGTCGATGCGGATGAGTCCGTCGGCGGTGGTGAGCAGCGTGTCGCCCACCACGCACTTGCTGATCGCGCCCGAGATGAACGGCTGGACCGCACCCATCATGCGGACGTGGCCTTCGTAGTGGATCGTGTTGTCGCCCATCGAGCAGGCGAACACATCGAGGTGCGACGGGTGAAGGCCGGGGGCGCCGAGGATCGACTTCTGCTCGTCGATGTAGGCGATGATGGCGTCGACCTGAGCAGGGCCGTAGCCGAGGCGGCGCAGGGCCCGGGGCACCGTCTGGTTGACGATGCTCATGTTGCCGCCGCCCACCAGCTTCTTGAACTTCACGAGGCCGAGATCGGGCTCGATGCCGGTGGTGTCGCAATCCATCATCAGGCCGATGGTCCCTGTAGGTGCCAAGACCGTCGATTGGGCGTTGCGGACCCCGAACTCCTCGCCGCCGAGCACGGCGTCATCCCATGCCTCCTGGGCGGCCGACAGCAGGGCGGTGGGCACCTTGGTCTCGTCGATCTTGGAGACCTCACCTCGGTGCATGTGCAGCACGTTGAGCATGTGCTCCTCGTTCTCGGCAAAGCCGGCGAACGGACCCATGCGCGAGGCGGTTCGAGCGGAGGTGGCATAGGCGTGGCCGGTCATGAGGGCGGTGATGGCCGCCGCCCACGCCCGACCCTCGTCGGAGTCGTACGGCAGGCCGAGGGCCATGAGCAGCGCACCGAGGTTGGCGTAGCCGAGCCCGAGCTGGCGGAACTTGCGGCTGTTCTCGCCGATCTTCTCGGTCGGGTAGTCGGCGTTGCCGACGAGGATCTCCTGGCCGGTGAACATCACCTCGACTGCGTGGCGGAAGCCGTCGACATCGAACTCGTCGTTCGGGCCGAGGAACGACAACAGGTTGATCGAGGCGAGGTTGCAGGCCGAGTTGTCGATGTGCATGTACTCGGAGCAGTTGCGCACGACCACGCCGTTCGCGACGTAGGAGTGGTTGCGGGGCTCGCTCAGGTTGTACGTCAGCTCGATGCCGTCGTCGGTGCGAGACACGAGGCGCACGTGCTGGCGCACGTCGTAGCGCTCGTGGTGGGCCAGCATCGATGCGAGCCGACCGGCCTTGCCCTCGAGCTCGAAGCCGACGGTCGTGGAGAAGCGCTCGATGGCCTTGGCCGAGATGCGCAAGTCGAACATCGGGTTCGAGCTGTACGTGACCTGATCACCGTCGCGCCGGACGTAGGAGAACGACGGCTGATCACCGGTGCGGGTGGCGTAGATGGACGACCTGACCCCGAGGGTCGTCAGCAGGCGCTGCACGCCCTGGAGGAGGCTCTTGGACGCCGATCCGAGGCCCACGTAGCGGCTGTCGGCACCGTCGTGCACGCAGCCGTCGGCATCGAACAGACCTCGGAGGAAGGCGGCGACGATCTCGGTCGGCGCCTGATCGATCGACCACGGCACCCGCTTGCCAGGAGCTGGCTCGTCCGAGACGCCGAGCGCGCCGAGGAACGCCGTCACTGCCCGGCGGCTCATGCGGAGCTGGGCGGTCCCGTTGGCCTGGCGTGAGACCTTGGGCTCACGGCCTCCGTTCAGGTCAGCAAGGAGACGGCGATGGCGATCGAGCGTGGTTCCCTGCTCCTCGGTCGAGCCGTACACGGTGGTGGCGACGTCGCCGGAGATGCAACCGTCACCGACGAGCCATCCGAGGTAGTGAGCCAGCTCGTCGGACCACTTCTCGGGCAGCGTGATGCCACGGACCTGGCGGCGATCGCCACTGACGTAAGCCTCGACGTCGGCGGGCACAGGCAAGGCCCAGCTCGCACCGGTGGCGGGCGTGGGCAGGTCGAGGGTGAGGATCTCGTCGGCGGCGGTCAGTTCGCCGGCGGGGACGTACCCGCGGTTGCTCGTGAAGATCCGGTGGCCGGCGGTGCAGCGCAGCTCCATGCCGTTCGACAGCTCGAGGCGCACGATCTCGTTCCAACCCGTGACCATGACGGCCTCAGGGGTGGTCAGCTCGATGCGGTCGGTCGGAGCGTCGAGGTTGGTTGCGTCGTGGGTGTAGACGCCGAAGGTCTCGCCTCGGCGCACCCGGTCGAGGAGCTCGGCGAACGGCACCAAGCCCCGGTCCGTGTGCACGACGGTGTCGCCGGTGAAGCAGGGATTCGATCCGTTGATGCGACCGGTGTTGGCCGCGGTGTGCCAGCGGTTGATGGTCGTGTCGAACTGCATGCCCGGGTCGGCGCACTCCCAGGCGGCCTGGGCGATCTCGCGGAACAGCTCACGGGCCTTGACCGTGCGGATGACCTCGCCGGTGGTGACGGCTTTCATGTGCCAGTCGGCGTCGGCCTCGACGGCCTCCATGAACTCGTCGGTCACCCGGACCGAGTTGTTGGCGTTCTGGTACTGGACCGAGAAGCTGTCCTTGCCGTCGAGGTCCATGTCGAAGCCGGCGTCGCGCAGCGCCCGGGCCTTGCGCTCCTCGATGGTCTTGCACCAGATGAAGTCCTGCACGTCGGGGTGATCGACGTTGAGGATGACCATCTTGGCGGCGCGGCGCGTCTTGCCGCCGCTCTTGATCGTGCCTGCCGAGGCGTCGGCGCCCCGCATGAAGCTCACGGGGCCGGATGCCGTTCCGCCGCCCTTCAGGCGCTCGTGGCTGGAGCGGATCTTCGACAGGTTCACCCCGGCGCCCGAACCACCCTTGAAGATCACGCCCTCTTCGGCGTACCAGGTCAGGATCGAGTCCATGGTGTCGTCGACGGCGAGGATGAAGCAGGCGCTCCCCTGCTGCGGGACACCCTTGACACCGATGTTGAACCACACCGGGCTGTTGAACGCCGCCTTCTGCGTGACGAGCAAGTGCTTGAGCTCGGCGGTGAAGGTCTCGGCCTCGGCGGTGTCGACGAAGTAGCCGTCCTTGACCCCCCAGGTGGTGATGGTGTCGGCCACCCGGTCGATCACCTCGCGCAGCGACGACTCCCGCTCGGGCAGGCCGAGGGTGCCGCGGAAGTACTTCTGGGCGACGATGTTGGTGGCGTTGAACGACCAGGAGACCGGGAACTCGACGTCGCGCTGCTCGAAGGCCACCGAGCCATCCCGGTAGTTGGAGATGCGAGCGTCACGACGCTCCCACGCCACCTGGTCGTACGGGTGCACGCCCTGGGTGGTGAAGTAGCGGCGGATGCCGATCTTGGTCTGCTCAGGTGCCAGTGACATGGGCGTCCTCTCGACTCTCTGACTGCTTGGGTTCGCCCCGTGTCTGGATTCGGACCGGGCGGGGCGGCGCGAGATCCGGCACAACATCTTGTGGGAGCGGGTCCCCGTGGAGCGCTCCCCCCACTAGGGGTGGGACGGCATTACAGCACTGTAGTTACGGTGGTGTCAACCACCGCGGAAGGGATCTGTTCCCCTTCCGCCTGGCTCCCGGGCGGTCGTGGCGTGCAGTTGCAGGTCGGGGTCGAGACCCCCGATGGCACCGTGGTCAGCCCCCCTCGGCACCACCCATCCGCTTCCACATCGCCACGACCGTGGTCGGTGCACGAACGGTAGAGAACGTGCCCTGTGGGAGGGAAGGGGAAGAACCTGTGTCTTCTGCTGTGGATTTCTCGTCAGTTGTCCACAGTGCAGCGGCGCTGCAGGGGAAACAGCCTCAGACGGGCACGACGTCGACCGGGATGCCGTTCAGCACCGCAGTGGCCGACAGCGGATCGAACCGCTCGTTGTCGGCCAGCTCGTTGGAGCTGACCCCGGCGTTGGCCTGGGCCACGCCCATCTGCAGCCCGGCACCACGGTGGCCCCAGCCGTGGGGGATGCTGACGACGCCCGGGCGGATCGCGTCGGTGACCTCCGCCACGAGCTCGACCACGCCAGTGCGCGACGTCACCCGGGCCTGACCACCGTGGACGACGCCGAGGCGCGCCGCGTCGTCAGGGTGGAGCTGCAGCGTGCATCGCTCCTTGCCCTTCACCAGCACGGCGAGGTTGTGCATCCAGGAGTTGTTCGAGCGCAGGTCGCGGCGCCCGACGAGCAGGAGCCGGCCGTCGTCAGGCCGGTCGAGGGACGCCGCCAAGCGCTCGACGTCGGCGATCAGCTCGGGTGGGGCCAGCTCGATCCGCCCGCTCGGCGTGCGCAGCACATGGGGGAGCCGGGGCTGGAGCGGCCCGAGGTCGACCCCATGGGGCTGATCGAGCAGCGCGTCGAGCGACAGCCCGCCGGGGACGGCCCCGAAGCCGTCGCCGTAGGGGCCGGTGCGCAACATGAAGTCGAGCATCCGCTCCGGCCCCCGCCGACCACCCTCGCCCAGGGCCTCCAGCAGTTCGTCGCCGTCGCGGCCGAACACCGGGCTGGACGAGTCGGCCACGGCGTGGCGCACGAGCGATCCAAGGGCGAGCTCGTCGACGACGGAGGGGTCGGCGTCGGGTCCCTGCCCCTGGGCCAGCAGCGCCAGCTTGGCCATGATCTCCCACTCGTCGGGCTGGCCCGGGTCGAGGGGGAGCACGGCCGGGCTGAAGTTGGCCACGTTGCGAACTGCGAACTGCAGCAGCAGCAGGTCGTAGTGGGGTCGCTGCAGCGTGGAGGGCGGCGGGAGGATCACGTCGGCGTGCCGTGTGGTCTCGTTCAGGTAGATGTCGATCGAGATCATCAGCTCGAGCTGCTCGAACGCGGCATCGAGACGTGACGACTCGGGACTCGACAGCACCGGGTTGCCGGCCACCGTCACCAGCACCTTGAGCTGCCCCTCGCCGGGTGTCTCGATCTCCTCGGCCAGCGCGACCGCGGGGTACTCCCCCATCACCTCGGGCAGGCCACGGACCCGGGTACGACCACGCCCGATGCGAAAGCCCGGCCCAGTCCCCCCGGGACCGCGGGTGGTGGCCCCGCCGGCTGCAGGCATCGTGAACATGGCGCCCCCGGAGCGGTCGAGGTTGCCCGTGAGCACGTTCACGACGTCGACCAGCCAGCTCGCCGTCGTGCCGAACTCTTGCACGCAGGTGCCGATGCGCCCATACACCGCGGCGGTGGGCGCCGCCGCCAGCTCGTGGGCCAGGCGGCGGATCGTGCCGGCATCGACGCCGCAGGTGGCGGCGACTGACTCCGGACTGAACCGGGCGGCCGCCGAGCGCACCGCGTCGAGGCCGGCGAGCCAGCGCCCGACGTGGGGGCCGGGATCGGCGAGGCCGTCGGCAAAAAGGACGTGGACGATCGCCATCAACAGGTGCGCATCGGTGCCGGGGCGGACGGCCACCCACTCGTCGGCCTGCTCGGCAGTGCGGCTGCGCCGCGGGTCGACCACCACGAGCCGGCCGCCACGCGCCTGCAGCGCCTCGAGGCGGCCCGGGAAGTCGGGCGCCGTGCACAGGCTGCCGTTGGAGGCATATGGGTTGGCCCCGAGCATCAGGAGGTAGTCGGTGCGGTCGAGGTCGGGGACCGGCACGGCAACGGCCGAACCGAACAGGTAACCGGCTGCCACTTGCTTGGGGGCCTGGTCGAGGGTGGACGCCGAGAACCGCGACTTGGTGCCGAGCGCCTGGATCAACGTCCGGTTGAACAGCATCGGCGACAGGTTGTGGGCGTTCGGGTTGCCGACGTAGATCGCCACCGCCTCTCGGCCGTGCTGCTCGACCAGCGGTGGGAGCCGCCGGGCGATCTCGGCCCACGCCTCATCCCAGGTGACCGGTACGTGCACGCCGTCGCGACGCACCATCGGCTGGCGGAGCCGATCGGGGTCCTCGTGGAGCTGCTTGAGCGTCGAACCCTTCGGGCACAGGAAGCCATGGCTGAAGACGTCGTCCCGGTCGCCGCGGATGCGCACGACCTGGTCGCCGTCCATCGTGAGCTCGAGCCCGCACCCGGCCTCGCACAGCGGGCAGGTCCGATGCGCCACCCAACGCGAGTCGGTGCTGGTTGGATCAGTCGTGGTCATGTGCGCCTCCCCGGGACGTGTCGTGCCCATCGTGGCCGACCACGGCCAGCGCTGCCATCATCGCCACCGTGCGCCGCCTCCTCCCCTCGCCTCTCGATGACATCGACCCGGTGGCGGCCTACGCCGACGGGTCACGCCGGCCCCACGACGACGGACGGCCGTGGGTGATCGTCAACATGGTGGCCAGCGTCGACGGCGCCACTGCGGTGGCCGGTCGTTCCGGCGAGCTCAGCAGCGCCACCGACCGAGCGGTGTTCTCCGCACTGCGCAGCTTGGCCGACGTCATCGTGGTCGGAGCGGGGACGGCGCGAACCGAGGGGTACCGGCCGCCCCGCAAGGCCGGGCAGCGCATCGCCCTGGTGACGCGATCGATGGACTTCGACAGGCTGGAGGCCCTCGTGGCCAGTGGGCGGGCCGTGGCTCTCACGGTCGAGGACGCCCAGGCCGGTCCGGTCGGGCTCGAGGTGATCCGGGCCGGTCGAGCCGAGGTCGATCTCGCCGCCGCGCTCGTGTCGCTGGCGGCGATCACCGGTGCCGCCGTGGCGCTGTGCGAGGGCGGTCCGAGCCTGAATGGAGCGGCGTTCGCGGCCGGCGTGGTGGATGAGCTGTGCCTGACGATCAGCCCGTCGATCGTGTCGGGAGCTGCGGCGCGAGCGGTGACCGGCGCACCGACGCTCGATCCCCCGCTCGGGCTCGACCTCGTGCAGGTCTGCGAAGGCGAAGGCTCGCTGCTGCTTCGCTACCGAAGGAGCTGAGGGCGGCTCAGCCTGCGGGCGGCGGCTTGGGCGCTGTCGACTTGGCCAGCAGCCGAAGCTCGCGCTGGAAGTCGGCGGCATCGTCGAAGCCCTTGTAGACACTGGCGAAGCGCAGGTAGGCGACCTCGTCGAGCGTGCGCAGCTCGTCGAGGACGGCCAGGCCCACCTGTGCGCTGCTCACCTCGATCCCCTCGAGGCGCATGGCGTCCTCTACGGCGGTGGCCAGCCCATCGAGCTGCTCGTCGGACACCGGGCGACCCTTGGCCGCCGAACGCACGCCGTCGACCACCTTCGAGCGGTCGAACGGGACGCGATCGCCTGAACGCTTAGCCACCAGCAACGGCACCTCTTCCCACCGCTCGTAGGTGGTGAAGCGGAACAAGCAGGCCAGGCAGGAGCGGCGCCGGCGGATGGCGGCCCCGTCCTCAGCCATGCGCGAATCGATGACCTTGGTGTCATCGGCATGGCAGGACGGGCAGCGCACGCCCGAAAAGCTAGTGGTGCAGCGCCGGACTGAGCAGGCACGACCTCACATCGATCCCCGAAGGTCCCCTCGGCGCCATCCCACCGCCGGCCGGGCCGACTCGGTTGCCGCCCGACTCGGGCGCGGGCATCAATGGTGTCGACGAGCGAGGACGAGAAGGCGCGGGGAGGCCGAAGCCAGCGGGCCGAGCTTTGCGTCGCGACGTTGCTGCTCTACAACAACGTCGCGACGCAGAGGGCCAGGTGCCACGACGCTGGGTGAGGGCGCCCAGAGCTTGTGCGTCGAACGAGGCCCTCGCGCCCCTTCGCCGCACATGTTGGTGGGCGCAGGGTGGAGGGTGCGGTGGGCGCAGGGTGGTGGATGGAGGGTGCGGTGGGCCTAGGGCGGCGGCTCTGGGCCGTGGCGGCTGGCTCTGGGCGGTGGGCGGCGGCTCTGGGCCGTGGCGGCTCTGGGCCGTGGCGGCTCTGGGCCGTGGCGGCTCTGGGCCGTGGCGGCTCTGGGCCGTGGCGGCTCTGGGCCCTGGCGGCGTTACGACGCGGGAGGGACGACGAGGTGCTGCCCGATGCGCAGCGGTGAGCGACCGTTGGCGCCGACGAGGCGAGCGACAGCTGTGGTCTGGTCGAGCGTCGGGTAGACCCGGCGGGCCACCCGCCACACCGTGTCGCCTGGTTGCACGACGTACACCGCAGCGCCGGCGGTTGCCGCCAGAGGCGCCGACGCCGACGCCGATGGGACGGCCCCGGGGGGCGAGGCAGGCGCCTCCCCGGAGCCGACCTGACGGCCCAGCGCCACCGAAGCGGCGAGGACGATCACCGTCGACACGACGAGCACCATGAGCCGGCGGCGGCGATACACCGCCGTGGGCTCGGATGCCGCCGAGGGCCGGCTCGGTGGCACGTACCAGGTCAGGGGGGCTGCGACGATGGTGCGGGGCTGCGAGATGACTGCGGTCATGGGAGCTTCTCCTCCGGCATGCGGTGGGGGCCTGTGAGGACCCCTGCGAACAACTGTTCGTCACCTTGTCACGAACGCCTGTTCGTCGTCAAGGGCGAACGGATGTTTGACCTGGGCGGCGAACATCAGTACGGTGCGGGCATGACCGACGCCACCCTCACCACCCGCCAGAAGGAGATCCTCGACGTCATCGCGCGTCACTTGCGGGAGCGTGGGTACCCACCCTCGGTCCGTGAGATCGGCGATGCCGTGGGGCTCACGTCACCCTCGACGGTCCACACGCACCTCAACACCCTCGAGCGCCTGGGCTACCTGCGACGCGACCCCACCAAGCCGCGCGCCATCGAGATCCGCTACGACGCCGAGTCGGCCAACCCGATCGAACGGCGGCCGATGCGCCACGTCCCTCTCGTCGGCGACGTCGCCGCCGGTACCGACGTGCTGGCGCAAGAGAACGTCGAGGAGCTGGTGCCCGTCCCAGCCGACTTCACCGGCGAGGGCGACCTGTTCATGCTGCGCGTCCGTGGCGAGTCGATGATCGAAGCAGGCATCCTCGACGGCGACTACGTGGTCGCCCGTCAGCAGCGCACCGCGGTGCAGGGCGACGTCGTGGTAGCCGGCATCGCCGGGGGCGAGGCGACGGTGAAGACCTACACGCGCAAGGGTCGCTTCATCGTGCTGGTACCGGCCAACGCCACCATGAAGCCGATGGTGCTCGACCCCGAGGAGGTCGAGATCTTCGGCCGAGTCGTGACGGTGCTGCGCCGGCTCTGAGGCTCCGCCGCAGGTTCGACGATCAGAGCTTCGCCAGCGCGGCCGTGTACCGATCCTTCTCTCGCGCAGTACCGAGGTTGGCCGACTCGATCACGTCGATGATCACGCCGTTGCGGTCGATCACGAAGGTGGCCCGGTTGGCACAACCGAGCGCCTCGTTGAACACGCCGAAGGTCTGGGCCACGGCGCCGTGGGGCCAGCGGTCGGACAGCACGGGGAAGGTGTAACCCTGCTCGCCGGCCCACTTGGCCTGAGCGAACTGGCTGTCGCACGAGCAGGCGAGCACCTGAACCCCAGCTGACTCATAGGTGCTGAGGTCGTCCCGCAGTTCACACAGCTCGCCCTGGCAGACGCCGGTGAAGGTGAACGGGTAGAAGACCAAGGCGACGGCCTTGTCGCCCTTGAACGACGACAGCGTGACCTCGTTGCCCGCCTGATCCTTCAGGGTGAAGTCGGGGGCTGCAGTACCGGCGGCGATGGCCATGTCGGGGCTCCTGGTGTGCGTCGGGGGGCTGACCGGCGGCACCGTAACCGCGTCGCCGGAGCAGACGCCGCATCGGACGCCAGCGTCAGACGGTGGCGCCGTGATCGCGCAGGATGTCGTTGAGCTTGCCCTTGTCGTGGCGCTCGCCTTCTCTCAGGTGCTTGATGATCAGCGCGCACGGCATGCCGTACTCGTGGCTGCCGAAGCGGCGCGAGCGGGTGGCACTCACCACAACGCTGTTGGCCGGGATCTTGCCCCGACCCACCTCGGCGCCGGTCTGGGCGTCGATCACGGGCACGGTGGCCGTCAGGATCAGTCCCGCCCCCAGGACGCTGTTGCGCCCGACGTGCGCACCCTCGGCCACGATGCAGCGACTACCGATGAGGCAGTCGTCCTCGACCACCACGGGGGCCGCCTGCGGGGGCTCGAGCACCCCACCGATGCCGACCCCACCGGACAGGTGGACGTTGGCGCCGATCTGGGCGCACGAACCCACGGTGGCCCAGGTGTCGACCATGGTGTTGTGACCGACGTAGGCGCCGATGTTGACGTAGCTCGGCATCAACACGACGCCCCGCTCGAGGAAGGACCCGTAGCGGGCCGACGCGCCGGGCACGACCCGCACCCCGGCCGCCTTGTAGTTGGTCTTGAGCGGCACCTTGTCGGCGTACTCGAATGGTCCGAGCTCGATGGTCTTCATCTTCGACACGCGGAACATCAGCAGGATGGCCAGCTTGAGCCACTCGTGCACCACGATGCGCCCACCGACCACCTCGGCCACACGGGCCTGGCCGGTGTCGAGCAGGTCGACCGCCTCCCGCACGAGCGCCTTGGCTGACTTGTCGCCGGGCTCGAGCTCGGCGCGGTGCTCCCACAGTTCGACGATCTGGGCTTGGAGGTCTGCCATGCGGGGAAGCTACCCGACCCTTGCGCGGCCGCGGCTCTGTCGCCAGATCGGCCAGCGCCCGGTCAGGACGGTGGCGGTGGCCAGCTCGATGGCGGCGGCCCCACCGCGACAACGGGAGCGGGAGCAGCGGTGGCACCAGCCCAGGGAGCGCCGCCCGATGGCGGTCCAGCGCGCTGGCGTGCCTCCTTCGTCCGTCGGGTGCGCTTGACTGCGGCCACGATGACGATGGCGAGCCCGGCCCCGAACAGCAGCACCGCGATCCCGATCCCACCGAGGATCCACGCGAGCAGGCCGCCCAGGACCGACGGGCCCACGGCCAGCACGAACTCGTCACCCGTGGCGGCCGTCGCCGCCATCGTGTAGCTCCCGGTGCTGTCGGCCCGGAACTTGGCCACCGAATGTCCGTCGCGGTTGTTGACCGAGAACGTCACGTTGCTGTCATCGGTGGCCTGCACGCGCACGCTCAGTCCGTTGGGATCGGTGACGACGATCTTGAGGCCCGGTGGTCGCGCGTCGGGGGTCTCGAAGACCCGGCCATCGACCTTGTTGCGCCACTCGTAGTACACGTAGTAGGTCCCGGTGTCGGTCACGTTGAGCTTGACCGTGGCCGGTGCGACGAAGCGGGCGAAACCGTCAACCTTGTCGCTCGTGCGCAGGACCCCGATGACGATGCCGGAGATGGCCACGACCACCGCGGCCGCGATCAGGATCCCGCCGATGAGGAACCACCACCAACCCGGCCTCTTGCGGATCGGGGGCATCGCCGTGCGGGCGAGCGCCTGCGGCGCGAGCGGGGCAGACGCCGGCGGGGGCGTCATCTCAGGCATCTGCGGCGGCACCATCGACATGTCAGGCCACACCCAATCGTTCGGCGACGAGCTGGAGGCGCTCGTCGGGTTGGACCACTGCCACTCGCACGAACCCGGCACCGGCCGGGCCGTACAGCTCACCGGGGCTGACGAGCGCGCCGCCCTGCGCCGCCAGCCGCTCGGAGAACACCCAGCCGTCATCGACCGGGACCCAGAGGTAGAAGCCACCCGCAGGCATCGGCACGTCGATCCCCGCCCAGGCCGTCAACGTCTTGGCGAACGCATCGAGGCGCCCCAGGTAGCGGTCGCGCTGGACCTCGACGTGCTCGTCGTCAGCCAGCGCGGCTACCCCGGCGGCCTGAGCCGGACCAGGCACCATCATGCCGGCGTGCTTGCGCACTTCGCTCAGGTAGTGCACGAGCTCGGGATCGCCGGCGTAGAAACCGACCCGCAGACCGGCGAGGTTCGACCGCTTGGACAGCGAGTGGACAGCGACCACGCCATCGAGGCCGTGCTCGAGGATCGTTCGGCCCGGCCCGGTCCAGGTGAACTCGACGTAGCACTCGTCGCTGAACACGGGAACGCCGTGGGCCCGACCCCAGGCCGCCGCCGCGCCGAGGTCGTCGATGGCACCGGTCGGGTTACCGGGGCTGTTGACCCACAAGCACAGGGCGCGGCTGGCATCGGCAGGCGCCACCGACGACAGGTCGAGGCGGAAGTCGGCGTCGAGCGCGACCGGAACGGCCCGGCAGCCGGCCAGCACGGCGCCCATCTCATACGTCGGGTAGGCGACCGCCGGGTACAGGACCGTGTCGCGATCGGGGCTACGGAGGTGGAGCCACTGCGGCAAGGTGGCCACCAGCTCCTTGGTGCCGATGCAGGCGGCGATGGCCGAGGTGGGCACGTCGACAGCGAACCGGCGGGCGATCCAGGCCTGCACCGCGCCCCGCAGCGCCTCGCTGCCCACGCTCGGCGGGTAGCCCCGCTCGGCCCCCGAGCCCGCCAGCGCCGCGATGACGGCCGGGGTCGGCGGGTCGCATGGCGTACCGATCGAGAGGTCGACCAGGCCACCAGGAAGAGCGGCGGCGATCGCCTTGGCCCCGTCGAGTCGCTCGTACGGGTACGGCGGGGGGACGAATGGGGCGCTCACACCACGAATGCTGCCAGCTTCCCGGCCGAGGCAGGGTCCAACCGGGCGCGGATGCGCACACCATCGTCCTCGTGGGCGGTCGAGACGACCTCGCCCTCGCGGTGCACTTCGGCGATCACGTCGCCCCGGTCGTAGGGGATCAGCAGCTCGACGACGGTGGCCAAGGCCCGCAGGCGATCAGACAGGGCGTGGAGGAAGGCATCGATGCCCTCACCTGTGAGCGCCGAGATCACGACCGCTCCCTCATGGACCTTGGCGATGCGGCTCGCCTCATCCGGGGCCCGATCGGCCTTGTTGACCACGAGCAGCTCAGGCACGCGATCGGCACCGATCTCGTCGAGGACCGTGCGCACGGCCTCCATCTGCGCTTCGGGGTCAGGGCTCGACGCATCGACGACGTGGATGAGCAGATCGCTCTCGGCCACCACCTCGAGGGTGCTCTTGAAGGCCTCGACGAGCTGATGGGGCAGGTGGCGCACGAAGCCCACCGTGTCGGTGAGCAGGACCGGCTCACCGCCGGGCAGCGACAACCGTCGCGTGGTGGGATCGAGCGTGGCGAACAGGCGGTCCTCGACCAGGACACCGGCCGCGGTGAGGCGGTTGAGGAGGGTCGACTTGCCGGCGTTGGTGTAGCCCACGATCGAGACGCTGGCGAGACGGCTGCGGCCACGGCTCTTGCGCTGCAGCTGACGGGTCTGGCGCAGCTCGGCGAGGTCGTGCTCGAGCTTGGTGATGCGGCGCATCAGACGGCGCCGGTCGACTTCGAGCTGGGTCTCGCCGGGACCCCTGGTGCCGATGCCGCCACCTTGCTGGCTGAGACCGCCCTTGGCCCCGCGGCGGAGCCGGGGCAGCCGGTAGCGCAGCAGCGCCAGCTCGACCTGGGCCTTGCCCTCGAGGGTGTGTGCGTTCTGGGCGAAGATGTCCAGGATGACCGCGGTGCGGTCGATGGCGGTGCGCCCGAGCAGCTTCTCGAGGTTGAACTGCTGGGCCGGGGTCAGCTCGTTTTCGAACACCACGGTGTCGGCGTCGACTTCGAGGCACAGG
>JBBRTJ010000079.1:0-16699 GCA_038244535.1 Acidimicrobiales bacterium | reverse complement strand
GTCGGGCTCAGCGCGGCGGGAACGTTCAAGCGCACCCCGTGGTCTGGGAACAACGACGTCGGCACCACGACCTCGACCACCGCCGCCGGGGGGCCGTCGTCCTCGGTGAGCATCTACCTCCCGCCCGTCCTTGCCACGACATCGACCGCTCCCCCTCCTCCCCCGCGCACGACCACGACCAACCCGCCGCCCACGCCCAGGCCGACGAACCCGCCACGCACGACCGTTCCCCGGACCACGACCACCCGTCCGCCGCACCAGTCGACGACCACGACCTCCACCCCGTCGACGTCCAGCTCGACCTCGACGACGACCACGACGATCGATCCCTGCCCGAGCCCGAGTACGACGGACGCCACCGGCACCTGCGGCCCATGACCGCGACGGTGCCGATCGGGGACTCGTTCCCTCGTCAGAGCGCCCGGACCCGGCGCTTCACCCTCGGCGAGCCGCGAACCCTCACCGTCTCGTCTGACGGCAGGCGGGTCGCCTTCCTGCGATCGAGGGGCGGAGCTGATCCCGTCACCTGCCTCTGGGTCCTCGACGTCGCCACCGGCGTCGAGCGCCTCGTGGCCGATCCGCGCGTGCTCCTCGCGGGAGCGGGCGAGGGCTCGCTGCCCGACGCCGAGCGTCGCCGGCGGGAACGAGCACGCGAGCAGGCCGCCGGCATCGTCACCTACGCCTGCGACGCCGCGGTGAGGGTCGGCGCGTTCGCGCTGGCCGGCCGGTTGTTCGTTGCCGGGCTCCTGTCCGGCCAGGCGCGTGAGCTCGTGGTCGCTGGCCCGGTGTTCGATCCCCGGCCCGACCCGGCCGGCTCCCGCCTCGCCTACCTCAGCGGCAGCTCGCTCCGCGTGGGCGAGCTCGACAGCACCAGCCGCCTGCTGTGCGGCCCCGCGGCCGACGAGGCGAACGTGTCGTGGGGTGCGGCCGAGTTCGTGGCAGCCGAGGAGATGGGACGCTCACGGGGCTGGTGGTGGTCGCCCGACGGCGCCCTCCTCGCCGTGGCCCGGGTCGACACCGCGCCGGTGGCCCGCTGGTACGTCGCCGATCCGGCGCACCCCGCCACCGAGCCGAGCGTGCTCGCCTACCCGGCCGCGGGGTCACGCAACGCCGAGGTGACGCTCCACCTGGTGGCGACGGCAACCGGTCGCTCGATCGAGGTGACCTGGGACCGGGGCACGTTCCCGTACCTCGCGGCCGTGACCTGGCCGCCTGCTGGACCGCTCACGCTCCAGGTGCAGAGCCGGTCGCAGCGCGAGGTGCAGGTGCTGCGGGTCGACCTCGTGACGGGCGCCACGGCCGTCGAGCTCGATGACAGCGATGAAGCCTGGGTCGAGCTCGTCGCCGGCACGCCCACCCGCCTCGATGACGGCCGGCTCGTCACCTGTGCCGATCGAGCGGGCGCCCGACGGCTCATGATCGACGGCCGGCCCGTCACCCCCGAGATCGTCCAGGTGCGCGCCGTCGTGCACGCGGCCGGCGACCACGTGCTGTTCACCGGCAACGACCTCGCCGACCCGACGACGCAACACGTGTGGAGATGGTCGACGCAGGGTGGAGTCGAGCCGCTGACGCACCAGCCCGGAGTCCACACCGCCGCGGCGGGCGGCTCGACGGTCGTCGTGTCGTCGCAGTCGCTCGACCATGACGGCGTCGTCACTGCGGTGGTTGGCGGTCCGGGCGTCGCCTCCCATGCCGAGCGGCCCATGCTGCGGCCTCGCGTGAGCCTGTTGCGAGGCGGCCCCCGCTTGCTCGCCACCGCGGTCCTGCTCCCCACCGATGTCGATCCCGACGACACCGCGGTCCGGCTCCCTGTGCTGCTCGATCCCTACGGGGGACCTCACGCCCAGCGGGTGGTGGCGAGCCGATCGCAGTTCCTCTCGCCCCAGTGGTTCGCCGACCAGGGCTTCGCCGTGGTCGTGGCCGACGGTCGGGGCACGCCCGGACGCGGATCGCAGTGGGAACGCGCCGTGCTCGACGATCTGGCGGGGCCGGTCCTCGACGATCAGGTCGATGCGCTCCACGCCGCCGCGGCGGCGCACCCCCAACTCGACCTGGCGCGGGTCGGCATCCGGGGCTGGTCCTTTGGTGGCTACCTCGCCGCGCTCGCCGTGCTGCGCCGGCCCGACGTCTTCCATGCTGCTGTCGCTGGAGCCCCGGTGACCGAGTGGCGCCTGTACGACACCCACTACACCGAGCGGTACCTCGGCGACCCGGCGACGAATGCCGATGCCTATGACCGCTCGTCGCTGCTCGGTGATGCCGCCCTCCTCGAGCGCCCGCTGCTGCTCGTGCACGGCCTCGCCGACGACAACGTGGTCGCGGCCCACACCCTTCAGCTGTCGTCGGCCCTGCTGGCCGCCGGCCGCCGCCACGAGGTGCTGCCCCTCTCGGGCGTGACCCACATGACTCCGCAGGAGGTCGTGGCCGAGAACCTCTTGCTGCTCCAACTCGACTTCCTGCGTCGCTCATTGGGCTGAACCCGCTCCCACCACGCGCCGGGCCGATCCGCGTCGCTCACCGCTGGCCATCGTCCCAGCGCGGTGTCATGGACCGGGGTCAGGGGCGACGGGAGACCAGGGCGCGGTCATGGCCGGCGAGATCGGCGACGGTCTCGATGTCGACGAGACCGGCGGCGGTGGCCAGGGCCCGCACGGCCGGACCCTGCGCGGCGCCGTGCTCGACCACGACGACACCACCAGGGCGAAGCCACCGGGGCGCCTCGGCCAGGATCACCCGCAGGTCGTCCAGCCCGTCGGGACCCGCGAACAGCGCGCCGTGCGGCTCCCAGTCGAGCACGGAGCGGTCCAGCACCTCGGCCGTGGTGACGTAGGGCGGGTTGGCGACGACCACTGCCACCTGGCCCGCCAGCTCTCCTGGTAGTGCGGAGAACCAGTGTCCTCGGCGCAGCCGGAGGCCGGCCGCCGGACGGCCGAGGCCAGCGGCGTTGGCCGCGGCGACGTCGAGGGCCTCGGGCGAGGCGTCGGTCGCCCAGACGACCACGGCTTCGAGGGGCAGCTCGGCCAGCAGCGACAAGGCAATCGCGCCGCTACCCGTACCGAGATCGACCACGACGAGGGGGAGCTCGGTCGCGCTGACGCCGCCGAGCAGGCGGCGGACCTCCTCGATGGCCAGGCCGGCCACGAGCTCGGTCTCGGGACGCGGGATCAACACCCGGCGGTCGCACAGCAGGTCGAGCGTCCGGAAGCCCCAGGAGCCGAGCACGTGCTGCAGCGGCTCGCCGGCGACGCGGCGCTCCACCATCGAGTCGAAGTGGGCCACGGCCCGATGGTGGGCAGGGCGGTCGATCCCAAGGATCCAGTCCGCGCCCTCCATCCCCGAGGCCTCCTGGGCCAGTCGGCGGGCGTCGTCACGGTCGCCGAGGCGCTCGGCGGCCTCGAGCCAAAGCGACCGCCACGTCACCGCGGCGGCGCCGGCTGGGGTGCCATCGACGGCGTTGGCGGCGGCGTCGGTCATCCCTCGGAGAGCTGCGTCGCCCGCTCGTCAGCGATCAGGGCCTCGACCACCTCGTCGAGGTCGCCGGCCAGAACGTCTTGCAGGTGGTAGATGGTCAGGCCGATGCGGTGGTCGGAGAGGCGGTTCTCCTTGAAGTTGTAGGTGCGGATCTTCTCCGAGCGGCCGCCGCCCCCCACCTGGGCCTTGCGCTCGGCGGACTGCGCCGATGCCTTGCGATCCTGCTCGGCCTTCAACAATCGGGCCCGGAGCACCTGCATGGCCCGGGCCCGGTTCTGGAGCTGGCTGCGCTCGTCCTGCATCGCCACGACGATCCCGCTCGGCTTGTGGGTGATGCGCACCGCGGAGTCGGTCGTGTTGACGCTCTGCCCACCGGGACCCGACGAGCGGTACACGTCGATCTGAAGGTCGCCGGCGTCGATCTCGACGTCGACCTCCTCGGCCTCGGGCAGCACGAGCACGGTGGCCGACGACGTGTGCACCCGGCCCTGGCTCTCGGTCACCGGCACCCGCTGGACGCGGTGCGGGCCGCCCTCGTACTTCAGGTGGCTCCACGCCGTGTCCCCTCGCACGACGAACGTGATGAGGTTGAAGCCGCCGAGGTCAGAGGCATCGGACGACAAGACCTCGATCTTCCAGCCACGACGGACGGCGTAGGCCACGTACATGTCGAAGAGGTCACGGGCGAACAGGTTCGCCTCCTCGCCCCCCTCGGCCCCGCGGATCTCGATGATGACCGCCTTGCCGTCGTTGGGGTCCTTCGGCAGGAGCAACTGGTGCAGCTCGCCCTGGAGCCCTTCGAGGTCGGCTTCGGCGGCCTGGACCTCGGCCCACATCGCATCGCGGTCGTCGCCCTCGGCCTCGTCGAACAGCTCCTTGGCCGAGGCCAGGTCACCCTCGCGGGCCCGGTAGCGCTGGAAGCACTCGACGACCGGCGTGAGCTCCTTGTACCGGCGGCTGGCATCGCGGAGGCGGTTCTGGTCGCCGATCACCTCGGGGTCGGCGAGCTGCGCCTCGAGGGCGTGATGGTCGTCGACGAGGGAGGCGAGGCGGTCGAACACCGAAGGGAGGCTAGAGCCGCAACCCGACGACGGTCGCGGGCCGCGCCAAACGGGCCGCGAGGCGCAGCGTCACCGGGAGCGCATCGCGCTCGGGCACGACGACGAGCAACGGCGCGTCGGGCAGGCCGAGCGCGGCGCGGGCATCGGCCGCCCATGGCACGACGTCCAGATCGACCCCGATCGAGCACACGACCACCACGTCTCCCCCCTCGGCATCGACGCCGATCGCGGCACACGGGGCGACGTCTTGCAGCCGGGGGCGGGGCACTGGAGGCGGCGCGGGTACGAGCGACACCAATCCGATCGGCGTGGGGTCGAGCACGAGCACGTGGCGCAAGAGCCGCTCGGGGGCGATGCGGTTGAGCGGGTGGGGCTCGGCGCCGGGCCGGCGATGGGCGGCGATCTGGCGGGCCACGGTGGCCAGGGACTCGTTGGTCGGCACGTCGCCGTGCATGAGCGCGAACGCCTCGCGATCGTGCGCGCCGATGCCGACTTCGAGCCGGGCCACGTCAAGGTCCGGATCGATGACCGCCCGGCACACCTCGAGGCCACCGGACTCGCCGGTGAGGACACCGTGCTCGAGCACCGGCGTCACGCCGGCGCCTTCCATGAGGCCGTAGAAGGGCGCGAACCGGGCATCGAGGACGCCGCCGAGCGGTGGGAACGTAGCGGGCTCCGCCAGCACGAGGGCGCGCCCTTCGACGCGCAGCACCTCGGGAGCGGGGGGCGCGAAGAACCGGGCCCTTCGCGCCAGAACACCAACGTGATCGCTGTCAGCGAGGAGGTGGAGCGCCTCGACGCCCTGTTGATCGGCCCACGCCAGCGCGGGGCCGAGCGCTCGCTCGGGCCGCTCGTCGGCCAGCACCCAGGCCTCACCACCCCGCACGAGTGCGGCCCCGCCCGGCCAGAGCCCGGGAACGACAGCGCCCTCGCCCGCGTGATCGCGGACGAGGGCGGTCAGCTTGAGTGCGAGCAGCGCGCTCCGCCGCTCGAGGTCAGCCACGGCGGCCGACGACGATCAGGCCTTCGCGCCCTTGCGCTCGCCGTAGCGGCGCTGGAAGCGCTCGACTCGGCCGCCCGTGTCCACCAGCTTCTGCTTGCCGGTGAAGAAGGGGTGGCACTCGTTGCAGAGCTCGACGGTGAGGTCGCCCGGCTTGGTGGACTTCGTGGCAAAGACGTTGCCGCACGAGCAGTGCACGGTGGTGACGTCGTAACGCGGGTGGATGTCGGTCTGCATCGTTGCTCCCAGCGAGAAAAGGGGACGGCGCAGCGTAGCGGCGCACCGACCGATATCGGCCAGCGCGCCGCCCCGCTACAGGTTGGCGGGTTGCTTGGCGATCTCGCCGAGGAACTCGTCGTTGGTGCGAAACGTCTTCAGGCGGTCCATCAGCAGCTCGAGCCCGGCCGCTCCCGAGCCGCTGTCGGCCAGCCCACCCAGCACCCGGCGCAGCTTCCAGACCTGCTGGAGCTGGTGGCGGGCGAAGAGCAGCTCTTCGTGACGGGTCGACGAGGCGTCGACGTCGATGGCCGGGTAGATGCGGCGCTCGGCCAGCTTTCGGTCGAGGCGGAGCTCCATGTTGCCGGTGCCCTTGAACTCTTCGAAGATCGCATCGTCCATGCGCGAGTTCGTCTCGATCAGGGCCGTGGCCAGGATCGTCAGCGAGCCACCTTCCTCGATGTTGCGGGCGGCGCCGAAGAACTTCTTGGGCGGGTAGAGCGCGCCGGCGTCGATGCCACCAGACATGATCCGCCCGGTCGGCGGGGCCGACAGGTTGTACGCCCGGCTCAGGCGGGTGATGCCGTCGAGGATGATGACGACGTCCTGACCGCCCTCGACCATGCGCTTGGCCCGCTCGATGGCGAGCTCGGCCACATGCGTGTGCTCGTCGGACGGGCGATCGAAGGTCGAAGCGATGACCTCGCCCTTCACCGTGCGGCGCATGTCGGTGACCTCCTCGGGCCGCTCGTCGATGAGCAGCACGATGAGCTTCACCTCGGGGTTGTTGCGCTCGATCGCCGTGGCAATCGTCTTCATGATCGTCGTCTTGCCCGCCTTGGGGGGCGACACGATCAGGCCGCGCTGACCCTTGCCGATCGGCGAGATCAGGTCGATGATCCGGGCGGTCATGTTGGCGGGGTCGGTCGCGCTCTCGAGCTTGAGCCTGCTGTCGGGGAACAGGGGCGTGAGGTCCTCGAACCGGGGCCGGTTACGGGCCAGGTCCGGGTCGGCACCATTGACCGAGTCGAGGCGCAGCAGGCCGGGGTTCTTCTCGTTGCGACCAGCGGGACGGCACAGTCCGGTCACGTGGTCGCCCTTGCGCAGCCCGTACTGGTGGCTCTGCTTGACCGAGATGTAGACGTCGTCGCGGCTCGGGAGGTAGCCGTTCACGCGCAGGAAGCCATAGCCCTCGTCGCGCAGGTCGAGGTAACCCGCGACCTCGACCGGCTCTTGGGTGAAGGTGTCCTCCACCGGCACGCTCTGGCCGGACTGGCCCTGGCGGAACTGGCCCTGACCTGGTTGACCCAGTGCCGGTTGGCCCTGACCGGGCTGGCCCTGGGGAGCATCGAAGCGTTCGGTGCCCTGCATGCCGTCACCGCGACGATCGCGGTTGCGACGCCGGCGCCGGCGGCTGCTGCCGCTCCCCTCGCCCTCGACGAAGGTCTGCGGGGCCTGCCCGCCCTGGTCCTGACTGCCTTGGCTCTGGCCGCCAAGGTCCTGACCGCCTTGATCCCGACTGCCCTGGTTGCCCTGGGAGGGCGACCGCTCCGGCGCCGGCGCCGGGGCAGCGACCTCGCCGGACGCCGTGTCGTGGACCGCTGACGCGTCCGCGGCCGGTGCCAGGTCGAGCTCCCACTCCGCCGGCGGCTCCTCTACCACCTCGGTGGCGATCCCGGAAGCGCCGGAGCCCGACGAGCCGGCCGGGTCAGGCCCACGATCAAGCGTGACGGCTGGCGCCGGTGGGTGGTGGCCGTTGCCGTTGCTGGTCGCGGCGACCTCACCCGCCGCGGTCACGGCGCTCGAGACGGCATCGGTGCTCGTGGCACCGCTGGCGCGGTTGGGCACCGCGGGGGCCGAGACACCCGTGGTCTCGAGGATGCGGTCGATGATGTCGCCCTTGCGAGCTCGGGAGCCCGCCTTCACGCCGAGGGCACCGGCAATGGCGAGCAGCTGCTCGCGGTCCTTGCTCTCCAGGACCGAGCGCTCCAGCGCCTCGCTGGATTCCACGCTCATGGGACCTTCCTTCATGGGGGATTCGCCTGCACGCGGGACGCCGTAGTTCCGGGGCACCAACGAGCCACTTGGCCACGTCACGGTGGGACCCGGACCAAGCGGCTTCCCGTGCCGCTCCGGGGAACGACCGCACGCACTCTGAACGAGAACTTCGAGGCGGGCGTTCGTGCTCGTGGAACCACGAGCAGCGGCACCCTACCGACCGATCACCTCGGCGGCAACACGGGCGAGAGGGGCTCCGACGCGATCAGTGCGGGGACGCCGCGTCGACGAAGCGCTGGACCGCGACGAGATCGTTTGGCAACGAGGTCGATCGCTCGGGTCGCGACAGGAGGTCGGCGAGGTGCGCCGGCAGGGTCGGGCGCACGCCGGTGGCCCGCTCGACGGCATCGGGGAACTTCGCCGGATGGGCCGTGCCGAGCACCACCATGGGACCGTCCGCGGCCGGTGGACGTACCGCACGAGCGGCGCCGATCCCGACCGCCGTGTGGGGATCGACCAGCAGCTCGTTGTCGAGGTAGAGCTGAGCCATGACGGCGACGGTGCCATCGTCATCGATGCGGGCACCGCTGAACAGCCGGTCGAGCACCTCCATCTGCTCGGCCTCGACCACGAGGGTGCCGATCGAGCGGAAGTGCTGGAGCTGCTCGGTGGTGAGCCCGCCATCGCGGTGGTTGAGCTCGAAGAGAAGGCGCTCGAAGTTGGACGACACCTGGATGTCCATGCTCGGGCTGAGCGTGGGCACCACCCCGCTGACGGCCATGATCCCGGTCGCGAGGAAGCGGGCCAGGATGTCGTTGCGGTTGGAGCCCACGACGAAGCGCCCAACGGGCAACCCCATCTGATGTGCCACCCAACCGGACAGGACGTTGCCGAAGTTCCCCGTGGGGACGGCGAAGGACACCGGACGCCGCGGGTGGGCGGGCCCGCCGCCGAGGGCCATCGCGGCGGCGACGTAGTACGGCACCTGGGCCATGACCCTGGCCCAGTTGATGGAGTTGACCGCGCTGAGCGAGTGGCGCTCACGGAACGGCTCGTCGGCGAACATCGCCTTCACGAGGTCCTGGCAGTCGTCGAACGTGCCCTCGATGGCGACGCAGTGGACGTTGGGCGAGTCGACCGTGGTCATCTGCAGGCGCTGCACCTCGCTCACCCTGCCGGCCGGGTAGAGCATGACGATGTCGACGTTGGCACAGCTCTTCACCCCGTCGATGGCGGCTGAACCCGTGTCGCCGCTGGTGGCACCGACGATGGTGATGTGGCGCTGCTGCTGGGCCAGGACGTGGTCGAACAGGCGGCCGACGAGCTGGAGCGCCACGTCCTTGAAGGCGAGCGTCGGCCCGTGGAACAGCTCGAGCAGCCACTCGTCGTCGCCGATCTGGGTGAGCGGCACGACGGCCGGGTGGCGGAAGGTGGCGTAGGCCTCGTTGCACAGCGCCTCGAGCACGCCCGGTTCGAGGTCGTCGCCGACGAACGGTGCCATCACCCGGGCCGCCAGATGGGCGTAGGGCTGGCCTGACTCGAGCAGGGACGGCAGCTCGGGCCAGACCTCGGGCACGTAGAGGCCGCCGTCGCTGGCGAGGCCGGCGAGGAGGACCTCGGCGAAGCCGAGCTCGGGGGCCCGGCCGCGGGTGGAGATGTAGCGCATGGGCGAGGCCGGGGCTCCGGCTAGGCGCCGATCACGCGGAGCAGCGCGCCGACTCGCTTGACCACGTCGAGGTCGCGAAGGTCACGCAGCGTCGCCTGGACCGCGGCTTCGCTGGCGACGTGGGTGATGAACACGAGCCGGGCGGCGTCGCCGGTGTCTTCTTGCTCGGCCGCCCGGATCGACACGTCGTGGCGGGCGAACACCCCGGTGACGGCATGCAGCACGCCGGGCCGGTCGACCACCTCGAGGGGGACGTAGTACTCGGCACTGGTCTGGTCGATGGGCTTCACCGGCCGACGGGCCAAGGCGCCGACCGACGCATGAGTGCCCCGGCGCAGGTTGAGCGAGGCATCGATGAGGTCGCCGAGCACGGCGCTGGCGGTGGGCATGCCGCCGGCACCGCGGCCGTAGAACATCAGCGACCCGACTGCTCCGCCCTCGATGAACACCGCGTTGTAGCTGTCGCGCACGCTGGCCAGCGGGTGGTGCTTGGGGACCATGGCGGGGTGGACCCGAGCACTGACGTCGCCGGCCTCGTCGATCTCGGCGATGGCGAGGAGCTTCACCACGTAGCCGAGGCGATCGGCGACGGCGATGTCGCCACCGGTGATGCGGCTGATGCCCTCGTGGTAGACGTCACCGGCCACGACTCTGGTGCCAAAGGCGATGCTGGCGATGATGGCGGCCTTGGCCGCGGCATCGAGCCCCTCGACGTCGGCGGTGGGGTCACGTTCGGCGTAGCCCAGCGACTGCGCCTCGGCCAGCGCTTGTGCGTACGAGGCGCCCTCGTCGCTCATCTTGGACAGGATGTAGTTCGTCGTGCCGTTGACGATGCCGAGCATGCGGCGCACGGGCTCGCCGGCGAGGCTCTCTCGCAGGACCCGGATGAGCGGGATGCCACCGGCAACGGCCGCCTCGAACAGCAGGTCTCGGCCTGCCGCATCGGCGGTGGCGAACAGCTCGGCACCGACGTTGGCCAGCAGTTCCTTGTTCGCGGTGACCACCGGCTTGCCGCTCTTCAGCGCGGCGACGATGAGCTCGCGGGCGGGCTCGATGCCGCCGATCACCTCGACGATCACGTCGATGGTCGGGTCGTCGACCACGCCCATGGGATCCCGGGTGAGGACGCCTTCGGCAAGGCGGACCTCGCGTTCACGGCTGACGTTGCGGACGGCGACCCGGGCGACCTCGAGCCGCATGCCGGTGCGGGCCTCGATGGCATCGGCCCGCTCGCCGACGAGGGCCACCACCGCGGCACCGACGTTCCCGCACCCGAGCACGCCCACCCGCACCACGTTCGACTCGTTCACGGCCGGTGACGGTAGTGCCTGCGCCGACCGGGCCCGACGGCAAACGCATCCCCGTCGACCGCCGTGCGCGACTACTCGCCTGCCGATCTGCGCGGTCTGGTCCTCAACGATGAGAACCACGCTCCGTCGATCCCCGGACGCCGCCTTCGATCGCCGGTCGAGCGCGACGCTCGGTTGAGCGGGCAGTCTCCTACAGCGTGTCGGGGGCGGTGACGCCGAGGAGGTCGAGGGCGACGGCGAGGCCGATGTGGCTGGCTTCGACCAGCCACAGGCGGGCCTGCGTCAGCTCGGGGGCCACGTCGTCGGCCACGACCCAGCAGTCGTGGTGGAAGCCGTGGACGGCCCCCGCCATCTGCCGCGTCCAGGTCGTCAGCTTGTTGGGGGCTCGGCGATCGGCGGCATCGAGCACGACCTCGGGCAGCTCACCAAGACTGGTGAGCAGGTCGAGCTCGCGCTGGTGGACGAGCACGGAGAGGTCGACGTCGGCCAGTGGTTGGCGCACGACACCGCGGGCGGCCGCGTTGCGGGCGAGGCCGGCCAGCCGGGCGTTGGCCATCTGGACGTAGAACACCGGGTTGTCCATCGACTGCTGCACCACGACGTCCAGGTCGAACACCTGGCGCGTGTCGATGGACTGCAGCAGGTAGGTGAACCGGGTGGCGTCGGGTCCGACCTCGTCGAGCACCTCGGCCAGCTCGATGATGTCTCCGCGGCGCTTCGAGAGCTTGACCTCCTCGCCGGCCCGCATCAGCACCACGTTCTGGCCGATGATCGCCTCGAAGCTGTCCCTGCGGTGGCCGAGCAGCTCGACGGCGGCCGCCATGCGCTGGACGTAGCCGTGGTGGTCGGCGCCGAGCACATTGATCAGGTGATCCCAGCCCCGGGCGAACTTGTCGCGGTGAAAGGCGATGTCGGGCAGGAAGTAGGTCGGCTCGCCGTCGCTGCGGATGAGGACCCGGTCCTTGTCGTCGCCATGGCTGGAGGTGCGGAGCCACACGGCGCCGTACTCGTCGTACACGGCGCCCTTGGCCTTGAGCTCGGCCAGCGTGGCCGCCAGGTTGCCGGGGGTCGCCACCTCGCGCTCGCTGCTCCAGGTGTCGAAGTGCACACCCATCCGGACCAGGACGTCGTGCTGGTCGACGTGGGCCCGCTCGAGGCCCCACTCGACAGGATCGGCACCGTCGGGCAGGTCGACCGCCCAGTCTCGGATGTACTCGCCCGCATAGCCGTCGACGGGCGTGGGCAGGCCGGCCTTGGCGGCGGCCAGGCTCGCTCCGTAGCGCACCACCTGCGCGCCGCGATCGTTGACGTAGAACTCGCGGTGCACGGTGTGACCGCACCGGGCCAGCACCCGGGCGAGGCTGTCGCCGTAGGCCGCCCACCGGCCGTGGCCGGCATGGAGCGGACCAGTCGGGTTGGCCGACACGAACTCGACGTTGACGTGCATGGCGGGCTCGGCCTGCGTCCGGGCGAAGCCCTCGACGCCCTCGGCGACGACCGTGCGCAGCACCTCGCCGAGCCAGCCCGGATCGAGCTTCAGGTTGAGGAACCCACCGACCGCCTCGGCCTTGGCCACGTGGGCCGGCCGATCGGCGTTCACCAGGTCGGCCACGGCCGCCGCGAGCTCGGGGCCGGGACGCCCGGCCGCCTTGGCGAAGGGGAAGACGTTGACGGCCCAGTCGCCGTGCTCGGGCTTGCGGGGCCGTTCCAGCGTCAGCGCGCCGGCGGCCTCGGCGGTGAGCCCGAGGGCGATGAGATGCGCGGCGATGGCGTCGACGAGCCCAGGGGGAACCATGTGTCAAGGGTACCGATCGCAGGCGCGTCCCTCGGGCGTTCTCCGGTGGTGCCGGTGCGCCGCCGTGCGGGCCGCTCCCTGGTCGCGCCATGATGCGCCATGGCTGACGTTCAAGGAACTTGTGACGAGCGGTTCGGCGCCCTGCGCGACCTGCTCTCGGCATCCATCGATTCAGGGGCCGACCTCGGCGCATCGGTGGCCGTGGCCCTTGATGGCGAGGTGGTGGTCGACCTGTGGGGCGGCTGGTCCGACACCGAGCGAACCGTGCCGTGGGGGCGCGACACCATCACCAACGTGTGGTCCACCACCAAGACCATGACGTCGCTGACCGCGCTGCTGCTGGTCGACCGCGGCGAGCTCGACGTGTTCTCGCCCGTCGCCCGGTACTGGCCGGAGTTCGCCGCCAACGGCAAGGAGGCAATCGAGGTGCGCCACCTGATGTCGCACACCTCGGGCGTGTCGGGCTGGGCGCAGCCGGTCGTGGTCGAGGACCTGTACGACTGGGAGAAGTCGACCTCGATGCTCGCTGCGCAAGCGCCGTGGTGGGAGCCCGGCACGATGTCGGGCTACCACGCCCTCAACCAGGGTCACCTCGTGGGCGAGGTCGTGCGCCGCATCACCGGCCAGCACCTCGGCGAGTTCTTCGCCAAGGAGGTTGCCGGCCCGCTCGGCGTCGACTTCCACATCGGGCTGTCACCGACCGAGTTCCACCGGATCTCCAACGTGGTGCCGCCCCCTCCGCTGCCCATCGACTTGACCACCCTCGACGTCGAAAGCGTCCTGGTCAAGACCTTCACCGGGCCGGCCCCCGATGCCAGCACCTCGTGGACGCCCGAGTGGCGCCAGGCCGACATCGGCGCCGCCAACGGCCACGGCAACGCCCGCTCGGTGGCTGCTGCACAAGCGGTCATCTCGAACCACGGTGAGGCTGGCGGCGTTCGGCTGCTCAAGCCCGAGACCTGCCGGCTCATCTTCACGGAGCAGGCGAGGGGGATGGACCTCGTGCTCGGCATCCCGGTCCGGTTCGGCATCGGCTTCGGCTTGCCCAGCGAGTCGGTGCCCGAGCTCCCGGACGGGAACGTCTGCTACTGGGGCGGCTGGGGCGGCTCGACGATCATCAACGACCTCGACCGGCGGATGACGGTCAGCTACGTCATGAACCGCATGGAGTCGGGACTCAACGGCGACAGCCGCGGGACCGATCTCACGCGGGCCGCCTACGTCGCCCTCGGCTGAGACCCAGCGGCGGTGCGGCCGGGTGCCCCGCAGCCCGAGAGGCGGCGGCACCGGGCGGCTAGAGTGCCCCGTCCCGCCCTCGTAGCTCAGGGGATAGAGCATCGGCTTCCGGAGCCGTGTGCGCAGGTTCGAATCCTGCCGAGGGCACCAGGCGGTCGGTGCAACAGCTTGTACGGCCAATGCGGCCCCACGCCGCTTTCGACGCACAAGCTCGCTCCGTCTCCACCGACGGTAGGGGCTTGCGCTTTGGCTGAGCGAAGTGCACCATCCGATCGGCGCCTTCGTTCGTAGGGGATGCGGGGGCCTGCCATCCCGGCACGGACGACGAGGAGGGGTCATGAACGACCAACAGCCCACGCCCAGCGGCAAAGGACGAAGGGCGAAGCGCATCGGCGCGGCGGTCGCGGTGTCACTGCTGGGCCTGGCCCTGGCCGTGCCGGCCGAGGCGGTACCCAAGACCGTGACGGTGACCGAGTTCGCGTTCACGCCGGCGAGCCTCACGCAGGCACTCGGACAGAACGTGGTGTGGAACTACCCGGCAACCAACTTCGCCACCCACACGAGCACCGACAACACCGGGCTCGGCCTGTGGGACTCGGGATTCAGGTCACCGGGCACCTCGTTCACGTTCACCACCGATGCCTCCGGCACGTTCGCCTACCACTGCGCCATCCACCTGTCGATGCTCGCCACGCTCAAGGTGACCGACAAGGTGACGCCGGCTACCGGCACGACGGCGACCGTGTTCAAGGTGAGCTGGGCCACCGCCGCGCTTCCCCCCGGCTACGCGTTCGACGTGCAGGTCAAGACGCCGACGTCGGCCGCCTTCGTCAACCTGCTCGTCAACACCACGCTCAAGATGACGACGTACACGCCGACGGCCGGACCGGGCGTCTACCAGTTCCGCTCGCTCGTCAAGGGCGGCACCCCCGGTGGCACCTCGACGTTCAGCCCGCCCAAGAAGATCACCGTCACCTGATCGGTCAGTGGAAGTCGTTGGTGCGGTGGACGGGGCCGGGGTCGGCCGCATCGAGCGCCCACACCAACCGGTCGTCGGCGTCGAACTTGTAGAAGCTCACGCCCACCCGCCCTGACGGCTGCCCCGCCACCAGCACCTCCCAGTACGCGCCCACGTCGTGCTCGCCTGTGATGTCATGGATGAGGAACGTCACCTGGGGGGCGCGGGTGGCGACGTTCTCGAACAGGGTCCGCACCTCGGCCTTGCCGACGTGCGGTCGCGTGAACGAGAAGTCGTTGTAGTGGCAGTCATCGGCGACGTGCGTCATCGCCTCGTCCATGTCACGGCGGTTCCACGCATCGAAGAAGGCACGGCAAGCGGCAGCGGTCATCGTGCGATCGTCGCCGCTGCCGACCGGACTCGACAAGTTACGGTTCCGCCATGACCTGGAACGACCTCGTGCGCATCACCCCGACGCGGGCCGTGGCCACGGTGCATGACGCCACCGGCTTGGGCCGTCGGACGGGGCACCAATGACCGCTCGCGACACGAGGCGACCCACACGGCCCTCGAAGCGCCGGGCCATCACGCTCGGCATCAGCGCGCTGGTGGTCGCCATCGGCGCCGTCGCCTGTGACGCCAACCCCCGCACGGTCGATGCCAACGCTCGCACGACGAGCAGCGCGGCCGCGACCTCATCCAGCGCCGCCGACGCCACCGTCGCGAGTGGAGACACGGCCACCACCGACGGCAGGACCACGGTGGCCCAGGCTGCAACAGCGGCCGCCACCACCGGGAGCACCACCACGACGGCCAAGCCCGGCACGACCACGACGGCCAAGCCCGGCACGACCACCAGTGCGGCCAAGCCAACGACGACGACGCCCAAGCCGACCAGCGCGCCGACCACGGCGGCGGCTCCGCCTCCGCCCTCGGGCAACCTCAGCGCAGTGGCCGGCAAGATCATCGCCATCGACCCCGGCCACAACGGCATGAACTGGGCCCACAGTGCCGAGCTCAGCCGGATGATCTGGATCGGGACCCAGTACCGCCAGTGCGACACCGCTGGTGCAGCCGTCCCCGGTGGCATCACCGAGACGGCCTTCAACCTCGACGTCGGCCTGCGGTTGCGCTCGATCCTGGTCGCCAACGGCGCCACCGTCGTGATGTCGCGCACCGACAACTCCGGCTGGGGTCCGTGCATCGACCAGCGCGCCTTCTTCGGCAACAACGCCCATGCCAACGTGGCCATCTCGATCCACGCCGACGGCGGCCCCGTCAGCGGTCGGGGCTTCATGGTCAACGCCCCGGGCAACATCCCCGGCTACACCGACGACATCTACGCCGCCTCCCACCGACTCGGCCTCGACATCGTGCGGGCCTTCCCATCCACTGGCATGCCGATCGCCAGCTACTACTGCTGCGGCGGGATGATCGAGCGCACGGACTTCGGCGGGCTGAACCTCTCCAACGTGCCCAAGGTCCTGTTCGAGGCGGGCAACACGCAGAACCCCACCGACGGCGCACTGCTCGGCGACCCGAACTGGCGCCAGCGGGCGGCTCAGGCCCTGGCCGTCGCCCTCGCCAACTACCTCGCCGGCAACTGATCCACCGGAGCACCGCTGCGGGGGGTTGTGTTCTGATCAGTCGCCGCTCAGCGCCCATCGCTGATGAAGAGCCCACTCGGCCGTGAAGTGGCGAGCCACCGTGCAGTTGGCGCACTCACGCTCGCCACTTACCGCCGTGACAGCTCATGACCAGCGAGGGCCCCGCCAAAGGTTGCAAGTTGACCAGTCGCGATATATCGTGATGGCACACATCCCATCTCGATAAAAGGAACACCCATGATGAACGGACCACGCCGGGGTCGCCCCGGTCCCCCATCCACCCACCACGACCACCAAGAAGGGCACGGCCCCTGGGACCGCCACCCCGGACGCCGACGCCGCGGTGACATCCGCATCGCGCTCCTGGCCGCCCTCGCC
>JBBRTJ010000078.1:0-16820 GCA_038244535.1 Acidimicrobiales bacterium | reverse complement strand
TCGAGGAGGACTGGGGCTGGATCCGGCCAGCTCTGGCCGCTGACAGCCCCAGTTCGCCCGACGGCCCCATCAGTGCGCCACGACGTCAGCGATCGAGGAGGACTGGGGCTGGATCCGGCCAGCTCTGGCCGCTGACAGCCCCAGTTCGCCCGACGGCCCCACGAGTGCGCCACGACGTCAGGGTTCGAGGAGGTCGGTGACGTCGGGATGCAGCTCGGCCAGGCCTCGGTCGAGGGTGACGACGCGACCGCCGCGGCTGCGAGCGAGGTGGGCGATGTAGGCGTCGGTGACCTGGCGATGGCCGACGACGCCGCGGAGCGCGGCCTTCGTGAACGGCTGGTCGTCGGACCAGATGTCGTGGCGCCGATGGCCGGTGATGGAGATGCTCATGATGCGATCGATGTCCGAAGCACGTCCGGAGCACGTCCGGAGCCACCACGGGCCAGCACGGCCAGCCCGCCTCGGGGCGGCGGCCACTGGTTGGGTAGCGTCAGCCCGCCATGACCGCCCCCCTCGATGCACCGTTCCTTGCTGCCTGCCGCCGGGAACCGGTGACCCGCCGGCCGGTGTGGTTCATGCGCCAGGCAGGACGCTCGCTGCCCGAGTACAAGGCCCTCCGCGGCGACGGCAGCATCCTGCAGGCCATCAAGCAACCCGACCTGGCCGCACAGCTGACGCTCCAGCCCGTGAGCCGCTACGGCGTCGACGCGGCGATCCTCTACTCCGACATCGTCGTGCCGGTGCACGCCATCGGCTTCGGGGTCGACGTCGCTCCGGGCACCGGACCCGTGGTGGCCGAGCCGTTCCGGTCACGGTCCGATCTCGACCGACTCCGTCCCCTCGAGCCCGAGCTCGACACGCCCTACGTGATCGAGACCGTGCGCATCCTGGCGAGGGAGCTGACTGCGCCGCTCATCGGGTTCGCAGGCGCGCCGTTCACGGTGGCCAGCTACCTGATCGAAGGGCGGCCGTCGCGGACCTACGCCCACACCAAAGCCCTCATGTACGGCGACGAACCCCTCTGGAACGAGCTGATGGATCGCCTGGCCGACCTGGCCATCGCGTCGCTCGTCTCCCAGATCGACGCCGGTGCTCAGGCCATCCAGCTCTTCGACTCGTGGGCCGGCGCGCTGTCGGCCCCTGACTACGAGCGCTACGTGCTCCCGCACTCGACCAAGGTCCTCGCCGCCGTCGCCGCCCACGAGCCGCTGGTCCCCCGCATCCACTTCGGGGTCGACACCGGTGAGCTGCTGTCGCTCATGGCCGCCGCAGGCGCCGAGATGGTGGGGGTCGACTGGCGTGTGCCGCTGACCGAGGCCCGGCGCCGCGTCGGACCGAACCGGGCCGTACAGGGCAACCTCGACCCGGCGGTGTGCCTCTGCCCGTGGGACGTCGTGGCCACCCAGGTCGACGCCGTGATCGCCGCCGCCGGCCCCGAGCCCGGTCACGTGTTCAACCTCGGCCACGGCGTGCTGCCAGAGACCGACCCGTCGATCCTCGAACGGATCACCGAGCGGGTCCACGCCACCCCGCCGAGCCGACCGTCATGAGCACCGAGCGGACCCGCAACCACGACGAGCGCATCGCCGTCATCCTCATGGCCTACGGCACGCCCCGTACGCCGGCCGAGATCGAGCCGTACTACACCGACATCCGCCGGGGTCGGCCACCCACCCCTGAGCTGCTGGCTGACCTCGTTCGCCGCTATGACGCCATCGGCGGCATCTCGCCCCTGGCCGAGCGCACCGAGGCGCAGCGCGTCGCCCTGCAGACCGCACTCGACCAGCGGGCGCCCGACCGGTTCGAGGTGGTGCTCGGGCTGAAGCACGCCGAGCCCAAGATCGAGACGGCCGTAAACGCGGTGGCCGAGCGGGGCTTGCGCCGGGCCGTGGGCTTGGTCCTGGCCCCGCACTACAGCGCGTTCAGCATCGGCCAGTACCTCGATCGGGCCCGGGCGGCGGGGGCCGCCGTCGGCGTCGAGATCGCCGGCATCGAGAGCTGGCACCTCGAGCCCGCCTACCTCGACTTCCTGGGCGCCGGAGTGCGGGCCGGGTTGGCGGGCCTGCCCGAGGGCACCAAGGTGCTGTTCACCGCCCACTCGCTGCCCGAACGCATCCTGGCCAGCGGCGATCCCTACCCCGACCAGCTCCGCGCCACCGCGGCCGCCGTGGCCGGCCGGGTCGGCTTGGCCGAGTGGTCCGGCTGGGGCATCGCGTGGCAGAGCGCGGGGCGCACCCCCGAACCGTGGCTCGGCCCGGACATCCTCGCCGTCATCACCGACCTCGCCGCCGCCGAGCGCTCGACGGGCGTGCTCGTGTGTGCCGCCGGGTTCGTAGCCGACCACCTCGAGGTGCTCTACGACCTCGACATCGAGGCAGCCCACCACGCCGAGCGGCTCGGCCTCGCCTTCGCCCGCACGCCGTGCGTCAACGACGATCCGGTGGTCCTCGGCGCCCTCGCCGACCGGGTCGTGGCCGCTGCAGCCGGGAGCTGACATGGCAACCGTTCCGCACGTTGTTGTGATCGGTGGCGGCATCACCGGCCTCACGACTGCCTGGGCGCTCGTCACCGCACCGGGCGAGCGGACCGTCACCGTGATCGAGGGCGACACCCGCGTCGGCGGCAAGATCCTCACGACCCCGTTCGCCGGCCGGCAGGTCGAGACCGGGCCCGACGCCATGCTCGCCCGGGTTCCGTGGGGCAGCCAGCTCCTCGACGACCTCGGCTTCACCGCCGCTGAGCGCACGTCCCCGGCCACCAGCACTGCGGCGGTCGCCTGGGGCGGCGTGCTCCACCCGCTGCCCGAAGGCATCGTGCTCGGCGTGCCCGCCGGCCTCGGCATCGTCCGCAGCCGGCTCCTGTCACCCCTTGGCATCGTGCGGGCCGCCATGGAACCGCTGCTGCCCCGCACCCGCAACGCCCACGACAGCGTCGGCCGCCTCATCCGGGCGCGATTCGGCAAGGAGGTCAACGAGCGGCTGGTCGATCCGCTCCTCGGCGGCATCAACGCCGGTGACGCCGATCGCCTGAGCCTGGCCGCCGGCGCGCTCCAGCTCGACGCGGCGGCCAAGAAGAGCCGCAGCCTGCTGCTCGGCCTGCGCCGCCAGGCCAAGACCGAAGCCAAGGCCCGGGGCGACACGGTGGCACCGCCGGTGTTCGTGACGCTCACCGCTGGACTGTCAGCCCTGGTCGATCGCCTCGCCGCGGCCATCACCGACGGTGGTGGGACCATCCGCCTCGGTCAGCCCGTCACCACCCTCGAGCGCGATGGCCGACGATGGCGAGTCGACGACCTCGTTGCCGACGCCGTCGTCATGACGACGCCCGCCTTTGCCGCCGCCCGGCTGCTGCAATCCGTGGCGCCTGACGCCGTGCTCGCCCTGGCCAACATCGACTACGCGTCCGTGGCGATGATCCGCCTCACGTTCCCGGCGAGCCGCTTTCCCAACCTCGTACCCGGCAGCGGTGTGCTCGTGCCGAAGCCCAACCAGCGGGTCGTCACCGCCGTCTCGTTCGGTTCGGCGAAGTGGAACCACTGGAAGGCCCCGGGGGACGTGCTGCTGCGGGCCTCGGTGGGCCACGCCGGTAACGAGAAGGCCCTCGAGCTCTCCGACCAGGCGCTGACCAGAGCAGTGCTCGACGACCTCAGCCGGTTGCTCGGTCCCACCGGCGCCCCGACCGAGTCCGACATCACCCGCTGGCCCCAGTCGTTCCCGCAGTACCTGCCCGGGCACATCGATCGGATCGCTGGGATCCGAGCCGCTCTGGCGGGGGCACCGGGCATCGTGGTGACCGGAGCGGCGTTCGAGGGCGTGGGCATCCCGGCCTGCATCCGCCAGGGTCGGGAGGCCGCCGCCGCCACCCTGGACCGCCTCGCGGCGCGGTAGACCGTGGCGGTGAGGATCGTGGGGGGACGGTGGCGGGTCCGTGGCCGGGCTGCCGAGCGAGCGATCGCCCTCGCGATGGTGGCCGCACTCACGGCCTGCGGCGCCAGCGGTGGCCGCTCAGCCGCGGGCGCCGCGCTCGACGACTCGCCGATCCCGGTAGCGGCGCCCGTCGCCCTGAAGGCGGCGACGACCTCGACGACAGAGATCGCCACCACCACGACCGACGCCGTCACGACGACCACGGAGCCGCCGCTGCCGGTCCCGGTCCCGCCCCCGCCGAACCCCCGCGCCGACGAGCCCAAGGTCGTCATCGGCCGCATCGAGATCCCCAAGATCGGCCTCGAGGCCGATCTCCTGCAGGGCGTCACGCTCACCACGCTCGACCAGGGTCCCGGATGGTGGCCCGGCACCGCCAAGCCCGGCGAGCGGGGCAACGTGGTCGTCGCCGGGCACCGCGTGACCCACTCACACCCGTTCCTCGACATCGACCGCCTCGTCGAGGGCGATGTCGTGGTGTTTGCGATGACCGACGGCTCGTCGCACACCTACACCGTCACCAGCCACGAGATCGTCAAGCCCACCGCGGTGGAGATCGTGAACCAGAGCCCCGCCTTCACCGCCACCCTGTTCGCCTGCCACCCCAAGCACTCGGCGGCGTTCCGCTACGTCGTGCACCTCGCCCTCGCCAGTTGAGCTCGACCGTGGCGCCGAGGCGTTCGATCCCCGCGGGCTTCGCCGCGCTCGGTGCTGGGCTGCTCGTCGCACTGTCGCTCCCGCCGTGGGGCTGGTGGCCGCTCGCCCTCGTCGGGTTCGCCCTGCTCGACCGCCTGCTTGCCGATCGGAGCCGGCGCAGCCGGTTCGCCCGCACCTGGCTCTTCGGCGTGGCCTGGCTCGGTCCCGGCATGGGGTGGATGTGGTACCTCACCGCGCCCGGCTACATCGTGGCCACCTTGTCGTACGCCGCCTACCTCGGCGCGGCCGCCGCGCTCGCACCGGGCGGCCGCTGGCGGTGGCTGGGGCTCCCCGCGGCCATCACCATCGCCGAGGCCATCAGGTGGGCCTTCCCCTTCGGCGGTGTCCCCCTCGCCTCGCTCGCCATCAGCCAGGTCAGCGGCCCACTGGCGCCCGTGGTCCGCGTCGGGGGCTCGCTGCTGCTCACGTTCGTCACGGTCCTGGCCGGCTGCCTCCTCAGCGCGGTCTCGGAGCGAGCGTGGCGGCCGGTCGCGGCTCTTGCCGTCGCAGCGGTGGCGATGGTTGCACTTGCAACGATCGCGCCGAGCGGCCACCAGATCGGCACGCTGCGCATCGCGGGGGTGCAGGGCGGCGGTCCCCAGGGCACCAGGGCCAAGGACTCAGACCCGCAGGAGGTGTTCCAGCGCCACGTGGACGCCACGGGCGGGGTCACCGACCCGGTCGACCTCATCTTGTGGCCCGAGAACGTGATCGACGTCGCCACCTTCGCCGGCAGCAGTCAGGCGGCCGTCATCGCCGACCTCGCCGCTCGTCACGGTGCGCCGTTGATCGTCGGCATCACCGAGGACGACGGGCCTGACCACTTCACCAACGCCCAGGTGGTCGTCACACCCGACGGTGACATCACCGGCCGCTTCGACAAGGTGCACCGCGTCCCGTTCGGCGAGTACATGCCACTGCGCGGGCTCCTCGAAGCCCTGGGCGCGCCGACGCAGCTGGTCCCGCGCGATGCCACGGCCGGCACGGGGCCCGCCGTGCTCGACGCCGCCGGCCACCGGTTCGGCGTGGCCATCAGCTGGGAGATCTTCTTCGCCAACCGAGCCCGTGACGCCACTCGCAACGGCGGGCAGGTGCTCCTCAACCCGACCAACGGCTCGTCCTACACCGGCACCATCTTGCAGACCCAGCAGATCGCATCGTCCCGCCTGCGGGCGCTCGAGACCGGCCGCTCGGTGATGCAGGTCGCACCCACCGGCTTCACCGCAGTCATCACGTCGTCGGGGACGGTGCTCGACCGCACCGCCATCAGCGAGACCGCCGTCGTGCAGCGCGAGGTGGCCCTGCGCGAGGGGCTGACGATCTACACGCGCCTCGGCGACGGGCCCGTCGTCGCGCTCATGGTCGTGCTGCTGGCGATCGCCCTGGTGGTCAGCTCACCTCGAGCCAGATCGTCACTGGCCCGTCGTTGACCAGCTCGACGGCCATGTCGGCGCCGAACCGCCCGGTGGCCACCGAGGCGCCGTGCCGCCGCAGGGCCACGACGACGGCGTCGACGAGGGGCTCGGCTTGCTCGGGGCGAGCGGCGGCCAACCAGCTCGGCCGCCGCCCCCTGCTGGTGTCGCCGTAGAGCGTGAACTGGCTCACGACGAGCACCGCAGCGGTGCGGTCGGCCCAATCGGCCAACGAGCGGTTCATGACCCCCGCATCGTCATCGAGGACCCGCAGGCTCCAGACCTTGTCGGCCAGCTTCCCGGCCGTCGCGTCGGTGTCGTCGTGGGTGACGCCGACGAACAGGCACAGCCCGGCACCGATCGAGCCGATCACCTCGCCGTCGACGGTGACCACCGCCCGGGTCACCCGCTGCACGAGCCCTCGCATCGGCTCGGACGGTAGCGGGCGGACCAGAGGCGACCATGCGACGATGCACGGCCATGGTCCCTGCTCCGCGCATCGAGCTGCGCTCGCCGACCGGTCTCGCGGCCGTCACCGTCGACCCGTCATGTGGTGGCCGGCTCGCCTCGATCGTCATGAAGGGCCATGAGCTGCTCGTGACTGGTGGCCCCGACGATCACCCCATGCTGTGGGGATCGTTCCCGATGGTGCCGTTCGCCGGGCGGGTGCGCGAGGGGCACTTCTCGTTCGGCGGTCACGGCGTCGAGCTACCGGTCAACCTCGCCCCCCACGCCATCCACGGCTGTGGCTACGACCACCCCTGGTCGGTCACGACCCAGAGCGCCACCGGAGTCGACCTGCGCATCGATCTCGACTGGCCGTTCGGGGGATGGGCGACGCAGCACATCGAGGCCGGTGCCGACGGGGTCCAGCTGGCGATGACCGTCGGCAACGACGACCGCCCGATGCCGGCGCAAGCCGGCTGGCACCCCTGGTTCCGCCGTCCCGTCATGCTCGAGCTCCCCTCCGCCCGCCTCTACGAGCGCGACGGCACGGGCATCCCGACCGGGCGCCTGGTCGACGTGCCGGCCGGTCCCCTCGACGACTGCCTCACCGCGCTGACCGGAGACCCTGTCCTGCGGTTCGTCGACGGCCCGATCATCGTGCTCCGGTCGAGCTGCGACCACTGGGTGGTCTACACCGAGCCCGAGCACGCGCTGTGCGTCGAGCCTCAGACCGGCCCACCAGACGAGTTCAACCACGCCCCGACCACGGTCGGCCCAGGACGAACGCTCACGGCCACGTTCACCATCACCCCAGGCAATGAGCGGTGACCGACCGGTAGCATCCCCGGATGCCTCCGTCCCTGTCGGCGGACCCGGACGGTCCCCTGCGCATCGCCTACCTCTCCTATCGCGGCAAGCCGCACGTCGGGGGCCAAGGCGTCTACACCCGCCACCTCACCAAGGCCCTGGTCGACCTCGGCCACAGCGTCGAGGTGCTGGGCGGCCAGCCCTACCCGGTGCTCGACCCCCGGGTACCGCTCACCGAGCTGCGCAGCCTCGACATCTTCAACGACCAGTACCCGGGGCGCTTCCCCGCCTACTGGGAGTTCAAAGACTGGACCGACGTCCTCGAAGTCGCCCAGTTCTCGGCCGGCACCTTCCCGGAGCCGCTGGCGTTCAGCATGCGGGCCCTGCGCGAGCTCACACGACGCCAGGGCGAGTTCGACCTCGTCCACGACAACCAGTGCCTCGGCTACGGCCTGCTCGGCATCGAGCAGCTCCTCCCCACGGTGGTCACGCTGCACCACCCCATCACCAAGGACCGCCAACTCGAGATCGAGCACGCGCCCACGCGACGCAAGCGGATCAGCGTCGGGCGCTGGTACTCGTTCGTCAAGATGCAAGGCCGGGTTGCCCAGCGCATGCCCCGGATCGTGGTGGTGTCCGAGAACTCGATCAAGGACATCCACGGCGACATGGGCGTGCCCCTCGACCGCATGCGCCTGGTGCCCGTCGGCGTCGATCCCGACCTGTTCCGCCCGCTGCCCCACATCGCCCGGGTGCCCGGACGCCTCATCACCACGGCCAGCGCGGACGTCACCCTCAAGGGTCAGGCCTACCTGCTCGAGGCGCTGGCCAAGCTGCGCACCGAGCGCGACGTGAGCCTCACGATCGTCGGCCGGCCCAAGCCCGGCGGCCGCTCGGCCGAGCTCATCGAGCGCCACGGTCTGGCTGACATCGTGACCTGGGTCAGTGGCGTGACCGACGAGCGCATCGTCGAGCTGTACGCCGAGGCCGAGCTGGCCATCGTGCCCAGCCTGTACGAGGGCTTCAGCCTTCCCGCTGTCGAGGCCATGGCCACGGGCATCTGCCTGGTGGCCACCGACGGCGGCGCGCTCCCCGAGGTCACCGGGGCCGACGGCGAGACCGTCCTGCAGTGCCCAGCGGGCGACTCCGAGGCGCTGGCCGCCACGATCCGTCGCGGGCTCGACGATCCGGAGCTGCGGGCCCGCGTCGGCGATGCCGGCCGCCGACGCGTGGTCAGCCGCTGGTCGTGGCGCCACACCGCGGTCGCCACCGTCGAGCAGTACCGCGAGGTGCTGGCCATGCCCCGCACACCCCGACCCGCCACTGCCACGGCCCGGGTGGCCAAAGCCATCCGAGGGGGTCGCTAGGTGCTCACCGTCCGCTACGACTGGCTCGGCCTCCAGCCCGGCGATCTGCTCCTCGACCTCGGCTGCGGCTTCGGCCGCCACGCGTTCGAGGCAGCCCGCCACGGTGCGCGCGTCGTTGCCCTCGACTACAGCGACGCCGAGCTCAAAGAGGTGCGCAACACCTTCGGAGCCATGGCCGAGGCCGGTCAGGTCTCCGAGGACTCGTGCGTCGGCACCGTCCAGGGCGACGCCACCCGCCTGCCCTTCGCCGACGCCAGCTTCGACAAGATCGTGGCCAGCGAGGTCCTCGAGCACATCGGCGACGATCAGCAAGCGCTGTGCGAGCTGAGCCGGATCCTGAAGCCGGGCGGCATGCTCGCGGCCACCGTGCCCGCCGAGCTGCCCGAGAAGGTGTGTTGGAAGTTGAGCAACCAGTACCACGCGCCCTACGTCGCCGGCGGCCACGTGCGCATCTACTCCCACGAGGTGTTGCGGAGCCGCCTGCGCAACGCCGGCCTCGAGCCTGACCGCACCCACCGGGCGCACGCGCTGCACTCGCCCTACTGGTGGCTGCGCTGTGCGGTCGGCCCGACCAATGACGACCACCCGGCAGTGGCCGCCTACCGCCGACTGCTCGAGTGGGACATCGTCAGCGCCCCTTCCCTCATGCGGTGGACCGAGAAGGTCCTCAACCCCGTACTCGGCAAGAGCCTCGTCGTCTACGCGCGAAAGCCGCTATGAGCGCACCGCATCCGCTTCCCGAGGTCGCGGGCGCCATCAGCGCCGCCGAGGTGGCCACCACGGCCGACTCCATCGCCGCCCTGCAGCTCCCGAGCGGCATGATCCCGTGGTACCCCGGCGGCCACTGCGACCCGTGGAACCACGTCGAGACGGCTATGGCGCTCGCCGTCGCCGGTCGGCGGGCCGAGGCCGACCTCGCCTACCAGTGGCTGGCCGACGCACAGCGCGCCGACGGGAGCTGGCACGCCTACTACACGGGCGACGGCGTCGAAGACCCCAAGCTCGACACCAACATCATCGCCTACGTCGCCGCCGGGGTCTGGCACCACTGGCTCGTGACCGGCGACCGTGGGTTCGTCGCCACCCTGTGGCCTGTGGTCGAGCGAGCCATCGACTTCGTGCTCGACCTGCAGACGCCGCGTGGCGAGATCATCTGGGCCCGTCACATCGACGGCCACCCGTGGAGCTACGCGCTGCTCACGGGGTCATCGTCCATCTGCCACTCGCTGCGATGCGCGGTCGCGCTGGCCGAGCTCGTTGGCCAGGAGCGCCCCGACTGGGAGCTGTCGGCGGTCACCCTGGCCGACGTCATCGCCCACCAGCCCGACGCGTTCGCTTCCAAGCACCGCTGGGCCATGGACTGGTACTACCCCGTGATCAGTGGCGCCGTCACCGGCCCCGCCGCCGTCGACCGGCTGGCCCAGCGATGGGACGAGTTCGTGCTGCCCGGCCGTGGTGTGCGCTGCGTCAACAACCAGCCGTGGGTCACCGCCGCCGAGACCGCCGAGTGCGCCATCGCCCACCTCATCGCCGGCCACCGCGACGCGGCGACCGAGCTGCTGTCGTGGACGCGCGCCCACCGGTGCGATGACGGGGCCTACTGGACCGGCCTCGTGCATCCCGAGGCCGTCCGCTTCCCCGACGAGGAGCGCTCCGCCTACACCGCGGCGGCCATCATCCTGGCCGCCGACGCCCTCAGCGGCGCCTCCCCTGCGAGCGACCTCTTCCTCGGTCACGGGCTCACTCCGGTGGCCGGAGCAGGCGACGATGATCCTCTGAGTGACGCGGCCCGCGACTGATCACTCGGTACCGTGAGGGCATGCGGACCTCGCGTGAACTCCTTCTCGTGACCATCGGCTCCCTCGGTCTCGTCCTCGCTGCGTGCGGTGGCGGCTCGAGCCCCACCACGGCCAAGACCACCGTCCCCGGCGCCACCACCACGGTGGCCGGCGCCACCACGACGACGGCAGCGGCGACCACCACTGCTGCCCCGACCACCACGGTCAAGACCTACACCGCGAACGAACTGAAGGGCCTGCTGCTCACCTTGCAGGACCTCCCCGTCGGATGGTCGATCGACCCCGACCAGAGCAACCCCGACGATGCCACCCCGTTTGCGGGCTGTCCGTCGTTGAGCGCCTTGGACAAGCTCTACCCATCCACAGCCAAGGCCAACATCGACATCACCAAGGGCACGAACGGGCCGTTTGCCGGCGAGAAGCTCGAGGCCTACACGGGCGACATCGCCACCAAGGGGATGGCCGCGCTCGGCCCGGCCGCCGCCGCCTGCCCCGTGATCAAGGCGACCAATCCCGATGGCACCGTCTACGACCTGACCATGGGCGAGATGTCGTTCCCGAAGGTCGGCGACGAGTCGAAGGCCTTCCGGCTCGGGGGCACGATCAACGACACGCCGGTTGATGGGCAGTTCATCTACGCCCGCAAGGGGGCCATGGTGGCCGCCATCTCTGCCGTTGCTGTCAACGGCGACAAGGTCGACCTGACCGAGCTCCAAAAGATCGCCGAAGCCGCGGTCAACAAGCTCCCGTAGCACCCCCTCGGCGCCGTCGCTGCGGCTCAGCGCAGGCGGCGCAGCACCCGCAACGAGCCGGTGGCCGAGAGCTCCTCGAAGCGACCGCTGGCCAGGGCCGGCTGGTAGATCTCCTCGTACGGGGGACGGCCGCCATCAGCCGGATCGGGGTGCACGTCGTGGATCGCCAGCGTGCCGCCAACAGCGACGTGGGGCACCCAGCCCTCGTAGTCGGCCCGAGCCGGTTCCGCCCCATGGCCGCCGTCGATGAACACGAACGCCGCGGGCGTGCCCCACCAGCGCGCCACGACAGGCGAGGCGCCGACGACCGCCACCACCACGTCCTCCAGGCCGGCGTCGAAGATGGTGCGCCGGAAGCGGCCGAGCGTGTCCATCTGCCCGATCTCGGGATCAACCAGGGTCGGATCGTGGAAGTCCCAGCCGGCCTGGTTCTCCTCGGAGCCCCGGTGGTGGTCGACGGCGAAGACCGCTACCGCGCTCACCCGGGCCGCGGCCCCCAACCACACCGTCGACCGGCCGCAATACGACCCGATCTCCACGAAGGGCGCGCCGGGCACCGCCACTGCGGCCGCGACCGCGGCGGCGTAGAGCGCATCGCCCTCTGTTGGTGGCATGAACCCCGTGGCGGCGAGCGCGTGGGCCCGCAGCACGGGGTCGATCACCAGGTGTCCCAGTGGATGATGCTGTCGGGCTCGGGGCGGGCGACCGGCTTGAAGTCGGTCCCGACCGTGTACGCCACCGGGGTCAGGCACACCTGCTGGACGCTGTCGAACGGGATGCCGACGATGTCGGCGACGGCCTGCTCCTGCATGAGGTGAACGGTGGTCCAGCACGTGCCGATGCCCCGGGCCCGGGCCGCCAACATGAAGCTCCACGTCGCCGGAAGGATGTTGCCCATCATCGAGGCCGCCACCATGCCCGGCATGCCGTCGGCCCGGCCGTGCGTGCAGGCGATCACCAGCGCCGGCGCGTCGCCCATGTGATCCATCAGGTAGTCGGCCGAGTCCGCCGAACGCGCCTGCTGCTCGTTGGCATCGGCGGAGCCCTTGTCGATCGTGCGGATGTAGATGCCATCCATCGACTGGTAGATGGCGAAGCACTGCCGATACACCTCGCCGATGGCCTTGCGCTTGGCTTCGTCGCGCACCACGACGAACTGCATCGTCGGGTGGTTCGAACCCGACGGGGACTGCATCGCCACGGCCACGCACTCGCGCAGCACGTCGTCGGACAACGGACGAGCGAAGTCGAGCCGCTTGCGCACGGCGCGGGTGGTCGTGAGGAGCTGATCGGGATCGAGGTCGAGCAAGGTCATGCCACGGTCTCCAGTTGTTCGTCGGCGGGTTGGTGCTTGAACAGGTACTCGTCGAGGATCAGGAACTTGGCCAGCCAGAGCACGCCGAAGCCGGCGATGTTGGCCAGGTTGGCGACCCACCACTCGTCGCTGACCTGCTGCGCCAGCACCGCGAACACAGTCGACAGCGCGAGGCCGGCCAGGTTGATGCCCCAGTAGGGCAGGGCCTCTCTGCGCAGCGACGCCTTGTCGCGCTTCTCCCACACCCAGTACCGGTTCAGCAGGTAGCTCACGACCGACACGAGCGAGACGGCCACGATGTTGGCCACCCACGGCTGCCAATCGAGCTGCGTGCCGAACAGGAACAGCAACGTCTGGGTGATGACCGTCGAGATGAGCGAGACGGCCACGAACTTGAGAGCCTTCCCCCGGAACCTCTGGAGGATGGCACGAGGCCGCAGGTCCATAGCGGGCGAACCCTACTGCTGACCGGGGCCGGCGGAGCCTGCGCGATCATCGCGGACGTGACCACGGCACTGGACGACCTGCTCGCCATCCTCGACCTCGAATCGATCGAGGTGAACCTGTTCCGCGGGGTCTCACCACAGGAGCACCGCCAGCGGGTGTTCGGCGGACAGGTGGCGGGCCAGGCCCTCGTCGCGGCCGCACGCACCGTCGACCGCGGGATGGTCCACTCGCTGCACGCCTACTTCCTGCGACCCGGCGACCCCTCGGTTCCGATCCTGTACGAGGTCGACCGCATCCGCGACGGCAAGAGCTTCACCACTCGGCGAGTGGTGGCCATCCAGCACGGCCAGGCCATCTTCAACCTGCAGGCGAGCTTCCACGTCGACGAGCAGGGCCTCGACTTCCAGGTGGCAATGCCCGACGACGTGCCCGCGCCCGAATCGCTTCCCGACTTCCGTACCCGAATGGCGCCCCACCGCGAGGCCCTCGGCGACTGGTACGACCGGCCCCGACCCATCGACCTCCGCCACGTCGAGCTCGCTCCGGAGGAGAGGCGCCTTCCCGGCCCACCCCATCAGCGAGTGTGGCTGCGAGCCGACGGGGTCCTGCCCGACGACCCGACCCTCCACGCCTGCATCCTCACCTACGCCTCCGACATGACGCTGCTCGACACCACCTTGTTGCCCCACGGCATCTCCTGGATCGACGACACGGTGCAGATGGCCAGCCTCGATCACGCCATGTGGTTCCACCGTCGCTTCCGGGCCGACGACTGGCTGCTCTACGACCAGGGCACACCGTCCACCTCCCACTCGCGGGGGCTAGCCCACGGCCTGATCTTCACCCGTGACGGCCACCTGGCGGTTTCGGTCGTCCAGGAGGGCCTGATCAGGCTCTTGCGGTGAGACCCTGGACCGCCGTCGTCGGATCGGCGGTAGTCACCGTCGGGCTCGTCGCCTGTGGTGGCTCGCCGACGCCCGCGCCGGCCTTCACCGTCGTGGCTCGCGTGACGAACCCGATCGCCCTCGCGGTTCGGGCGGGCGAGCCGGACACGCTCTACGTGGCGAGCCTCGACGGCCTCGTGCAGCGCATCGGGCGCACCACCGGCGCCGTCGCGGCGATACCGGCGGCCGACCTGCGCTCGCTCACCAAGGCCGGCGGGGAACAAGGGCTGCTCGGCCTGGCCTTTTCGTCCGACGGTGGCACCGCGTTCGTGGACTACACCGACCTCGCGGGCGACACCAGCGTCGACGCGCTCCCCGTTCGAGCCGACGGGACCTTCGACGCTGCGGCCCGGCGGGTGCTGCTCCGCCAGACCCAGCCGTTCCCCAACCACAACGGCGGCCAGCTCGTGATCGGGCCTGACCAGATGCTCTACGTCGGCCTCGGTGACGGTGGCTCGGGTGGCGACCCGAAGGGCAACGGGCAGGACCTCGGCACCTGGCTCGGCAAGGTCCTGCGCATCGACCCGAGCCACCGAAGCGGCGCTCTGCCCTACGCCGTGCCCCCGGACAACCCGTTCCTCGCCACGACCGGGGCCCGACCGGAGATCTGGGCCTACGGCCTGCGCAACCCGTGGCGCTTCAGCATCGACTCGCGCACGGGGGACCTCTGGATCGGCGACGTCGGCCAGGGAACCTGGGAGGAGATCAACTGGGCGGCGGGAAGCGGGGTCAGCGTCGGGGGCCGCGGGCTGAACTACGGCTGGAGCGCGTTCGAAGGCACCAAGCGCTTCAACGAGGGCGTCGAGGCTCCCGGCGCCGTCGCCCCCCGGTACCAGTACGGCCACAGTGGCGGCCGATGCGCAGTGATCGGCGGCTTCGTGTACCGAGGGGCTGCCGTCAAGGCCCTCGCCGGTTGGTACCTGTTCGGCGACAGCTGCGGCGGAGGCGTGCGGGGCCTCGCACCAGGATCGACCACCGAGGTCGTCCTCACCACCGAACCCGACCAGCTCGTCTCGTTCGGCGAGGACAGCAAGGGCGAGCTGTACGCACTCTCGCTCGACGGGACCGTGCGGCGCCTCGTGGTCGCCTGACGATCAGCGGCCGACGAACCGAGGCGGTCGCTTCTCGAGGAAGGCCTTGACCCCCTCGCGGTGGTCCTCGGTGCGGAACAGCTCGGCGAGGTTGGCCGAGACCCATGCCCCCAGCTCGGCCCAGTCGGGATCAAGGGCGTGGCGCAACCCCGCCTTGATCCGCTGCACGGCGAGCGGCGGGTTGGCCGCGATGCGGTGGGCGAGGGCCAGTGCGGAGGTCAGGAGCTCGTCATGAGGCACCACCCGACCGACGAGCCCGATGCGCAGCGCTTCGGCGGCATCGATCACGTCGCCGGTGAAGAGCAGCTCTGCGGCCTTCTCGCGCCCGACCAGCTGGGCGAGGCGACCGAGCCCGGGGGCATCGCTCACCAGGCCTCGCAGCACGAACAGCTCGCCGAAGCGGGCCCGTTCGCTCACCACGCGCAGGTCGGCCATGAGCGCCAGCTCCATGCCCCATCCGACGGCGGCACCGTTCACCGCAGCGATGACCGGCACGTCCGTCAGCAGCAGCGCCGCGGCTGCCGGCGTGAGCCGGGGTCCGCCCCGCTCGGCGCTGGCGACATCGGGCGGGCGCTCACCGCCCCCCATGACGAGCTTGACGTCGTCTCCGGAGCAGAACGCCGGGTCGGTTCCGGTGATCACCAGGCATCGGGCCGTCGTGGTGCGCACGGCGTCCTCGAGCAGCGCGTAGGTGCGCCAGGTCAGGGCGTTGCGGGCCTCCGGCCGGTTGAGCGTGATGATGCCCACCTGGCCGTCGACCACGTACAGCAACTCGTCGTCCACTGTTCCCCCTGCTGTCGTTGCGGGCGTTCAGCCCCGCGCCCCCATGAACATCTCCTTCAGCGCGTCGTAGCTCTCGATGCAGTGACCGGCGCCGAGCACCACTGCTTCGAGCGGCGCGTCCACCAGGTGGACAGGCACTCTGGTCTCGCGGGCCAGACGACGATCGAGGCCGAGCAGCATCCCTCCGCCGCCCACCAAGGTGATGCCCCTCGTGAGGAAGTCCTGGGAGAGCTCGGCCGGTGCCTTCGACAGGCAGCGGATGACGCTCTCGACGATCGCGTTGACGGGTTCGGCGATCGCTCCGCGCACCTCCTCGGGGGTGAGCACGACGGTCTTGGGCAGCCCGCTCATCAGGTCTCGGCCGCGCATCTCGGCGTGGATCTCTTCGTTGACGGGGTCGGCTGAGCCGATCGCCACCTTGATCTCCTCGGCCGTCCGCTCGCCGATGGCGATGCCGTACTCGCGCCGCACGTAGGTCTGGATGGCGGCGTCGAGATCGAACGAACCGACTCGGATGGCCTCGATGGCCACGATGCCCCCGAGGGAGATCACCGCGGTCTCGGTGGTACCACCGCCGATGTCGATGACCATGTTGCCGATGGGCTCGTGGATCGGGAGACCGGCGCCGATGGCGGCCGCCATGGGCTGCTCGATCAGCTGCGGGTCCATGGCGCCGGCCCTACGGGCCGCTTCGGTCACGGCCCGGCGCTCGACCTCGGTGATGGCCGACGGCACGCAGATGACCACGCGAGGCCGGTTGAACCGGCTGACGCCGACCCGCTGCAGCAGCAGTCGGATCATGCGCTCGGTGATGTCGAAGTCGGTGATGGCCCCGCCCCGCAAGGGGCGCACGGCGATGATGTAGCTCGGCGTCCGACCGATCATCTGCCACGCGTCGTGACCAGTGGCCAGCACCTCGCCCGTCTGGTTGTTGAGCGCGATGACAGACGGCTCGTTGAGGACGATGCCGCGGCCCTTGGCGTACACCAAGGTGTTGGCGGTGCCGAGATCGATGGCGAGGTCGCGGGCCAGTGCCT
>JBBRTJ010000077.1:0-17210 GCA_038244535.1 Acidimicrobiales bacterium | reverse complement strand
GTCGCCCGGCACGAACGCCACCTCGATACGACCCGACTCGGTGGCCCTGCGCAGCTTGCTGGTCACGCTGATGTCAACGCGAACGGGGAGCGAGCCGGCGAGCGCCTCTTCAAGGAACCGGTGCTCGGTGCGAATGCTGCGGTACACCCACACGAGCCCGACGGCTCCCACGCCAACGCGCACCGGCCACACGATCACCCCGAACGAGCGACCGAAGACCTGCTCGAGCGCGCTGGCAGAGAGCGGCGCCGAGTACCAGTAGAAGATGGCGAGGGCGGAGGCGCCGAACACGGGGGGCAACAGGTTGGGCGAGCCCTTGAGGAACACGTCGAGCGTGACGAAGAGCGCGACGCCGACGAGCACGTACAGCGCCGTGCGCAGGTACAGCTCGCCCACCGAGACCTGCGGGTACGCCGGGACGACGAAGAACGCCAGCACGAACCCGGCGAAGGCCCCGACGAACCACCGTCGGTGGCCCGACCAGCGCCGCTCCTCGTCGTACATGTCGGCCACGTAGGCCACCGTGGGGTTGAAGTCGTAGCAGTTCTTGGTGCAACCGACGCAGGGATCGCAGTGCGTGTTGGGCACCCGAACGAATGGGGTCTGCCCGTAGATCCGCTGCACCGGAAGGATCGGGCACATCGACGAGCACCAACCGCTCTTGCCCTTGAGCGTGCGCCCGCCGACGAAGGCGGCCGAGAAGATCACGATGAGCAGCACGCCGAGCGCCGGCCCATTGGTGTTGAACACCACCTTGCGGTTGACGGCGATGATGATGAACCCGGAGATGGCGATGACGTAGCCGTACTCCTGCAGCCAGGCGGGCGAGGCCAGTGCCCGCGTGCGCCCCCATCGCCGTGGGAGCTGGTTGACGGTGGCCAGCGGGCACACGTTGCGCCACAGCCCCGGGGCGAAGATCAGCAGCAACGGCACCAGGGGCACGATCAGGCGCCAGAAGGCGAACAGCGCTCCATCGGGACGCACGAACAGCGACACCACGATCACCGCCGCCACCACCAGCCCACCGAGGCGGATGAGGCGCCACACCCGAACCGAGACGACCGACGGCATCTGGAGGAAGTTGGGGAAGACCGGCAGGTCGTCGGGCTCGTGCGCCATGTGGTCGATGCTCCTAGCGGGACAGGCGGGACACGGTGGCGCTGGCGTCACGCAAGCGCCCCGCCAGCACGCGGGCGAGATCGAGCAGGATCGTTCGTCCGAGGCTCGGGTGGGTCGCGCTCAGGGAGTCAAACGCCATGCGGCTGAGCCGCAGCACCTCGCCGTCGGTGAGCGCCACGACGTCGGCCGAGCGGCGCTGGCCGTCGAGGAAGGTGAGCTCGCCGACCACCGAGCCGGCCGGGAACGTGGCGATGCGGCGATGGCCACGCCGCCTCGGGGCCCGAGCTTCCAGCATGCCGGTCGTGACGATGTAGAGGCACGGGTCGCGCTCGCCGAGGCGCATCACGACCTCGTCCGCCCTCACGCGGCGGACCTCGACGTGGTCGAGCAGGATGGCCAGGTCCTCGGCGGTGAGGTCGGTCAGGAAGCCCTCCTCGGTGGGGGGCGTCTCGTCTCCGGTCGGGTACTCGAAGAACGATGAGGTGCCCACCCTCAGACCCCGCCGGACGGTTCGGCGGCGAACGAGCCCGTGGGATCGGGGGGAAGGCCACGGACGTAAGCGTTGACGAGCGGCACCGCCGTCGCGCCGTGCAGGACGACGCTGAGCGCGACGGTGATGGCGGCGACCTGCGAGATGAGGTGGCCCTGGGGCAGCTCGACCTCCCTCAGAGCGATGAGCGCGAAGACGATCGATGCCAGCCCCCGCGGCCCGAACCACCCCATGAGCAGCACAGTCGGGCGTGACAGACCAGCGCCGAGCAGGGAGAGCGCGACCGGCGCCATCCGGATGATCGTCAGGCTGAGCACGCCGTAGACCACCACCTGCCAGCTCATGTCGTGGAGCAGGGGGCCGAGCACCACGGCGCCGAACATCAGGAAGGTCAGCGCCCCCAGGAGCGAAGAAGCCTCTTCGCCAAGTTCAACCTCGGCCGGAGCGCGCGGCCCGAACAGGATCCGAAACGTGAGCCCGGCAACAAACGCAGCGACGAAGCCGCTGCCTTCCAGCTCGACGGCGATCCCGTAGGCGAGTCCCGCCGAGGCCAGCACCACCAGGGGGCGCCAGAGAGGCAGGATCCAGCCCCGCGCTCCGGCGGACCGCACCACGAGCGCCGCCAGCCCCCCCGCCACCACCCCGGCCACGACCCCGAGGCCGACCACGCGCAGCAGCTGGGAGATCACCGAGCCCGACTCGCCGCCGGACTCCGTCACGTCGGCGATGGCCAGGGCCACCGCCAGCAGGGGCACGCAGATGCCGTCGTTGAGGCCGCTCTCGACGTTCAGCCCTTGTCGCACCCGTGACGGGAGGCGCTCGTCGACGACGACGGCCTGCCCGAGCGCCGCATCCGTGGGAGCCAGGATGATGGCCAGCACCAGTGCCTCGGCCCAGGCCATCGAGGGCAGCACGAACATGGCCACCACGGTGCCCAGCGCGATCGTCAAAGGGAGCCCGATGCCGAGAAGCCGGGCCGGAACGGCCGACTCGCGGCGCAGCGCCCGGGTGTCGAGCTGTGCGGCATCAGAGAACAGCACCATCACCAACGTCGTGTTCGTGACGACCTCGAGGCCCGTCGGCGTGACCGCGTCGCCGAGCCAGTGGAACCCCTCTGAGCCAAGGACCAGGCCGATCCCCACGAACACCATGGCCGAGCTGATCGGCGTGCGCCGCAAGAGGCCCGACACGGCACCAAAGCCGAGCACCGCCAGGGAGACCAACACGATCGCCGAATCGCTCACTGCGATGGTTGTAGCCGACGCGTCCGAGCCGTGCGGTCATCGGCGCTCGGCCGGGGTGCCCACCGGCCAGTTCGCGCCGCGAGGCCCGCCGTTAGGGTGCGCCCATGCGCTTCGGAGTCAAGACCGCACCGCAGCACACCACCTGGGCCGCGATGGTCGACGTGTGGCGGGCTGCTGACGACATCGAGCTGTTCGAGTCGGCCTGGAACTTCGACCACTTCTACCCGATCTTCTCCGACAGCACCGGGCCTTGCATGGAGGCATGGACGATGCTCGGGGCCATGGCCGCGGTCACCAGCCGCATCCGCATCGGCTGCCAGGTGACCGGCATGGTGTACCGCCACCCGGCCGTCCTGGCCAACATGGCCGCGTCGGTCGACGTGATCTCCAACGGGCGCCTCGAGCTCGGCCTGGGCGCGGGATGGAACCAGGAGGAGTGCGACGCCTACGGCATCGCTCTGCCGCCCTTGAAGGAGCGGTTCGACCGCTTCGACGAAGGCGTCGAGGCCATCGTTTCGCTCCTGTCCGACACGACGACCACCTACCCTGGCCGCTACGTGCAACTGACCGAGGCCCGCTGCGAGCCCAAGCCCGTGCAGCGCCCGCACCCGCCCATCACCATCGGCGGCAACGGCCGCACCCGCACGCTGCGCACCGCCGCCCGCTTCGCTCAGCAGTGGAACACCATCCCTGGTGCCGGGCCCGCGGGCCTGGCGATGTGGACCGAGTTGAAGGGCGTGCTGGCCGGGCACTGCGCAGCCATCGGGCGTGACGTCGCCGAGATCACCTGCAGCGTGAACGGCTGGTACGACCCCGCCGCCGGGCCCGGCGCCCTGGCCGAACAGGCTGCGGCCTACGCGGAGCTCGGCGTCGACCTGTTCATCGTGTACCTACCGGTGCCTCACACCGCGTCGGTGCTCGAACCCATCGCTGAGGCGCTGCGCTCCATCGCCTGAGCAGCTCGGCGGCTCGGTCTCGGCGAACCAGGGCCGGCAGCCGGGAACCACCTGTGAGGTGTGGGCGACGAACCACGGTCAGGACGATCCGAGGAGACGACAAGTGATGAGACCATCGAGATGGCTGGTCGGTGCTGCGGCGAGCGCAGCGCTGGTGCTGGCGGGGGCAAGCGCCGCCTGGGCCCACGTGGAGATCGAGCCGGGCTCGCTGCCGCAGGGCGGCGAGGGCACGATCATGTTCCGGGTGCCGAACGAGGCGGATGCAGCCTCGACCGTCAAGCTCGAGGTGCAGCTGCCGGCCGACCGCCCCATCGGCGAGGTGCTGCTGTCGGCGCCCGCCGGGTGGACGGTGACCCTCGACAAAGCCAGCGGCCGCGTGACGTGGACCGGCGGCAAGATCGACCCGGGCCGCTTCGAGCGGTTCGCGCTGCTCGTAGCGGGCCTGCCGACGGGAGTCGACTCGATCGCCTTCCCGACGTTGCAGACCTACTCCAACGGTGACGTGGTGCGCTGGATCGACGTCCAGGCGCCCGGCGCCCCCGAGCCCGATCACCCCGTACCGGTGCTGAAGCTCACCGCCGCCGAGGGGGGTGGCGGCACCACGACAACCGTGGCTCCGCCCACCACCACCACGGCACCTGTGGCCACGACATCAGTTCCGGTCACAACGGCCGCTCCCGCTACGACGACCCCCCCGACGCCCACCGCGCCGGCCACGACGATCCAGGTGACCACCACGGCCGCGACCACGGCGACGACGGTGCCGAGCGGCGACTTCGCTTCGAAGAGCACGGGGACAACAGCGCTCCTGTTCGGCATCCTCGGCGTGCTCCTCGGGGTCACGGGCGTTGCGCTCGGCGCCGTCGCCCTCTCCCGGCTGAGGGCCCGTCAGTCGTCGCGGACGGCCACGTCGCCCGCGACGGGTGAGTTCGACCCCGCGCCCCCGGTGCCGCCGGTCGAGGATCAGCTCCCTTGAGCCGCCGACCGGCTCAGCGCAGAGCCAGCACGGACCGGGGCGCCACGGCGCTGGTGTTGATCGAGCCGGACATGAGCGGGATGGGCGACGCCGTCTCCGCCACAGTCATCGCCCTCGCCTGAAAGCAAACGGCTACGGGGTGCGGCCTGCTCCCGCCCGCATTGATCTCTCCGGCGGCTCAGGCGAGCACCTCATGATCCATGACGCGAAGTGTCTCATTGCCAAATCGGACCTTCAGCGCGAACTTCCCCACCGCCAGCACTTCTCCAGTTTGGGCCCCCGCTGCGAATTGCTTCCTCACCAGGCAGCCGACCGAAGCTTCACCGAAGCTGGAGATCATCTGGCCAGGTGTCGCGGTTGGAGCAGGGCTCATCGCTGGAACCTGACGTCCGAACGGCACCTTCGTCACCCGCTCGATCTCATCGAGCAGCGCATGGTGCTGGTCGATTCGCGTCGGATTCTCAACATTCGTGAGGTGGGCCTTGACCCTCGCTCCCGGCTTGGGGCGATTGGCAAGCTCCTCCACCCGCGTGCAGGAGATCGGACTCTTGAGCAGGCGGTTGGTGGGCTGATAGGCGAACCGAAGCTGGAAGGCAAACGTACCTGGAGACCTCTCGCTCGCTTTGACCGGATGGCCCTCAATGGTGACTCGCGCCAACCCAACGATGCCACGACCGCCCGCCTTTCTCACGTTGTAGATCAGACAGACATCCCCGAGCTGCAGGTTGAGAGTCGTTCGGCTGTTGTTCCACCAGTCGTCGACCCAACCGCTTGGAGATCCTCTCGTCAAGTACCAGCTTTGGTACTCCTCGAACGTGAGGCTGCTGAGCGGAACAAGGAAAAGGGACATGGGTTCGTCGAGTACCCCAGCCCTCGAGATGAGCGTTGGGGGCGCCTACTGCCGCCAACGCTCATCTCGGCGTCGGGCCGGAGGCGGGGCCGAGGAAGGCTTCGGATCATCCATTCTCCCCGTGAAGTTCGGTGAAGGTAACGACCGCCGGGAGCCACCGTTAGGGTGCGGGCGGCGCCGGGGGGCGCCCGCACGAGGAGGGGAGCCCATGGGGGTGCTCGGCATGCAGGGGTTCGCGACGCGAGCCGCGGCGGACGGTGAGTGGAACCTCACGGCCCGCTTCTGGACCGGGGCCATCGCGGTGACGGTGGGTGACGACACCACCGTGATCCACCTCGACGACGGGCACATCACTGCGGTCGATCAGGCACGAGCGCCGGCGCCCGAAGCGCTGACACCAGGCAGCACCGACGTGATCATCACCGTGCCGCCCGACGTGTGGGCGGCGATGCTGGAGGATCCCCCTCGGGCTCACTACAACGACCTGCAGGCCGCGCAGTACCACCACGGCCTTGAGATCGGCGGCGACGAGCTCACGAAGTACCAGTACTACCCGGCCCTGCGACGCCTGCTGGAACTGGCCCGCGCCGAGCGCAACGGAGGCTGACATGGCCCGCTTCGATCACGCTGTCGGTCGCTACGTCTACGTCGACCTCGACGGCCTCACCTACCGGATGTACTTCGAGGAGCACGGCCAGGGCATCCCTTTGCTCCTGCAGCACACCGCCGGGGCCGACGCCCGCCAGTGGCGCCACGTGCTCGAGGACACCGGCCTGGCCGAGCACTTCCGCATGATCGCCTACGACCTCCCCTACCACGGCAAGTCGGTGCCACCGGCTGGCAAGGCTTGGTGGGCCGAGGAGTACCGCCTCACGCGCGACACGCTGATGGACACCGTGGTGGCGTTCAGTCAGGCGCTCGAGCTCGACCGTCCCGTCTACATGGGCTCGTCGATCGGCGGGCACCTGGCCGGCGACCTGGCCCGCTACCGGCCCGAGCACTTCCGCGCCGTGATCGGCCTGGAAGCCGGACTGGCCAGCCCCGGTGGCTACCTCGACTGGTGGTACCACCCGAAGATCTCGAACGAGTCGAAGGCCTCGATGATGATGGGCGTCATGTCACCCATCGCGCCGGAGGAGTTCCGGCGGGAGACGGCATTCGTGTACAGCCAGGGGTGGCCCCAGGCGTTCAAGGGCGACATCTACTACTACTGCGTCGACCACGACCTGACCGACGAGGCCCGCAACATCGACACCAGCCGCTGCGAGGTCCACATCTTGAACGGCGAGTACGACTACGGCACCCCGCCGTCAGCCGGTGCGGCGCTGGCCGCAGAGATCAAGGGCTCCACCTTCCAGGAGATGAAGGGCCTCGGCCACTTCCCGATGAGCGAAGACCCTGAGCGGTTCCTCGAGGTCATCCGGCCCGTCCTCGACGGCATCCGCACCCGGAGCGGCTGACCTCGGTCGTCAGAGCGAAGCCAGCACCTTCAACACGTTCTCGGTCGACGGGATCTCCCATTGCTGAGTGCCGATCGAGTCGAACCGCACGACCCGAGCGGTGTCCACCACGAACAGCGCCGGCCGCTGGCCGAGGCTCATGAGCTTGCTGACGACGTCGTACGCGTCGAACACCTGGTGATCGGCGTCGGGCAGCAGCGGGAACGGGTATGGGCTGTCGCGCACGAAGCGGGCGACGCCGTCGGCCGTGTCCGGGGCGATGGCCACCACGGACGCGCCGGCCTCGCGGAAGGTGTCGATGTCATCTCGCAACTGCGAGAGGTGCCGGCGGCAGAACGGTCAGCCAAAGCCCCGCAGGAACACCAGCACGACAGGCCCGTGAGCGACCGCATCGGCAAGGTGGAGGTCCACGCCGTGCTGATCGGTCAAGGTGAAGTCCGGTGCGAGTTGGCCAACCGTCGCAGTGCGGCTCTTCGTGCTCATGACGCTCCCCTCGGCAAGAACGGCATCCTCCCACGACCCGCCGGGGATCGACAGGGTGGCTGATGGGCACCCTGACACCCGCATCGCCAGTGTGGAAGGGACCTCGGACCCTGGCCGCCGGCTTCGGGCGGGCGGAGGCTCACGTCATGGATCGTCTGAACCCCCTTGATGCCCGGTTCATCGATGCCGAGGACGAGGACCCTCACGCTTCGATGGCGATCGCCTCGATCGCCGTGTTCGAAGGCCCGGCGCCGTCCTACGAGGAGTTCCTCGGCGCCATAGCCGGCCGGCTGCCGCTGGTGCCGCGCTACCGGCAGAAGCTGCGCACGGTCCCACTTCGGATCGGGCCACCGGTCTGGGTCGAGGACCCGCAGTTCGACCTCCGCTACCACGTCCGCCAGACCGCCCTGCCAGCTCCCGGCGAAGACGCCGAGCTGAGCCGACTCATGGCGCGCATCATGGGCCAGCGGCTCGACCGAGCTCACCCGCTGTGGGAGTACTGGCTCGTGGAAGGCCTTGCCGGCGGCCACTGGGCACTGATCTCCAAGGTGCACCACTGCATGGTGGACGGTGTCTCCGGGACCGACCTCTACCGGGTGATCTTTGACTCCTCACCAGCACCGGCACCACCAACGAAGGACACCTGGGCGCCTGCGGCCGAGCCATCGTCGGCGGACCTCGTCGCCGCGGCCGTGCTCGACTTGGCGCTGCTCCCGGTGAACGGAGCTCGCGCCTTGGCCGGCGTCGTCGTCCATCCAGATCGACTGGCCAAGGACACGATCGACACCGTGCGGGGCGCGGCACGGTTGGCGTCATCGCTCGTGCCCGCCACCACGTCCTCGCTGACCGGACGGGTGGGCCAGCAGCGCCGCTACACGTGGGTGCGAGCGTCGCTCGATGACGTGAAGGCGGTCAAGCAGCAGCTCGGGGGCACCGTCAACGATGTCGTGCTCGCCGCCATCAGCAGCGGGTATCGAGCCTTCCTGCTCAGCCGAGGCGAGCAGCCCGAAGCACACATGGTCCCCACGCTGGTGCCGGTCTCGGTTCGTGCACCGGGCGAAGAAAACATCTACGAGAACCGGGTCGCGGCGATCTTGGCCCATCTCCCCGTTGACGTCGTCGATCCGGTCGAGCGTCACGCCGCCATCCGCAGCGAGATGTCGATGTTGAAGGCCAGCAACGAAGCGACCGCCAGCGAGGCCTTCGTCTCGATCGCCCGCTTCCTCCCGTTCCCGCTGGTGTCGCTCGGGGCCCGACTCGCCTTCCGTGCGCCCCAACGCGCGATCGTGACCGTGACCACCAACGTGCCCGGGCCTCGCGAGCCGCTGTACTGCCTCAGTCGCCGGCTGGTTGAGATCCTGCCCTACGTGCCGGTTGCCACCACGGTGCTCACCGGGATCTCGGTGTTCACCTACTGCGACAAGTTGACCTTCGGGATCACCGGTGACTACGACACCACTGCTGATCTGGACGTCCTGGCCCAAGGCATCCACGACGGCGTCGCCGAACTCGTGAAGGCGGCCGCCATGCACCGTGAGTGGCATCGCCGCTGACGTGAGCGCCGGACAGCAGCTGAGGGTTCCGTGCCGCTCGAGACGACCGGCAGCCACATGCAACTCGGCGCTTCACTTCGGGTCGGAACGCTCCCTCAAAGCTGCCAGCAACCCCTCTCGGTCCGCGACCGTCACCGTCACCCCAGGGTGCTTCATGACGCCGAAGGGCTCGAGTCCCGGGACGGGTTCGCGGAACTCGACGCACACCCCTCCAGCGGTTGTCGAGCCAAAGGTCGCCCCTCGGTCCTTGAACGAGCCTCGGGGACCGATGGCCCGATAGTTGCGGTACGGGCCAGTCACGCACGCCCCGGCGATGTTGGTGAGCGGCGTGTCGATGACCCAGCGCCCGAAGCGGGCCACGAACCGCTCCGGCGTCACCACGACCTCGCTGTTCGCCGGGCCGACGCCGAGCAGGCGCAGCAGCCGTGCGTACTGGGCATCGAACTGGAAGGGGAAGACCCGCACGGCCTCGCCCGCGAAGCCCGAGTCGGGGGCGGCACCCATCCGGTCGAGTGCCTCGGCCAGCTCCGACGCCGTCTCGTCCCGCATGGCGCCTCGCCCCCGCCAGTGCAACAGGCCTCCAGCGTCGACCACGAACAGCCAGATGTCGGACGTGTCGGTGATCCCGAGCTCAGCGCTGATCGGCCCGAGGGGCACGTACGCGGTCAGCGTGCGCCGCCGTACCGCAGGATCGGGGATCGCCCGGGTCATGCCCCCGTCGATCCAGCCGCGAAGGGGACGCCAGCCCGTCGAGATGGTCGGCACCTCGTAGAAGCGCAGGCTCGGGTCCTGCTCGGCGCGCTGCTCGAGCCAGGGCACCCAGGAGTCGACGAGGCGCTGGTGGCGCATGTCGAAGGCGAGGATGACAACGTTGCGCTCGCCTTCGAACGCGCCGGGAAGCGTCAGCTCGGTGCCTTCGAGGTCACGCACCAGGAGCATCGGAAACCGCCACGCAGGATCAGTCACCCTTCCAGTCTCGCAGCACCCGGCCACCACAGCTGAGCCCTCAGTCGCCCCAGAAGCGCTGCTCGCGGAAAGGGTCGCCGTACATGTGGTAGCCGTTCTTCTCCCAGAAGCCGGGCGTGTCCGACGAGCGCAGCTCCAACGCCCGCACCCACTTGGCCGACTTCCAGAAGTACAGGTGCGGCACCACGATGCGCACCGGCCCGCCGTGAATTGCCTCGATGTCCTCGCCGTCGTAGGCGTAGGCCACGATCGCTTCGTCGGTGGTGATGTCGGCCAGCGGCAGGTTCGTCGTGTAGCCGTGCTCGGCGTGCTCCATCACGTGCGTGGCCTCGGGCTTGATGCCCGCCTGTTCGAACAGGTCGCGCACGCGCACCCCGGTCCAGCTCATGTCGAACTTCGACCACTTGGTGACGCAGTGGATGTCGGTGGTGTAGGTGACCGAGGGCATGGCCTTCAGGTCGTCGATGCTCAGCGTGAACGGCCGCTCGACCAACCCGGTGACCATGAGGTTCCACGCTCCGGGGGCGTAGGTCGGCACGTCGCCGACGTGGAGCACCGGGAAGCGCTCGGTCACGTACTGCCCCGGGGGAAGGCGAGAAGGATCGATGCCCTGCTCGGCGAGCTGGCTGCGGTTTCGCTCGAAGAAGCCCATGCCAAATCGTGCCACCGAACAGCGAAAACGTTGCGATCGTTGGCACGAACGCGTGACGCCGATGACCTACCTTGCCGCCATGAGCGACCTGCCTCCCCCTCCGCCTCCCGTTGCGCCCGGGTACCCGGCCTACCCGGCGTACCCGGCCGCTCCCCGGCAGTTCCGCTCGAGCGCCGGCGTGGCCAAGGCGCTGCGGGTGCTCGTCATCCTCACCGGGGTCGCCTCGGGGCTGATGCTCGTGTCGCTGATCGTGGCCAAGAGCGGCTTGGACGACTACGTCGCCGGCAGTGCGTCCAAGGCGTCCGCCGACGCTCGGCTGGCGTTCTTCGGGGTGGCGTCGGTGGCGTACTTCGGGCTCACGATTGCGGTGTTCGTGCTCACGATCATCTGGCAGTGGCGGCTGGCCAAGAACCACCAGGCCCTCGGCCGTCCGGGCACGTCACTCGGCCCGGCCTGGGCGATCGCCGGCTGGTTCATCCCGCTCGCCTTCTACGTGCTGCCGTTCCTCGTCACCACCAACCTCTGGAAGGGCTCGGCGCCAGGACTCACCCGTGACGACCCCGAGTGGAAGCGCCAGCCGGTGGCTCCCATCGTCTTCATTTGGTGGTTCGCCTTCTGCGCGTCGACGCTCGTCAACTTCCAGTTCCAGCTCAACACCTCGAGCTCGTCGAGCGACACCGCGAGCTACCAGAAGCTGGCCGAGTCGATCAGCGACCAGCTCACCCGTCAGTGGGCGGCCACCGCGCTGCTGCTCGTGGCCACCGTCGCCTACGTGCTGGTGATCGATCGGTTGACCGAGCGCCAGCAGACGCTCATCGAACAGACCCACTGAACCGCGGTGCCCTGCGACCTCGCACCTCAGCGAGCGAGGGGTGCCCGCTGACCGCGACGCGGGGCGCGCTCGGCCACGGCGTCGGGCACGTCCACCCGCAGTCGCAGCAGCGACGCACCGAGGGTCTTGCCGAGGTTGTCGCTGCGCAGGCTGCGGGGGCCGCCGCCACCGAGCGCACCGTGCAGCACGAACTTCACCGCCAGCACGTTGGGGGCCTCGAAGCGCTGGATCGGGCCGGTGACGAGCTCGCCGAAGTGGGCTCGCACGGCCTCGACGCTCACGGCCTGGCACAAGGCGTCGTAGGTCTCGCGGTCGTCGGCGAACAGCGTCAGGTCCGACAGGTCACCTTTGTCACCACTGCGCACACCACACAGATCCCGAAGCTGCACCGTGGCCACGAGCCGACACTACGCAGCCCTGCTCACGCCTCGGCCAATCCGACGGTCAAAACGTCAAATCCACCGCCACCCGGGCAATCCGACGGTCAAAACGTCAAATCCACCGCCACCCGGGGAAACCGACGGTCAAAACGTCAAATCCACCGCCACCCGGGGAAACCGACGGTCAAAACGTCGAATCCACCGCCACCCGGGGAAACCGACGGTCAAAACGTCGGGACGACCACCACGGTCTCGCGGCAGCCACGACGGCTGGCTGGATAGGGTGCGCGCTCATGGCGGTCCACCTCGTTCGCCATGCCAAGGCCGGCAACCGTGAGTCCTGGACCGAACCAGACGAGCTGCGGCCTCTGAGCAAGGCGGGTCAGCGCCAGACGGCTGCCATCACGGCGGCGCTGGCCACCGTGCCGGTGTCGGTCATCTGGTCGAGCCCCTCCATGCGCTGCGTGCAGACCGTCGAACCACTGGCCGCCGAGCGGGGCCTGGTGATCGCCATCTCCCCCGCGTTGGCTGAGGGCATGGGGTTCGAAGGCGCCCTGGCGCTCCTGTCCGAGGTGCCCGACCACGCCGTGCTGTGCAGCCACGGTGATGTCATCCCCGAGGTGATCGAAGCGCTGCACCGCCGTGGCGTCAACGTCGGTCCTGTGGACTGGCGCAAGGCGACGCGCTGGGTGCTCGAGCGCGACGGCGACGGGTTGCCGGGTCAGGCCTTCGCGCGCGCCATCGTCGTGCCGCCGCCCGAACGCTGACCGTGAGATCAGTTGTTGGTGGCGGCCAGCACGACCCCGTAGAGCACCACGAGCGCCAGTCCGCTGTAGCCAGTCGCGAGGCCGGCAATGGCCATGCCCCGCCCCTTCTGAACGCCACCCGACTTCTTGATCTGGCTCAAGGCGACGTGACCGAAGATGACGGCCAGGATCGACAGCACACAGGTGCAGATGCCGACGATCCCGCACACCATCGAAGCCACTGCCAGGCCGTTGGTGCGCGGCTGCTGCTGGTAGCCGGGCTGGAAGCCTGGCTGGTACACGGCCTGGTAGCCGGGAGGTGGCACCGGGGCCGGCGGCAGACCGCTCGGCCCCGGAGGACGAGGTGGTTCGAATCCGCCGTTGTCGGTCATGACAGAGGGGCCAGCACGCTCAGGCGGCGGGGCGGGCACCCTTCGACAACCAGAAGTCGTTCAGGGCACCCTGCACCTTCAGGTACCAGATGATGTTGCCCACGATCGGCAAGAGGAACCACAGGCCCCAAAGGGCCGTGACCGGGCTGGTCCGGCCGTCGCGCTCGTACATGTTCTTGATCTCGTTGGGGAACGTGAACATCAACACCGGCGACAGCAAGATCGCTATGACCACGCACAGCACGCCGCCGAGGCCGTCGCTGTTGTAGCCCTTCAGATCCTCACCGGCGCGGTAGCTCCACAGGATCGACCAGATGCCACACGTCACGATCGTGAGCAAGATGACCAGGCCTGGCGAGTACCAGACGCCACCGAGCTCGGGCGGCACGACCTTGCCGCCGGCCATCGCAACAGCCGGGCCGGGAGAGGGAGGCGGGGGGGGCGGAGGGGGAGGGGGGGGCACCTGGTCGCTCATGGCGCGGACCGTAGTCCGGCCAAGCACAGCGGTGCCGGGATGCTCAGGCGAACAGGCGCACCACGATGGTGATCACTGACAGGGCCATCCCGATCACGCCGAGGACGAAGCCGGCCTGGCCGAGGCCGGCCCCGGTCAGCGAGCCGCCCGATGCGGACGTCTCGCGCTTGACCTTGTTGCCAACGATGATGGCCGGCACCGCGGCGACGAAGCCGCAGAACGTCACGGACAAGATGCCGAAGACCAGAGCCGGTACGGCCCACGGGTGACGAGAGGCGATGAAGTAACGGGCTTCGTCGGGCGGCATCGGGGGAAAACTCATCGAGCCACCGTAGGCCAGGCCACCTGACCACGAGATCCCAGACGGCAGGCCTCAGCCGTACCTCCAGATCGCTCAGACCGTGACGACCTCGACCCTGACTTGGGCGTCGACGAGGTCGCGCTCGACGGCCACTGCGTCGAGTGACAGGAGCTGGGTCGGCTTGCCGCCGCGAGCCCGACCGAACCCAGAGATCTGCGGCGGCCCGGACAGCCCGAGCACGCCGGCGCCCTGGGCCACCTTGCCCGCAGCCGCGGCGTCGGCGCACCGCCAGGCCAGGCGGCCCATCACCTCGGGGGGCTCCCAACCGGCCGCCTCCATCAGCGCACGGTCCTCGGCGAACGCGGGTCCGGCGTAGGCACCGGCGCCGAAGTACTCCTCGCACCACTCGAGCACAGGGGCACCCGCGGCGATGGCCCGCTTGCGCACCCAGCGCACTGCGGCGCGGGCCTTGGCCTCGGCGTCGGGCCACGGGTAGGCGAACGTCGCCTCGCCGGCCCACCCGGCCGGCTGGCACACGAGGCCCTTGTACGTCGCCGGAGCGGGCAGCCCTCGCGTGCCGCTGACGTGCACCCGGTTGTCGCCCTCGTCGGTCAGCGTGAGCGACGTGAAGTCGGCGGTGACATCGGGGTTGAGGTAGCGGCTCGGGTCGTGGACCTCGTACAGCAGCTGCTCGCGCACGGTGTCGAAGGTGACCATCCCGCCAGCGGCCCGTGGCTTGGTGATGACGGCGGAGCCGTCAGCGTCGACCTCGGCGATCGGAAACCCGATGCGAAGCGGGTCGGGTTTGGTCCACCAGGCGCCTGAGTAGTTCCCTCCGGCCACCTGGCCGCTGCACTCCAACAGGTGCCCGACGACCACCCCGGCGGCGAGGCGGTCCCAGTCGTCCCAGGCCCAGCCGAGCTCGTGGACGAGTGGCGCAAGGAACAGCGAGGCGTCAGCGACCCGGCCCGTCACGACAACGTCGGCGCCCTGCTCGAGCGCGTCGACGATGGGCCGGGCCCCGAGGTAGGCGTTGGCGAACAAGACGTCGGCGGGGAGGTGCAAGGTGGCGGCGAGGGGACGGATGTCGTCACCCACGACGGTGGCCACCTTGAGGCCGGTCGCCCCGGCGGCGCGCAGCGTGGACACCACGGCCCGACCGGCGGCCAGCGGGTTGATGCCGCCGGCGTTGGTGATGAAGCGGGTGCGGCCGTCGACGATGAACGGGAGGGCGGCCATCACGTACTGCGGCAGGTCGCGCGTGTAGCCGAGGGACTCGTCGCGCTGGCGGTCCTTCTGCAAGATGGCGAGCGTCAGCTCGGCCAGCGCCTCGCAGACGAGGTAGTCGACACCGTCGGCCAGCACGTCGGCCACCGGCCCGAGGCCGTCGCCGTAGAAGCCCTGGCCGTCACCGAGGCGAATGGTCATCCCACGGTGGTAGCAGGTGCGGGGGTGCCCGTGCTCGCCTTGGCCTCGGCGTAGAGCGCAGCAACCGCCGCCTTGAGCTCGGCGGGCGGGTTGTTGGCCAGGAAGACGTCCCAGTCGGACAAGGCCCCGACGGCGTCCTTGTCGAGGCGGTACTTCACCCAACCGGCAAAGAAGCGGGCGTCGGCATAGGTGGCTGCCGACTTGACGGCCTGGTCGATGGACGACCGGCCCTGGGTCACGAAGTCGGGACGGTTGTTGTTGACGCCGAGCTGCACGAGCAGCCAACCGCGGTATGCGAGCGCCTCACGGTTGTCGGGTTCGACCTTGAGCACGTCGACGTAGCGCTTGAGCGACTCGACCTGGTTGGTGCCGAGCAGGGCACGGGCCTCGGCCAGCTTGGTGTTGGTCGACGCCGAGATCGAGCCGGTGGCAGAGTCGGACGGGGTGCGCTGCCCGACCGCCTTCGCCAGCCCGACGCCGGCCAGCACCGCGATGACGATCGAGGCCAGGCTCACCAGTGCCACCCGCCCCCAACGCACGGGTGCCTTGGGGGGCAGCGCGCTGCGACCGGCCTCGATGGCGCGCAGCACTGCTGCGGCCCGGGCCGTGTAGCCGTCCTTGAGTGCGGTGTAGTCGGCAGGGTCGACGTCGCCCGCGTCGTGCTCGCGCTCGAGGTCGTCGAGCGAGCGCAGCAGGAACCGACGCTCCTGTTCGAGCTCGCCGAGCTCGTCGACACTCGGTGCGCCCGACGGAGCACGCCCGGTCGTGGTGCTCACCGGCCGTCACCTTCGCCGTGACCATCGACCGCGCCCGAATCGACCGGACGCGGTGGTCCGGCGGGGTCGCCTGGGTGCTCGGCCGCCAACGCGGCGGCCACCAGCTCGCGATCGGCGTCGGTGACTGGCGCGGCTTCCACGGCGTTGACCTTCCAGCGGTGGAACGCGAACGCCAGCCCCGCGATGGCCAGGACCATCGCAGCCATGGGAAGGATCCACACCAGGCTGCTGATCCCGTCGGTGGAGGGTACGAGGAGCAGGTCGCGGCCGAAGCTGCCGGCGATCGAGGCCCGCACCTCGCCGTCTGTGCGGCCGGCGGCCACCTGGCGAGCGATCTCGTTGCGAATGGCCTCCGCCGACGGCGCCTTGGACTCGAACACGGACTCGCTGCGGCAGCTCGGGCACTTGATGGTCTTGGCGATGTTGTCGATGCGCTCGGCGTTGGTGCTCGGCGTGGTGGCCCGGCTGGCTCCGATGGCGAGCGCGGTGACGAGCACGACGGCGAGGGCGAGCCAGACGGCCAGACGGGTGGAGCGGCTCATGGTGCTGTCCCATCGCGCTGAGCCTTCGCCGCGGCCAAGAGGCCGTCGAGCCCGTCGGCGGTGACCCCGCCGACGACCTTGGCCCGCACGATCCCATCGGGGTCGACCAGATAGGTCTCGGGCACCTGCGGCACGCCGTAGGCCACCGACACCCCACCGGACGGATCGGTCACAACCGGCCAGTCGCCGCCCTCCTTGGCGAAGAACGCCTTGGCCTGGGCGGGGTCGTCGGCGTAGACGACGCTCACCAGCTCGGCGTCACCGGCCTGGACGTGGCGGTTGTGGAACAGCACGAGCTCGGGGTGCTCCTTGACGCAGGGCACGCACCACGACGCGAAGAAGTTGACCAGCACCCAGTTGCCGCGCTGCCCCGACAGGCTGAACGAGTCGCCGGTGAGGGTGGTGCCGTTGATGTCAGGAGCGGCCCTGCCGGCCAGTGGGGTGCGCACAGCCTTGTCGGTGGCGGGCTCGCCCTTGGACAAGGCCACGAACAGGCCGGCGAAGACCAGCGCCACGGCCACGGCCACGAAGGGAGCGACACGACGGCGCGACGCGGTTGTTGCAGATGCAACGACCTCGGCGTCGACCG
>JBBRTJ010000076.1:0-17366 GCA_038244535.1 Acidimicrobiales bacterium | reverse complement strand
GGTCGGCCGAGCTGTACGACACGGCCACCCGGTCGGCCGAGCTGTACGACACGGCCACCCGGTCGGCCGAGCTGTACGACACGGCCACCCGGTCGGCCGAGCTGTACGACACGGCCACCCGGTCGGCCGAGCGCTACGACCCCGCCACTGGGACGTTCACGCTGAGCGGCTCGATGGTCCAACCCCGCCGAGGTCTACACGCCCTGAACCGACCCGCTCTCCGTCGCGACGTTGTCGTAGACCAGCAACAACGCGACGAATAGCTCAACGGGCAGTAGCGGCGGCCCATTGGGATTGGCCCCCGGGTCCAGGGGCCGAGCGGCCCATTTGGGTGCGGCGGGGCTCTGCCTGCTCTACTCGGCAGGTTCGACGCGCTCGGGGAGCGGTCGACCAACCGAACACACACCTACCGGGGGATCACGTGGCGAACAGCGAGCCGATCAGCGACTACGAAGACCTGACCAACATGACGCTCACGACGGCCGAGGTCGACGAGCTCGTCAGTGGCGGCGGCGAGTGCATCTTCAACTGGACGACCAAGGACGGGTACCCGGTCGGGGTGGTCGTGGCCTACGTGTACAAGGACGGCACGTTCTGGACGACGTGTGCCGAGCGGCGCAAGCGGGTGCCGGCGCTGAAGAAGCGTCCCCAGTCAGCGGTGGTCATCAACCGGGCCGGCAAGACGGCGTCGTTCAAGGGCGACTCGGTCGTGCACACCAATGCCGACGCCGACTGGACCGAGGTCAAGTCCTGGTTCTACTCAGTGCTGTCGGGGACGGTCCGCGAACCCGACAGCATGGCCGCCCGCAACTTCGAGAAGTTTCTCGACTCACCGCACCGAGTGATCATCTCGACCCCGGTGAGCCTCGTGGTCGGCTTTGACACCGGCAAGTTCGCGGCCCACACGGCCAAGGCGATCGCCGCCGGCCTCGGCGTCGACTAGTCGTCGATGATCCGGCGCGTCGGCAAGAACCTGGGTCTCTCCAAGGGAGAGGCCCCGGCGGCCTCGGTGCAGCTCGAGCGCGACGGCTACGCGCTGCTGCCCGGCGTCTTCACCGACGCCGAGGTGGCCGCGCTCGTCGCCGACGTCGAAGCGCTCTTCGCCGACTTTCCGGCCGAGCGCAATCGGACCGACCGGGCCGAGTTCCGCTACGAGATGCTGAACCGGTCGGCCCTCGGCCAAGAGGCCATCGGGCACGCGGCGATCCTGTCGGTCATCGAGCCGCTGCTCGGCGATGACTGCCACGTCATCGCCAACACCGCGTGGTGGAACCCGCCGACCTTCGGCGGCGGGCCGTGGCACTGCGACGCCGGTCCCCACGTGCCTCGACCCGAGGGGGTCCCGTGGGACGACCGCATCCCCTATCCGGTGTTCGCCATCGGTGCCCACCTGTACCTGCGTGATTGCCCGGAAGCGTGTGGCCCGACCGCGGTGATCCCGGGTAGCAACCGCTCGGGTCGGCTGGCGCCCTTCGACCGGTTGAACGACCCGACGCTGTCCTATGACGGCCGCCCACCGGTGCTGCTCGAGACCCGCGCCGGCGATGTGGCGCTGTTCGCCTCCGACACGTGGCATCGCGGCACACCCGCCACGGCCGAGGGCACGGGCCGCATGTTCCTCCAGTGCCACTACGGCCGGCGCGACATCGCCCAGCGCATTCGCGTCACCGCCGAGTCGAACCAGCTCAGCACCGAGGCAATCGCCCGGGCCGAGACGCCGCGGGCCCGGGCCCTCGTCGGTCTGCACGACCCGTACTTCTACGACGGCTGAGCGCTGATTACTTCTCACTAGATCAGAAGTAATGACCTTGGTCCCTGTCGAGCTCGTCGAGCTCGGCGCGACGGTGAACCCAGACCGTTGACCGGACCAAGGAGAGCACGATGGAAGAGCACTCGACCAGCGAGTCCCGCTCGGGGACCTCGGACGTCGGCTGGTGGGCGATGGCCATGGCCATCGGGTTGGCTGGACTGGTGATCGCCGTCGTCGCCGTCCTGCGCCCGGCGTCGGCCGCCGAGGCGGGTTCCGCGACGCCAGGCAAGCCGACGGGGCCACCGCAGTCGGTGATGGTGGAGCTGGGGGAGTTCTTCGTGAAGCCGGCCACCATCGAGGTTGAGCCCGGGCGGGCCATCGAGCTCAAGGTGCACAACACCGGGACGATGGCGCACGACCTCAAGCTCAACGGCACCGAGGGCGTTCCAATGCTTCAGCCCGGTGCCAGCTCGACGGTGACCTTGGCGCCGATGACGGGAACGGTTCAGGCGTGGTGCACGGTGCCCGGGCACAAGGCCTCGGGCATGGTCCTGACCTTCACCGTGAAGGGTGCCGCCACCGGTGGTGGGACCGGTACGACCGTGGCCACCGGCACGGGAGATGCCGCCATCGACTTCACCGCGATGCCCCCGGCGGACTGGAAGGCGTTCGACCCCGACCTGAAGCCGGCGGACGGCGCGACTGAGCATGCCATCACGCTGCACGCCACCGAGAAGGTGATGTCCGTCGCTCCCGGGGTCACCCAGGAGATGTGGACCTTCAACGACCAGGTGCCTGGCCCCATCCTTCGCGGCCACCTCGGCGACGTGTTCACCGTGACGCTGGTCAACGACGGCAAGGTGAGCCACTCCATCGACTTCCACGCGAGCCGCGTGGCCTGGAACGACAAGATGCGCTCCATCAAGCCGGGCGAGTCGCTCGTGTACCAGTTCAAGGCCGAGTACGCCGGCATCTTCATGTACCACTGCGGCACGGCGCCGGCGCTCCACCACATCGGCAACGGGATGTACGGAGCGCTCATCATCGATCCCCCGAACCTGCCCGCGGTCGACCACGAGCTCGTGATGGTGCAGTCCGAGCTGTACACGGGCCCCATGGGCCAAGCGGGTGATCTGACCAAGATGCAGAACGTGGCCTTCGACGCCGTGATGTTCAACGGCTACGTCAACCAGTACAAGTTCTCGCCCATCCGGGTCGAGCCGAACCAGAAGGTCCGGGTGTGGGTGCTCGATGCCGGTCCGTCGGAGAACAGCTCGTTCCACATCGTCGGCACGATCTTTGACACCGTGTACAAGGAGGGCTCGTACCTGCTTCGGCCCGACGACCGCAAGGGTGGTAGCCAGGCCCTTGATCTCCAGCCGGCGCAGGGCGGCTTCGTCGAGTTCTCGTTGGCCGAGAAGGGGCTGTACCTCATGGTGACGCACAAGTTCTCCAACGTCGGCAAGGGTGCCCTCGGCATCTTTCAGGCGGGCGACGTCGCCATCCCCGCCGGTTCGGGTCACTGAGGTCGGCCATGACCCACGGCGATGTCGACTGGTCGGAGCTGACGGTCGGTGCCGATCCCCGCAACCGGGCGATCCTGCGCTACCTGACGCTCGCCGATCGACCGGTCGACGTCGCCGAGCTCACGACTCATCTCGGCTGCAACCACAACACGGTTCGCCAGCATCTGGCCGTCTTGCGCGATGCCCACGTGGGGGTCGAGGAGACAGCACCGGTGTCCGGACGTGGTCGACCGAAGCTGCTGTACCGCCCGGCCGCCTCGCTGCACCACGGTTGGGACAGCGTGGACCCCTACGAGCGGCTGGCCGGCCTGCTGGCCGAGGTGGTGCACACCAAGTCGACTCCGCGCGATGCGGGACGAGCGGCCGGTCGACGGGTGGCGGCGGGCTACGGGGCCGGCGGCCGAGATGGCGATTCGGCGACGGGTGGCGTCGACGCCATCGCGGCTCTGAGGGACGAGACCGCCCGTCTCGGGTTCGAGCCGGTGGAACGGCGGCGGGGACGCTTCGTCGACCTGGTGCTCCAACGGTGTCCCTTCGAGAGCGTGGCCGCCGCCGATCCCGCCACGGTCTGTCAGTTGCACCTCGGCTTGGCCGAGGGCCTCGTCGAGTCGCTCGGCGGGGCCGAGGTGCTGGGCATCACCGTCAAGGACCCGCATCGCGCAGGATGCCGCCTGAAGCTCGTCGAGTCCCCTCCAGGGCGGTCGAGGTGAGCGTTCCCGGCGCTGGTTGCCGAACGGGGGCTCGTCAGACCAGTCGCGCGACCGCGATCACCAGAAGAACGAGGCCAGCCACGGCGGCCGCGACGTACGCCGTCTCCGTGGTGCGCTCGCGGCTGTGGCGGTGTCCGATCGGGATGGTGCGCCACACTCGCGCCGAGAACCGCTCAGATCGGCGAAGGGTCGCGAACTCGACCGCCGCCACCGCGAGGGCGGCTGCCGTCCAACCCCATGAACCCCAGAAGAGAGCAGCGGCGAGGATCGGAGCGGCCAGGAGAACGATGACGACGACCATGCTGGACAACCCTCCGCGCTACGACCTACGCCGCCGACCGGGCTACTTCGACGTGCTCGGCAGGTCGGGGTCGATGCTGTCGGCGCGGTCGAGGAGATCGCCGGCCACTTCACGTTTCACCGTTGCCGCCTGTCGTTCTTCGTCGGCCAGCTCCTGGTTGTGCTTGGCAGCGTCCGCCAACGCTACGGCGTGGGCTTCCTGCTTCGCCGCCGCCGTGTGAGCCGCGGCAGCCTCGGCTCGGTGGTCGTCTGCCTCGGCCCGGAGCGCAGCATCCTGAGTGTTGGCCCGACGCTTGATGAGCACGACGATGACAGCGACGAGTACGACGACGATGAGGAGGACGACGATGAGGGCGATGGCCATGCCGTACTCCTACCCGACGTTGACACGCTCCAAACCGACCCAGGACCGTGGCTGTAGGCAACATGCACTGAGCGGCCGGGGAAGCCGCTCCTGCTGAACTGCGGCGCCGGAGGTCAGCTCTTGGCGGTCAGGGCGCTGTTCGCCGCGCCGGTGGCCTCCGGGTAGCCCCGGACCGTGTTCTCGAAGACCTCGAGCCAGACCAGGTCGAGCTTGCGGCCCAGGTCGATCGCTTGCTGGTAGGACGCAGAGTTGCAGCCAGCGGAGGGGCGACCCCCGTTGGCGGGTTGGACGCCCGGGCACGACGGGTTGCCGAACTCGTTCTCGGCGATCTGGTATCCGGTGGGGATGCCCAGTGCTCGGTAGGTCGCCAGCGCGTCGCCCATCGAGGGCTTGATCGCGTTGTACGACACCGCGAAGCGTGACCCGTAGGTCGTATGAGCCCACGTCATCATGTCCGACAGCAGCACGGTGCCCGCACCCTTCTGGGGCCCGTTGGACCCGAGATCGGGGAACGCTCCCCTGGGGATGATGGCGCTGTCGAGGGCGGCAGCCGGGAACGCGGCGGCCCACGAACGGGCCATTGCCTGGTACCCGGCCAGCACCTTGGCGGGCTGGTAGCCGGCCTGCTGCCACGTGACGAGGGCGTCGGACGCTTTGCACCCGGACTGGGCGGTGACGGCGCTCGACTCGACGGGCAGGCGCATCTCCTCGGTCACCTGGCTGATGCCCGAGATCTTCACTTGCTCGACTTGGGCAAGCTGGCCGGCGTCGGCCAGGTGGGCGGCGACTCGATGAGCGAGGCGGTCGACCAGTGAGAGATAGGTCGGATCCCACGGCGGGGGCATCGACACGTCAGTGCACCCCTTGGCGTTGCCCTGGTGGGCCACGATCGTGAAGTCGAGCTTCGCCACCCCCCGCCCGTAGACGTAGGACGGCGTCCGGCCGCCACCGGCGACGGCGAGGATGATCGGCTTGTGCGCCGCGCCGGCCACGCTCATGGCCTGGTCGAGCGGCCCCCAGCTCCACTGGTCGTCGCCGAGCTCGAGCTGCTTCCAGGTGAGCCTCACGAGCGCCCCGGCGACCTTGTCGCCGGCCAGGACATCAGATGACAGGGGTTGGCCGAAGTCGTTGGTGACGAACACCCCGGTGGGCTGGGCTCCGGGCCGCCGGGACGGGGCAACCGTCGAAGGCGCAGCCTTCCCGTTGGGCGCGGTCGTGGGCGCCGGCGTCGCCGCCGAACGAGGTGCCGTGGTCGCGGTGGTCGCCTGGTTGCTGCTCGATGAGTGGAGCATCCAGGCGGCACCCACGCCAGCAGCTGAACCGATGATGGCAAGCACGACGAACACGTAGGGCCAACGGGCGCGGCGAGGCCGGGGCCCGGGCCGGGCCCGACCGACGGGGTCCGCGTCGAACGGTGGTGGGGGGGTGCTGCTTGCCATGTGGTGGCGACGCTAGGACTTGGCTGAACGTTTGCCGCTTCGGGCCCATCTCCTTGATCGCCGCCCACTTGACTGTCATCAGGCAACCGTCGCGCTCGCGTTCGCTGTGGGCGGTGGCGTGAGAGAGGACGTCAATCATGCGCCTTGTGATCGCGGCATCGTTCCCCGCCCCTGGCGACTCAGCGGCAATCGTCTTGATCACGAACAGCACGAGCATGGTCAGCAGCGTGCCGCGCCAGTGACGACCATGGATGCGCCGAAGCGCCGGCACCGATCGCGTCGGCTGTCGGTCACCTGGCGCCTGATGATCGGGTACGTCGTGCTGCTGACACTGGTGCTGGCCGGCATCGGCATCCAGTCGCAGGTGATCTTCAACCATCGCCTCAAGCAGGAGCTGGACAACGACCTGCAGGAGGAGCTGCCCGAGTTCACCAATGCCGTCGACAACCGTCCGCCGGGCACCACGTTGCCGGACTTCTCCGCGAACTACCTGGACACTCATCTCCGTCCGAAGGGCCACGCGCTCATCATCGGGATCTCGCCCGCGGGGAGCGCACCCGCAGGCACGCCGCCGACGGTGCACGTGAGCCCTGGCGGTGACGCTGTGGCGGCATCGGCGCAGGTGCAGGAGTGGATGGCTCACCCACCGAGCACCACCGTGATCCGCACGCTCGCCCTCGATGGCTCCAGCCACCGCGTGCTGGCCGCTCCCATCGAGCGCTCCGGTGTGGTGGTCGGCACCTTGGTGGCGGCGGCCGACCTCACGGACTTGAACCGAGACATGCGCTCGCAGCTCGGCCTGTTCCTCGCCGGAGGCATCGCCGCGCTGATCGCCGCCGCCATCGGCGGATACCTGCTGCTGCGCCGTGTGCTGCGCATGATCAGCGACGTCACCACGACCGCTGAGGACATCTCCCGGGAGGACCTCACCCGCCGTCTCACTTACGACGGCCCCGACGACGAGGTGGGCCGCCTGGCCACCACGGTGAACAGCATGCTCGACCGAGTCGAGTCGGCCTTCGAGGGTCAGAGCCGCCTGCTGGCCGACGTGTCCCACCAGCTGCGAACGCCCTTGACGGTCATCCGGGGTCACCTGGAGGTCCTCGTGCGCCATCCAGCCGATCAACAGGAAGTCACCGAGACGGCGGCCATCGTGATCGACGAGGTCGAGCAACTGGCGTTGATGGTCGACCGGCTCGTGCTGCTCGGCCAATCGCTCGAACCCGACTTCCTCGACGAGGCACCGGTGTCGTTGCGGGCGCTGATGAACGAGGTGCATGAAGCCGCCGGCTACCTCGCTCCTCGCCACTGGCTGCTCGAGGCCGGTCCCGAGGTGATGGTCACCGTCGATCGGGTCAAGCTGCGCGGGGCGCTGCTCAACCTTCTCGACAACGCAGTCAAGGCCACGACCCCCGACGACACCGTGACGTTGTCGGCTCGCCTCGAAGGCGCCGAGCTCCTGCTCGAGGTGACCGACACCGGCGTCGGGATCCCGACCGATGAGCAGGAGGCCGTCTTCGGCCGGTTCACGCGGGGCACCACTCGCGCCCGCTACCGCGGGACCGGGCTGGGGTTGGCCATCGTCAAGGTCGTGGCCGACGCACACGGCGGACGCGTCGAGCTCGACAGCGAGCCGGGCCGAGGCAGCCGGATCGCCATCGTCCTGCCACAGCAGCGAGTGAGTCGCATCGACGCCGGCGTCGGAGCGTCGTGATGCACCTGCTGGTCGTCGAGGACGACGATCGCATCGCCTCGTTCCTCGCGAAGGGCCTCGATGCCGAGGGATACACCACCAGCTCGGCGGGCGACGCCTCGAAAGCCATGGCGATGGTCAACGCGCTCGGCGACGACCTGGCGCTCGTGCTGCTCGACCTCGGCCTGCCCGATGCCGACGGCATCGTGGTGCTGGCATCGATCCGCAAGCTGAGGCCCGACCTTCCGATCATCGTCATCACCGCTCGTCACGAGGTCAGCGAGAAGGTGCGCGGGCTCGATGCCGGGGCGAACGACTACATCACCAAGCCGTTCTCGTTCGACGAGCTGCTCGCCCGGATCCGAGCGACGCTGCGGAGCCGTGATCAGGAGTCCTCGACGACGCTCACGGTCGATGACCTCACGTTCGACCTGGTCACGAAGGTGGCGATTCGCGACGGGCGGACCATCGAGCTGAGCCCGAGGGAGTGGAAGCTGCTCGAGCTCTTCATGCGCAACCCTCAACAGGTGCTCTCCCGGATCCAGATCCTGAACCGCGTGTGGGACTACGGATTCGACCCGGGCAGCAACGTGGTCGATGTGTACGTGGGCTACCTGCGCCGCAAGCTCAACTTCCCCCACCTCCCGCAACTCGTCCAGACGGTGCGCGGAGCCGGTTACCGGCTGGTGCCGCCTCGCTCATGACCATCCTCCTGATGGGGTCCGAGCCCTGCGACGGATGAGAGAAGTCTCATCAGGCCGTCATGATTCGCTCACCGGCGCCCCTCAGAGTGATGGACAAGCCCATCCACTCAAGGAGCCGATCATGAACGTCCGTCATCTCGCACTCGCCGCTCTGCCCGCCGCCCTCGCCGTTGGCGCGATCGGCATCGCTGTCCCTGCTCAGGCCGTCGCCCCCAAGACGGTCGTCGTGAACGGCCACTGCAGCGGGACGAGCCGCAGCAACCTCCAGCTCCAGCGTGAGAGCCGCACGAAGCTCAGCGTCGACTTCGGCGTCGACATGGTCAAGCACACCCCCGGCGTGAAGTGGAAGATCACCGAGACCGACAACGGCACAGGCTTCGTCAAGACCTCGAAGCTCACGATCGCCGACGGGTCCTTCAGCATCACCCGCCTGATCGTCGCTCAGCCCGGGACCAACACGATCGTCGCCAACGCAACGAACCCGGCCACGGGCGAGACGTGCACGATCTCCGCCACCATCTGACCGCTGCCCAACCGCAACTGCTCGGCCACCAGGCAAGGGCTGCGCATCATCGGATGCGCAGCCCTTTGCCCCGTCACGTCGGCCGTTGACCACGTGGCTGTCTCCAACGGCCTCGTCGTCCTCGCGTGCGGCCGGCTCGCCCGGCTACGCGAGCTGGCGGATGAGGAACCAGGCCGAGAACACGACGAGCATCGTGCCGAAGGCCCTGCGGGACTTGGCGGGCGGTACGTGCTGCGCGAGGTGGGCGCCGACGATCGACGCGGGGATCAGGCCGATCGCGAACCCGGAGGCGACCGACCAGTCGATGTGTCCCAGCGCCCAGTGGGTGATCAGCGTCGGGATGGTGAGGATCCCGACCACGACCATCGACGTCCCGGCCGCCTCGATCGCGGTGAGCCCCAGCACGAGCACGAAGACCGGCACGAGGAGGAACCCTCCGCCGTTGGCGAGGAGGCCGGTGAGGAGCCCGACCCCGAACGCAGAGCCCATGACGACGCCCGTGCGGTTGCGGCGGGCGGCGCCCCGCTCGGCGGCGCCGCGCCGGTCGTTCATGAGCAGACGGGCTCCGATCCCGAGCAGCATCAATCCCGAGAGCAACAGAAGCCGGTTCCCGCCGACGATCTGGGAGGCCAGCGCCCCGAGGAGGGTGCCCGGCACCCCGCCGAGGATGGCGAGACGGGCGACACGGCGGTCGAGGTTGCCCGCCCGCAGGTAGCGACGAGCGCCGGCGAACGCGGCGGGCAGCATCGCCGGGAGGGGGGATGCGACGGCGAACAGCGCGGGGACCCCGATCAGCGCGAGCACGGGCGTGGCAAAGGCAGAGCCACCGGCGCCGAACATGCCGAACACGATCCCGACGCCGAGCCCGGCGAGGATGTACTCAAGGAAGTCCACGGCCACAAAGTATACCCCAGGGGGTACCGTCTCCACTTCCTTCGAACCCTTCGGTCATCGAAAGCGGAGCAGTGCGTCCTGATGACCGAGAAGGGGCCGAGGCGCGGGTCAGAGGGAGTCGCAGAATCCCTTGATGTCGCGGACGGTGGCGGCGTACACATCGGGCATCGCAGCTGAGAACATCACGTCGCCCCCGTGGCACGTGCCGTTCACGGTGCGAGACACGACCGAGCCCCCGGCCTCGGCCAGCTTGCGGTAGTAGGCGAGACCCTCGTCACGCAGCGGATCGAGCTGGTTCACCGAGATCACGTGCGGTGGCAGCCCAGTCAGGTCGTCGGGCGTGGCGTAGAGCGGCCATGCCAACGGGTCGGTGGCGTGCTCACCGGTGGGGTCATACACCTTTGCCAGGGCGCCCATCATGCGGACGTCGAGGAAGAACCCGTCGTTCTCGTAGAGCGAGGTCAGCTCGGGCGGCCTCGCCGCGTAGGCGCCGGAGATGTAGGGGCACATCGCGTAGACCCCGTCGATGTCACTGATGCGACCGTCGCGCTTGGCCTTCAGCGTGGTCGCGAGCGTCAGGTTGCCGCCGCCCGACTCCCCGGACACGACCAGCTTCGAGATGCCGAGCCGGGCCTTGTTGTCGGTCACCCACTGCAGGGCGGAGCTGCAGTCGTTGAGGCCGGCGGGGAACGGGTGGGGGCCCTGCTTGCCGCCGCCGTTGCGGAACTCGACGCCGACCACGACCAGGCCGGTCGCCGCCAGCGAGTCGCGCCACCCCACGTACGCGGCGCCGGCAGCCTCGAGCATGACCATGCCCCCGCCGTGGAGGTGGAGGACCCCGGGTCGCACCCCGGCGGCGTCGCTCGGGCGGTGGATGTACAACGTGATGTCGTTGCCGTCGACGCCCCTGATGACCTCGACGCTGCGCGTCACACCCTCGACGTCGGGCACGCCCGCAGCGAGGAAGCCGAACATTGCATCGAAGCCCTCCTCGGCGACCATGAGGTACTCGAGCAGCGCGTCCATCGGCGACGAGACGTCCACCGGCGACTCCGCGGGCGGGCCGTCCAGCCCGAGCGGTGCCATGGCCGCGATCATGCGCGGATCAGCCCTTCGGTCGTCGCGCAGGGCCATGGTCGGCGAGCCGAGCCGGCCGGGCAGGATTGGTGAGCTCATGGCATCCCCCTCTGCTGGCACCCCACCTCGGGGCGCTGGACCGGGCCGAATGTAGCCACCGGTGATCCTCGGCCCTCCCTCGGCTCGGGGGTGAGCCGCACCATGCGGTTCAGGGCCAGTCGAGACCTCGACGCTCGGCTGCGGTGGTGAGCGCGGCAGCAAGTTGATCAGGAGCGGCGGCGCAGGCCGCGAGCTCGTCGGGGCCGAGGAGCACGACGAGGCCGTGGTCGGTGTCGGCCACCACCACCGGTGCCGTGCCGGTCGTGGCGGCCCGGACGGCAGCGGGCTGATCGTCGCGGTGGTAGGTGTCGAACGCAACGGGCAGTCCGGCACGGCACGCCTGCCAATCGGACCGCTCCCGCACGATCCCGTGCGTGATGTCGCACAGCGCGCAGTGGGCCCGCCCGAGCCTCGCCCCGACCCAGTACGCAACCTCGCCCCGCAGTGTGTGGTCGGCGTTGTAGACGCCGACCAGCCGCCGAATCCGGGGTCGGCTGCTCGACGTCGCATCGCTCATCGCCCCATCCTGCACTGATCGGTCATCATGGGGCTCATGTGGAAGCGTCGGGCCAAGACGATCCCGACGATGCTCCTCGTCACCGCCGCGGCAGTCCTGCTCGCCCCAGTGCTGATCGTTGCCGCCTTCACCTGGGACGCGGTGCGGCTGCGCTGGCGGCTCCCGACGCTGCGGCTCTACGGGTTCGTCCTCCAGTACCTGCTCAACGACAGTGCGGAGATCGTGGCGGCGGGGCCTCTGTGGCTTGCTGCCGGGTTCGGCACCCGGCTCGATCGCATGGCGTCTCGGCGCCGTCACGAGCGGCTGCAGGCCTGGTCGATCGCGCTGCTGGCCCGCCGCGCCCAACAACTGCTGGGTGTCCGACTCGAGCTCGAGGTCGGCAGCACCGAGGCGCTCCAACCGGGACCGGCGATCGTCGTGTGCCGCCACGTCAGCCTCTTTGACGCCTCACTTCCGTCGCTCCTCTACCTGCGCCTCGGCTTTCACACCCGGGGGGTGATCACCGCCGAGCTGCTCGCCGACCCTGGCTTCGACCTGCTCTATCAACGAGCCGGCTCTGTGTTCATCCCACGCGACAACGACCCCGGTGCCCGCCAGAAGGCGGCGATGGTGTGCCGTCACCTCGACGCCCAGACGGTGGGGGTCATCTTCCCCGAGGGCCGGCTCTTCCGGCCCGATGCGCTGGAACGATCGCAGGCCCGCCTCGCCGAGAAGGATCCTGCTCGGGCCACTCGGCTGGCCGGCTTGCGCCACCTGCTCCCGCCGCGGCCAGCCGGCCTCAGCGCACTCCTGGACGCGGCGCCCGGCACCGATGTCGTCGTCATCAACCACGCCGGGTTCGACCACCATCCCCGGTTCGCTGATCTGGCCAGAGCCGTGCCGCTCCGCCGGCCGATCACCGTGAGTGCCCGCCGCATCGCCCGCGCCGACATCCCCGACGACGCCACCGAGCGCACCGTGTGGCTCGACGAGCTGTGGTGCGACATGGACCGCTGGGTCCACGACCGTCTCGGCTGATGCCTCGCTCCTCCAAGCCACCTGCCCGGGTGGCTCGGCGAGCTCGGCTCCCGCTTCGCCGCATCATCGCTACGAGATCGCCAAGCCGAGCCCGGTTGCCCTGACCGGGGGCACGGAGCCTTGCTCGGTGAGTGCTAGAGCTACGTCTCTGATGAACGACATCACCGGTGACGAAGGTGCCCTCGAACAAGACGACCCTGCGCCGACGGCACAAGCCGAACGCAAGGCCCGAGGCCGGCGCCTCGACCAGCGCTTCGAGATCTACGAGGCGCTCCTGCTTGCCGCCGCCGCGGTGCTCACCGCCTGGGCGGCGTACCAGAACACGAAGTTCAGCGGTGACCAGGCCCAGCACTATGCGGCCGCTTCGGCGGCCCGCACCGAGTCGACCCGGGCGTCCAACCGTGCCGGGCAGCTGACCGCCATTGACGTCACGACGTTCACGGCCTGGACCTCGGCAGTCGCCTCCGAGTCCCAGGCCAAGGGGTCCAGCGTCACGGGCTCGTCCGAGCCCTACCAGCCTCAGCCCGGAACGCTGTCCGGCTTCCTCTACGAGCGGTTCCGTCCCGAGTTCAAGGTCGCGGTCGACTCGTGGATCCTCACCAAGCCCCTCACCAACCCCGATGCCCCACCCACGCCGTTCGCGATGGCCGAATACAAGTTGGCCGACCAGGCGCGTGCCGACCAGCTCGCCGCGGAGGCCGACGCCTTCAGCGCCCAGGCGAACAACGACAACGACATCGGCGACCGCTACGTGCTGGTGATGATCCTGTTCGCCTCCGTGCTCTTCTTCGCCGGCATCAGCTCGAAGATGGACACGTTGCGCGCCCGTTCGCTCCTGTTGGGTTGCGGGTTGACGCTCTTCGTCGGCGCCGCCGTGATCACGATGTCGTTCCCCAAGCAGTTCTGATCGGGGCGAGTCCCGAGCCCACCCCGCTCGTCGGCCCTCAACGCGGACGGGCCCGCCTCCACTCCTGACGAAGTGGTGGCGGGCAACGGCGCATGACGTGTTCGAGCCCGGTTCGTCAGGTGCAGGACTTCTCCTCGATCACGAGGATGTCGGGGCCGTAGTACGCCGCGCTCTGCGCAGCAGACCACTCGCGGATGTCCGTGCCGTTCTTGAACTGGACGCTGACCTTCGGCCCGGACTTGAGCTCGATCGACTTGGACCAGCCCGGGTTGAGCACGATCCGGCCGATGTCAAGGCCGTCGATGGCGAGGTCGCGCTTGAGGCGCACCGTCCCGGCCGGTGCGGCGCTGAACGTTCCGGCCGTCGTGATGCCGGTGAAGGACTGCACCGAGGTCGTGACGCAGGTGAGCTTGCCCCCACTTGCGTACGAAGCGGTTGCGGGGATGACCGTTGCGAACGAAGCGGCGACCACCATCGGAGCGATCCATGCCATGCGGCACATTGAGGTTCCTCTCTCATGTCGACCACCACGACGGTGATCCTGGGTCGAGCATGAAGGCCCGGCCCCGCGGCCGCCATCGGACCATGGTCCTACGACCATCGCCCGGAGCCGGACCTCCGGCGCGACAGTCCCGCCCATCGGTTGCGAGTGGGGGTGCGGCCGGGGCGCCGTCGCGGCGAGCTGCACGCGCACCTCAGGCGACCCGAGCGGTATGGTCGCCAACACATCGGGAGGCCATCATGACGATCGAACTGGTTCCACTGGCCACGTTCGAGGTGACCGGGGGCGCCGTCATCGCTGTCGGGGCTGGTCCGGCCGGCAACCGCCAGGTGATGGAGGTGACCGGGTTCAACAGCACGGGCGGCCGGCTGTCGGCGCACCTGAAGGGAGCAGCCTGTGCCGACTGGGCAACGATCAGCCCGGAGGGTGTCGTCAGCTTGGACGTGCGGGCCACCTTGGAGACCGACGACGGCGCAATCATCTACGTGAGCTACCAAGGGCGGGCGAACGTGGCCGACGGCCTCGGGGCCGCCGTCTACTGTGCGCCGCTGTTCGAGACCGCAGACCCGCGCTACCTGTGGCTGAACACGATCCAAGCGGTCGGCAAGGGCGCCTTCGCCGATGGCGTGCTGCGCTATGAGTGGTACGAGGTCCGCTAGCCAAGAGTGGTCGCGCTCTGTCGGGGATCACAGCTGAGGATGACGAGCGCCGGCACCTCGGCGGCGCGCTTGCGGCGTCGCTCACCGTCGGTGACGACGAGAGGGTCGGTGGCCACGGTGACCGGCGGGCTGGCTCAGGCCTTGGCGAAGTTGACCGCGATGGCGCCGTCGGCCCGCAGCAGGTCGAGGCGGGAGCCGGTGACCTTCGCAGTGGTGGCCAGGCCCAGGGCGGCCAGGTAGTCGGCCTCCTGCTTGTTCAGCTCGGCCGAGCACGCCACCTTCGTGGTGGCGAGTAGGCCGATCTTGATGGTGCTCCCCGACAGCCCGTAAGGCCCGTTGAAGCTGTTGCAGCCAGCGTTGCCGCTGATCGTGGTGGCGTCGAAGGTCGCCGTGAGCTTGGCTCCGCCCAGCACCGAGGTGATGGCCGCGCCCGAGTAGTAGGCCGTCACGTTCCACGTGCCGGCGATCTGGTCGGCCACGTTCGAGGCCCGCAACGTGAGGGTGGTCGCGCCCGCCCTGTCCTGCAACGTGAGCGTCAACCCAGAGATCGTGTACTTCGTGGTGGCCGTGAGGGCAGCCAGGTAGACCTTCTCGAACGCCATCACCGGGGCATCACACCCCCGCTGGGTGGACACGAGGTTCGGGCCGATGGTGAGCGAGCCGCCGCTCGTCGTGAAGGGGCCGCTGTAGGTGTTGCAGCCGCTGCTGCCACTCACGGTGCCGTTGTCGAACTTGGTGCCGGAGGTGACACCGGCGGGCAGCGTGGAGACCTGCCCACCCGTGGTGAGCACCCAGTTGGTGCCTTCGAGGGGGGTGCCGCCGGTGCTGGTGCTCCTCGAGCTGCTGCCACAGGCAGCCAGCACGAGCGCCGCAGCCGCCGATGCGGCAAGGACGACGAGGACCGGGCGGGAGGGGACCAGACGCGTCATGCTCACAAGCTGGCACACGGCGCTTTCCGGGGCAGAACATCCGCTCCCTCTGGGCTGGTCGACGACCAGCCCAGAGGGAGCTGGTGGAGCTAAGAGGCTTCGACCTCCGCCGACTCGGCTTCCTTGGCTGCGGCCTTCAGATCACGTGCGGTGACCTCATCGACGGCCGACTGCACGATCTTGTCGGCCTTCTCAAGCGCCTTTTGGATGTCCAAGGCACCAGGGTCTGACACCAACGCCAAGATGCCTGAGTGGCCCGGCGGGATCGCATCTTCCAGCTCGTCGGCCAGTTGATTGCGGTGATGAACCTCACGCGCCTTGCCCACTGCTGCTCCACCCGCGCCCAGCACCAAGGCGCTCCCGATGATCGACGGAGGGAAGAACACCCCCAGCACCACCCCACCGAGGACTCCCCACCGCAGCCCCGATTTGGCGCTGCGATCGGTGCTCTTTTGCACTTCCATGGTGCCGTCGGCGGCGCGCTTGACGACCACCACCGCCTCGATCTCCAACGTCCGGCCGTCTTCGATCTCCTTCAAGGCCCGGTAGGCCTCCATTGCCATCTCAGGATCGGCGAAGTCGGCGGCGAACAGCGTGTAGGCGCCGTCGCTCACCACCGTGCCGACGACCTCGGTCTCGGCTGGATCCATCTCAGGGGTTTGCTCGGTCATCGTTGACTCCTCGTGTCACGGGCGATGTCACCGAAACACCGTAGGGGCAGGTCGGGCCTTGCTGTCGAGCCGTGTGACCAGGTCACGGGGGCGAGCCAAGGTGGTTCCAGCCCATCTGGAGATCTGATCGGTGGTCGACGCGGTGACCGACGCCGACGCCGACGCCGACGCCGATGTCGGCCTCGGCGGTGCTCGTCGTGGCTTGGTGCTCGGCCGTCGCGGGCCGTCAGTGTGAGGCGGGTGTCTCCTCGGGCGACCGTCGACGCCCTGACCCCGACTCGGTCAGTGGGGATCGCATCCGGGCGCACTGGGGCGAGTCGCGAAACGCCCACAGAACGTGACCATTCACCGGGGGCTGAGGCCACCGGCCAAGCATGCAGCCGTTGTGGTCCCGACGATCCGAGACCATGGCGCCGTGACCCGGGGGGCGGTCGGCAGCCGCTACTTCTGAACGGCGGCGGCGAGGTTGGCGAGGGTGGTCTCCATGCCCGTCCGGTTGTGCGCCGCTCGGTCGGCGACACCGGACGCCGAGCCTCCGGCCTTCCTCGCGAGCCAGCTTCGTTGATCGACCCAGGTCTCCGTCACGGTCGTTCCAGTCTGCTCGGGGCTGAACCGGTAGCTCCACCGCGCCACCTTGATCGGCCCGACGACCACTCGGAAGACGAATGACTTGCCCCGGTCGGCCTCCTCGATGATCACCGCGGTGGTCCATCGCTTGGAGCCGTTCGCGTTCGAACCCTTGAACCTCGCACCGACAGCAGGACCGGCGGCCCCCTTGATCCACTCGCCGCCCGTGTTCTCGGGGGACCACTCGCCCATGCGGGGCAGATCGCTCACCAGGTCGTAGAGCTCGTCCGCCGTAGCAGCGATGACACGGGACACTTCGACATCACTCATCGCGGCAGTAGACCACAGCCAGAGGTGGTGGCGCCCCTTGCCCGCAGCAACGGCGTCGAGGTTGCAGGACGGCCGTCGAACCTGCATTCCAACAGCGTCAAGTCAGCGGCCTCTCCCGTGGGCTGATGGAAGTGGACGGGGCGCTCATCGACCTCACGTTCTTGTGGGATCAGATGACGCTGCTGACG
>JBBRTJ010000075.1:0-17499 GCA_038244535.1 Acidimicrobiales bacterium | reverse complement strand
GTCGCGGAGCTGCTTCTTCGCGACCACCTTGTGGATGATCAGCGGCTCGGCGACGATGTCGAAGACCGGCATCCGTGGGTTGAGCGACGCGTACGGGTCCTGGAAGACGATCTGGAGGTTGCGGCGCACCTCGCGCAGGCCCTTGTTGTCAAGTGTCGTCAGCTCGGTGCCTTCGAAGCGCACCGAGCCCGAGGTGGGCTTGTAGAGCTGCAACACGGCCCGTCCCGTGGTCGACTTGCCGCAGCCCGACTCGCCCACGAGCCCGAGCGTCTCGCCGGGGCGCAGGTCGAACGAAACGCCGCTCACCGCTTGGACCTCGCCGATCGTGCGCCGGATGAAGCCGCCCCCGCGAATGGGGAAGTGCTTGACCAGGTCGGTCACCTGCAAGATGGGCTCGCTCGGCTGGTGCGGGGGCACGGTGGCCGTCACGGGTGTCGGTTCGGCACCGGGAGCACCGTCGGTCATGTGTTGGCCTTCCTAGATGAACAGGACGCTCGGGTCGCTGTGCAGCTCGAGCTGGTCGCTGTGGAAGCAGGCCGCAAGGTGCTCGATGCGATCGGTCACCTGGAGCAACGGCTCGGTGGCCAGGCAGTCGGGCTGGACGAGCGGGCAGCGTGGCGAAAAGGGGCACCCGGGGGGCAGGTTGATGAGGGAGGGGGGCGCCCCCTTGATGGGTCGGAGACGCGAGTTCTCGTTCGTGCCGGCCAGGCTGGGCATCGAGCCGAGCAGACCGACCGTGTAGGGCATGCGGGGCCGGTAGAACACGTCGTCGACCGAGCCAGTCTCGACGGCCGTGCCGGCGTACATCACCATCATGCGGTCGACCATGCCAGCCACCACCCCGAGGTCGTGGGTGATGAGCACGATTGCCGCGTCGGTCTCGTCCTTGATCCGCACCAGCGTCTCGAGGATCTGGGCCTGCACCGTGACATCGAGGGCAGTAGTGGGCTCGTCGGCGATGATGATGTCCGGGTCGTTGCAGATCGCCATGGCGATCATCGCTCGTTGCCGCATGCCACCGGAGAACTCGTGCGGGTAGGCCAGGGCCCGATCCTTGGCCTGCGGGATGCCGACGAGGTCGAGCATCTCGATCGCCCGCGCCATCGCCGCCTTCTTCGACACGTCGTGGTGGGCCAGGACGGCTTCGGAGATCTGCCAGCCGACGGTGTACACGGGGTTCATCGAGGTCATCGGGTCCTGGAAGATCATGGCGATCTTGTTGCCCTTGAGGTGGCTCACGTCCTTGGGCTTGCGACCCACGAGCTGCTCACCGCGGTACTTGATCGAGCCGGTGATCTTGGCCGTCCGGGGCAGCAGGCCCATGATCGCCATCGAGGTCACCGACTTGCCGGAGCCGGACTCGCCGACGATGCCCATGACCTCGCCGCTGTTCAGGTCGAAGCTGACGTGGCGCACCGCATGCACGGCGCCGTCGTCTGTGGGGAAGTCGACGCTCAGATCGGCGACTTCGAGGAGCATGTCAGCCATCAGGCGCGCACCCGGTTCTGGCGAGGGTCGAACGCGTCGCGCAACCCGTCGCCGATGAAGTTGACGGACAACGTGATGGCCAGGATGCACAAGCCGGGGAACCAGAACAGCCATGGTCGGGTCTTGAACGCCGCCTGGTTGTCGCTGATCAGCAGGCCGAGCGATGTGTCCGGCGCCTTCACCCCAAGGCCGAGGTAGCTGAGGGCGGTCTCGGCCAAGATCGCCCCGGCGATGACCAGTGTCGCGTTGACGATGATCGAGCCGGTGGCGTTGGGCAGGATGTGACGAAAGATGATGCGCCGCGCGGGCGCCCCGACGGCGGTGGCCGCCTCGACGAACTCCTTCTCACGAAGCGACAGGAACTCGCCGCGCACGATGCGGGATATCCCGGTCCAGGAGATGAGACCGAGGATGACCGCCAGCAGCCACCACTGCCCGCCGGCTACGTGGCCGGACAGCGCAGCAGCGATCACGATGACCGGGATGGTGAGCATCACGTCGACGAACCGCATGAGCACGCCGTCGATCCACTTGCGGTAGTAGCCCGAGATGGCACCGACGACGACGCCGATGGTCGTGGCCATCATGGCCACGATGAAGGCGATCTCGAGGCTCTTCTGGGTGCCCCGCATGATCTGAGCCATCATGTCGCGCCCGAGCCCGTCGGTGCCCATGGGATGCTCCCAGCTGGGCGGCTGCGAGATCGGCCCGTTCTTCGGGATCAGGCGGTAGTCGTACTTCCACACCAGCGGGCCGACGAAGGCGAACAGCACCATGAACAGCAGCAATCCGGCGCTGAACATGGCAAGGCGGTGGCGGGTGAAGCGGTGAAGGATCGTGCGCCACTGGCTGCGGGCCTCGACGGTGAACTCACGCTCGGGTCCGGCCGACCCTGGGTCGACCTCGAAGACCTCCGGTGCACCGGTGACCAGTACCAGTCCCCCGTCGGCGATTGACGGCTTCCCCATGTCAGTCAAGGCGGATCCTCGGATCGAGGTAGGCGTAGGCGACGTCGGCGAGGATGTTGAAGAGCACGACCATGACGGCCGTGACCATGACCCAGGCCAGCAGCACGTTCACGTCGAGCTTGGTGACCGATTCGACGAGCAGCTTGCCCATGCCCTGCCACGAGAACACCCGCTCGGTGAACACCGCTCCGGCCAGGATGAAGCCGAAGTCGATGGCGATCGCCGTGGTGACGGGGATGAGGGCGTTGCGGAAGCCGTGGCGCAAGATGACCCGGCGTTCCGAGATGCCCTTGGCGCGGGCGGTGCGGACGTAGTCGGTCGACATCGTCTCGAGCATCGAGGCCCGCATGAAGCGGCTGTAGCCCGCATATGCGATGACTGTGAGCGTGATCGTCGGCAGGAGCCCGTGGGCGGCGTAGTCAAGGAACCGGTCCCAGGCGCCACCTGAGAAGTTGATGTCCTGGGAACCCGTGGTCTGGATCCAACGGGAGTAACCCCAGCCTTCGAGCAGGTCGTTGAACCTGATGGCGAAGTACTCCTTGAGCACCACCGCGAACCAGAACACCGGCATCGCGTAGAACAAGAACGAGATCGCGGTGGAGGTGTAGTCGAAGGCGGTGTACTGACGGATGGCGGAGACGATGCCGACGATGAGCCCCAGGATGATGGCCAGGAACTGCGCGATCAGGACCAGCCGGAGCGTCACCTGGATCGCTCGCCAGATCTGCGGCCGGACCTGCTGACCTGTGCGGTCCCGGCCCCAGTCGCCCCTGACGAACCCGGTGAACCAGGTGACGTAACGCTGCACCGGGCCCTGATCGAGGTTGTAGAGCCGGGTGAGGGCCGCGATCTGAGCAGAGTTGTTGGGCTTCCCGCGAGCATCCTCGAGCGGGTCGCCAGCCGCGAGCACCAGGGTGAACACCAGGATCGACGACAGGAACAGGAGCGGGATGGCGATCAGCAGCCGCCGTAGGACGAAGGGGAACATCGCACCGCTCCTTCATGTGACTGCCCGGATGGGAAGACCCGGGCACGAGGCGGAGATGGGGACGGGGTACCGATGTGGCCGGGCGACGAAACGCCCGGCCACATCGTTGCACTACGAGGGTGGCGCTGCAGGAGCGCCGCCCAGAACGGGTCCTTACTTGGCGAGGGCCCAGTCGTACACGTTCCAGGTGATGCCCGCCTGGGTCGGGTTGTACAGCACGCTGGACACCTTGTCCGAGTAGGCCGTGAGATCGGGGAACTGGAACACCGGGTAGGTGTAGAGGTCCTTCCAGATCTGCACGTCGGCCTGGTTCAGCAGGGTGGCCTGCTTGGCCGGGTCGAGCTCGGCGTTGACAGCGGTCATCCACGTGTCGACTTCGGCGTTGGAGTACTTGCCGTAGTTCGACCCACCGTCAGTGAAGTACAGGGGCTTCTGGCTCGACGTGAGCGGGCTGCCCACCCAGGCGAACAGCGCCATGTCGTACGTACCGGCGGGAAGGCGCTTCGAGAAGATCTCCTTGTCAGGGTCGTCCAGGATGCTCATGCCGGCGTCCTTGCAGGCGGCGGCGACGAGCTGGACTTCCTGCTGGCGGCGGGGGTTGGGGTCCCGACGCACGATCTTGAACTCGAGCTTCTTGCCGTTCAGCTCGTACACGCTGCCGTTCAACTTGAAGCCGGCGGCCTCGAGGATGCTCTTGGCCTTGGCGATGTCCTGCTTCGCGTACTCGCCGGAGTTGTCCTTGTAGTCGGCCTGCGACGGGATGAACATCCGGTTGTTGAGCACCTTGGCCTCAGGGTTCAGCGGCACGATCAGCTTCGTGACGATGTCCTCGCGAGGGAGGCAGTACGCAAAGGCCTGGCGGACGGCGAGGTTGCCACCCCAGGTGCTCTTGAAGTTCCAGTCGTAGTGCTCGAAGGTGAAGCCCGAGCTGTTGGTGATCTTCGTGCCGGACTGGCCCTTGAGCTGCGCGAGCAGGTCAGGGTTGGGCTGCGGCGTGATGACCTGCACCTCGCCGTTGGCGAGGGCGGCGGGCTGCTGCGTGGCATCGTCGATCAGCTTGAAGGTGATCTTGGCTGCCGCCGGGGGCGGACCGAAGTACTTGTCGTTGGCCGCCAGCGTGACGCCGACGCCCTTCTCGTACTTCTCGAACACGTACGGACCACCGGAGAGGTAGGTGTCGGCGGCGTACTTGTCAGCCACCCAGCCCGTGTTCCAGAAGTCGGCGATCTTGGCGAGGTCCGCATCTGCGGTGGCCTTCGTGATGTCGGCGACGCCAGTCTTGGCCTCCACAACGTGGGCAGGCACGAGGCCGCCGAACAGACCCTTCCAGTCGGCGAACGGGGTGTCGTAGGTCACCACGATGGTCTTGCCGGTGTCCTGGCAGTCGACCTTGGAGATCTGCTCGTAGCCGGTGGTGGAAGCCGGGGTGAACAGCGGGATGTCCTTGCCGTCGGCATCCTTCTTGTTGGTGCCGTCGGGGTTCTTGGTGAGAGCCTTGCCGTTGAACGACAGCCAGGACAGGTAGAAGTCCTTGCAGTCGATCGCCACGCCGTCACTCCAGACGGCCTTCGGGTTCAGCTTGTAGGTGACCACCTGCGGGGTACCTGAGGCGGCCTCGGCTGACACCATGAGGTTCTTGTCCATCACGAACGCGGCCTTGTCGTCGAAGTAGAACGGCGAAGGCTGGATGGGGTTCAGCACCAAGGTGTTGGCAAACGCGTTGCCGTCGGCCGTGCCGTTGTTGTACGTCGTGAAGTCCTGCTCCGCGGCATAGGTGATGGTGCCCGTAGGCACCCGGGCTGCGGCCGTTGTGGTGGTGGCAGCTGCGCCAGAGGTGGTGGTGCCGGCGGCTGCAGTCGTCGTCGACGACGTCTTGCTGCTGCTGCCGCACGCGGCAGCGACCAGTGACGCGCCGAGCAAGACGGTGACGACCGTCGCGGTCCTCTTACGAGTGATCAAACTGTTACCTCCTGAGAGCTCGGGTTGCGTGGGTGTGGGGGGGACGGTGCGTCGTGCCGCCCGAATCGACGTGACGCACCGTGAAGCCCGAAAAGGGGCGGTGCAACGGGAACCGCCTGGCGATGCCAGCGTTCTTGACCGCGGCTGTCCAACTGCCTAGGTCCTCCCCAGTTGTTCAGCTGATGGACACGCGCGAAACGTATCACGGGGGTTACCGAGAGGTAGCGGAACGCTTGTTACGGCTCGGTGCCAAAGCGATGACAGACGTTCCACGACCAGCTATGGCGATCAGGTTCGGCGGGACCCTCGAGGCCGGGCGCCGGCGACGATCGCGGCGAAGTCGTCGGGGTCGAGGCTGGCCCCGCCGACCAGCGCGCCGTCGATGTCCGGCTGGGCCATCAGCTCCTCGATGTTGCCCGGCTTCACCGACCCGCCGTACTGGATCCGGGTCGCCTCGGCCGCCTCGACCCCGAAGGCGGAGCTCAGGCGCGCCCGAATCGCGGCGCACACCGCCTGGGCGTCGTCGGCCGTCGCGGTGCGGCCCGTGCCGATCGCCCAGATCGGCTCGTAGGCGACCACGAGTCCCGCCACCTGGGCGGGATCGAGGCCGGCGAGGTCGGCGTCGAGCTGGCCGAGCACCTTGCCCTCGGTCCCTCCGGCCTCCCGCTCGGCGAGCGTCTCGCCGACGCACACGATGGGGGTCATGCCCGCGGCCAGGATGGCCCCGACCTTGCGACGGACGTCGTCATCGGTCTCGCCGAACAGCTCGCGGCGCTCGCTGTGCCCGACGATGACGTAGGACACGTTGAGCTTGGCCAGGAAGGCGGGCGAGACCTCGCCCGTGAAGGCTCCCTGCAGCTCGTGGTGGCAGTGCTGCGCTCCGAGGCTCACCGGGATGTTGTCGGCATCGAGCAGCGTCTGCACGGACCGCAGGTCGGTGAACGGCGGGTGGACGGAGACGTCGACCGCGTCGATGTGGTCCTTGCCGAGCAGGTAGGCCAGCTTCTGCACGGTCTGGATCGCTTCGAAGTGGTTCTTGTACATCTTCCAGTTGCCGCTGATGAGCGGCGTGCGCTCAACCACGGGGCGCTCCCCTCAGGGCAGCCAGTCCGGGAAGGTCGCCCAGCTCGAGCAACTCGAGCGAGGCCCCTCCGCCGGTCGAGACGTGGGAGATCTCGTCGGCCAGCCCGAACTGATCGAGCGCGGCGGCCGAGTCGCCGCCGCCGACGACGGTGAACGCCTTGGTGTCGGCCATGGCCTGGGCCACGGCCCGGGTGCCCATGGCGAAGCGAGGGTCTTCGAACATCCCCATCGGGCCGTTCCAGAACACGGTGCGGGCCCCCATGACGACGTCGGCGAACTCGGCGGCGGTGCCGGGCCCGATGTCGAGCCCCTTCCAGCCGTCGGGCACTGACGCCCCCACCGTGGCCACCGAACCGTCCGGGCCGAGGGCCACGATGTCGCTCGGCAGGTGGATCGGCACTCCCCGGGCAAGGAGGCTCCGGCAGCTCTCGACCTGGTCGGGCTCGAACAGCGAGTCGCCGACCGAGCGCCCCTTGGCCGCGAGGAACGTGAAGCACATGCCGCCGCCGATGACCAGGGCATCGGCCCGTTCGATCAGGGCGTCGAGCACACCGAGCTTGTCGCTCACCTTGGACCCGCCGAGCACGACAACGAACGGACGGGCGTGTCGCTCGCGCAGCTCCATGAGCACGTCGACCTCGTTGGCCAGCAGCCGGCCGGCGGCGCTCGGCAGCGTGCGGGGGGGACCGACGATGGACGCATGCGCCCGATGACAGGCGCCGAAGGCATCGTCGACGTAGCAGTCCATCCCAGCGATCAACCGGGCCACGAAGGCCGGGTCGTCGGCTTCCTCGCCGGCGTCGAAGCGCAGGTTCTCGAGCAGCTCGACGCCCGGCGCCAGCTCGGCGAGGCGGGCCCGGATGGGGGCCATCGAGTACCGCTGGTCGGGCTTGCCCTTGGGGCGGCCGAGGTGGCTGCACGCCACGACCTGGGCACCTTGGGCCTGGAGCCACTCGATCGTGGGCAGCGCGGCACGGATGCGGAAGTCGTCGGTGATCTCGCCGCCGGCCAGCGGGACGTTGAAGTCGGCGCGCAGGAGCACTCGTTTGCCCGCCACCGGAGGGAGGTCCTCCAGCAGCGGCAGCCCAGAGGTCATGCCTGGTTGGCCTTGCCCACGATGAGCGCGAGCTCGACCGTGCGGTTCGAGTAGCCCCACTCGTTGTCGTACCAGCCGAGCACCTTGACGAGGTTCCCCTGGCTCATGGTGAGGTCACTGTCGTAGATGCACGAGTGCGGGTTGCCGACGATGTCGCTCGACACCAGCGGCTCGTCGGAGTACTCGAGCACGTGGGACAACGGGCCGGACGTGGCGGCGGCGAGGTAGGCGGCGTTGATGTCGGCCACGGTGGCCGAGGTGCGCAGGACCGCGACGAGGTCGGTGATCGACCCGTCGGGCGTCGGGACGCGCAACGACGTGCCGTCGAGCTTGCCCTTCATGGATGCCAGGACCAACCCGGTGGCCCGCGCTGCTCCGGTCGAGGTGGGCACGATGTTGACCGCCGCAGCCCGGGCCCGCCGCAGATCCTTGTGGGGACCATCGACGAGCATCTGGTCGCCCGTGTAGCTGTGCACCGTGGTCATCAGCCCGTGCTCGACGCCGAACGCGTCGTCGAGGACCTTGACGAGGGGGACGAAGCAGTTCGTCGTGCACGAGGCGTTGGACACCACCTTGTGGATGGCGGGATCGAACGTGTCGTCGTTCACGCCGATGACGAACGTGGCGTCGGCGCCGTTGGACGGGGCCGAGACGATGACGAAGGGGGCCCCCGCCTCGAGGTGCATGGCGGCCTGGTCGCGTGCGGTGAAGATGCCCGTCGACTCGATCACGACGTCGACGCCGAGGTCGCCCCACGGGAGCTTCTTGGGGTCGCGCTCGGCCAGGATCCTGATCCGGTCGCCGTCGACCACGATCGAATCGTCGTCGACGACGACCTCGCCGCCGAACGATCCGTGCACGGAGTCGCGCTTGAGCAGGTGCGCCATGGTGGCCAGATCGCCGAGGTCGTTGGCGGCGACGATGTCGATGTCGGCCCCCATCTTCTTGGCGGCTCGAAGCAGGTTGCGCCCGATGCGCCCGAACCCGTTGATGCCCACGCGAATGGTCATGGCGGCGGTGTCCCTTCCCCGGATCTGCTGTCGTCCGGGTCGATTGGCAGGTGTGCGCGGACCCTAGCCGAGGCCCTCAGGGCCCCTCGCGGGCCGAAGCCCTGAACCTCAACGGCCGAGGTCGCGGTGCTGCACCCGGGGTTCGTAGCCCCGCTTGCGCAGCCGGGCGACCAGCTCCTCGCCGACGGCGACCGAGCGGTGCATGCCGCCGGTGCAGCCCAGCGCGACGGTGAGGTAGCTCTTCTGCTCGGCGAGGAACCGCGGCAGCAGGGACACGAGCAGGTCCTCGAGCCGGTCGACGAACTCGACGGCCCCATCGGCGCCGAGCACCTCGTCGCGCACCGGCTCATCCAGTCCGGTCAGCGGCCGAAGGCTCTCGATCCAGAACGGGTTGGGGAGGAACCGGCAGTCGAAGACCATGTCGGCGTCGAGGGGCAGGCCGTGCTTGAAGCCGAACGACATCACGCTGATCTGCATGCCGGCGAGCCGGGCCTCCATCCCGAAGTGCTCGGTGAGGCGGGCCTTGAGCTGGTGGATGTTGACCCCGGAGGTGTCGACCACGAGGTCGGCCTGCTCTTTGACCGGGGCCAGCACCCGCCGCTCGTGCTCGATCGCACCGACCACGCTCGGATGACCGGCGTCGGCCATCGGGTGGCGGCGCCGCGTGCTGCCGTATCGACGCACGAGCTCGGAGGTGTCGCAGTCGAGGAACAGGATCTCGACGTGATGACCGGCCGAGCGCAGGGCCTCCAAGGTGGTGCTGACGTCGCTCTGGTGCGGACCACTGCCGACCACGAGAGCCACTCGCTCGATGGTGGAGCCGGGGGCGTTGGCCAGCTCTGCGAACTTCTCGACGAGCGAGGTGGGCAGGTTGTCGACGACGAACCAGCCGAGGTCCTCGAGCGAGTCGGCGGCCTGCGATCGGCCCGCGCCGGACAGCCCGGTGATCAGCAGGATCTCAGCCACGAAGCGGGATGGTACCGACGGGAGTGACGCTCAGGTGACCTTTCGGGCGCGCAGGAACAACAGTCGGGGGATCGTGGCGGCCTCGGCATACTCGGCGGCCCGGGCGATGAAGCCGGGCGGGGGCACGGGCTCGTCCATGCGCTCGATCAAGAGGCCGTTGGCGGCCATCGCGTTGACGTACCGGGACAGCGGCCGGTGGATGAAGGGGATGAAGACGTCCTTTTCGACCTCTTCGATCGTCTCGTCCTCGATGAGGTAGGGCCCGATGCGCCAGTACTGCTCGGGGGGATCGAGCACCTGGTCGTCGATCCAGCCGCTGTTGGGCGTCTGGAGCAGCGGGTGGTTGAGGAAGAACAGAAAGCGACCACCGGGGCGAAGGACGCGCGCCACCTCGGCGATGGCGTCGTCGACGTCGCGGATGTGCTCGAACACGAGGCAGGCGACCACGGCATCGAAGCGCGCCGACGCGAACGGCAGGGCGGCCGCGCCGGCGCCGGCGTAGGCCGGACCACCCGCCCGCTGGCGCGCCACCACGACCTGGTTCCAGGTGGGGTCGACGCCGATCACCCGACGGGCCCCGACGGTCACCGAGAGACGGGCGACCTGCCCGTCACCGCAGCCGACGTCGAGCACGTCGGCTGCTCCGGCCAGGTGCTCGGCGGCCAGAGGCAGGATCTGCTCCTCGTACTCGGGGTCGGCACCGTCGGTGAAGCCCTCCTGCCACCACGCCGCGTGGTCCTCCCACAGCCCGGTGGGATCGGTCGGTCGATCCGTCACGTCAGTCGCTTCCCGTTCGATCCTCGGCGCGCTCGCCCAGCGCCGCGGCCGCTGGCGCGGTGCGGGGACCGGACCGGGCGCCACTGGCATGCACCTTGTCGTGGATGGCCTGGGCCACCGGGTTCGGCAACCAGGACAGCGCCTGGAGATCGTCGAGCGTGGCCTGCTTCACCTTGGTGATGCCACCGAGCTCCTTGACCAGACGGGCCCGCCGCGTCGGGCCGAGCCCGGGCACGTCGTCGAGCACGCTCGTCGTCATCCGCTTGCCCCGCAGCTCACGGTGGAACGTGTTGGCGAAGCGGTGCGCCTCGTCTCGGATCCGCTGCAGCATGTACAGCGCTTCGCTCTGGCGCGCGATCGTCACCGGCTCGGCTCGTCCGGGTACGTAGACCTCCTCGAAGCGCTTGGCGAGGGAGGCGATCGGGATCTCGTCTTCGAGGCCGAGCTGGCGCACGACCCGTTCGGCCACGGCCAGTTGCCCCTTGCCGCCATCGACCAGGAGCAGCTGGGGCGGGTACGCGAAGCGACCGGGCCGCTCTCCGACAGGCTTGTCCCGCTCATCGAGGTACGCGGTGAGGCGCCGGGTGAGCACCTCCTCCATCGCGGCGAAGTCGTCGTTGCCGTCGACGGCCTTCACCTTGAAGCGCCGGTAGTCGCTCTTCTTCGGCAGACCGTCCTCCATCACCACCATGGACCCGACGTAGTCGGTGCCCTGCAGGTGCGCCATGTCGTAGCACTCGATGCGCAGGGGGGCCTCCGGCAGGTCGAGCGCGTCCTGCAGCTCGTTGAGGGCGCGGGCTCGGCTGTTGTGGTCGGTGGCCCGGCGGAGGCGATGGCGGATCAGCTCCTCCTTGGCGTTTCGCGTCACGGTCTCGTGGAGCTCGCGCTTGTCGCCGCGCTGGGGGATCCTGACGCCGACCTTCGAGCCGCGCTGGGCGGTGAGCCAGTCCTCGTACACGTCGACGTCGTCGGGAAGCTCAGGCACGAGCACGTGCTTGGGCACGCCGAGTGGGGGCTCGTCGCCGTACAGGTCCTCGAGGATCCGCGCCACGAGGCCGCCGGCGCTCAGGTCCTCGACCTTGTCGACGATGAACCCCTTGCGCCCCACCACGCGGCCCCGACGGACGTAGAACACCTGCACGGCAGCCTCGAGCTCGTCGTCGGCGATGCCGATGACGTCGAGCTCCTCGCTGCGCTCACCCACCATCTGCTGGCGCTCGATCGCCTTGGTCACCGCCGCCAGCCGATCGCGAACGCGCGCGGCGCGCTCGAACTCGAGCTCGCCGGCTGCTGCTTTCATCTCGTGCTGCAGGCGGCGCACGACCTCGTCGGTGTCGCCGTCGAGGAAGTCGAGCAGCTCGGCCACCAAGCCGGCGTAGCGCTCCTCGGTGATCTCGCCCACGCAGGGCCCGCTGCACTTCTCGATGTGGAACAGCAGGCAGGGCCGGCCGAGGCGCTCGTGCGTGACGAACTTGCCTGGCGAGCAGGTGCGGATGGGGAACGTGCGCAGCAGGAGGTCGAGGGTGTCGCGGATGGCATAGGCATGCGCGTAGGGACCGAAGTAGCGCACACCCTTGCGCTTGCGCCCCCGCATGACCATCGCCCGCGGCCACGCCTCGTCGAGCGTGACGGCCAGGAACGGGTAGCTCTTGTCGTCGCGCAGGCGCACGTTGAAGCGCGGCCGGTGCTGCTTGATGAGGCTGTACTCGAGCATCAGGGCCTCGACCTCGTTCGAGACCTGGATCCACTCGACGGAGTCCGCGGTGGCCACCATCTGCGCGGTGCGGGGGTGGAGGTTGACCGGGTTCTGGAAGTAGTTCGACAAGCGTTGACGGAGGCTGCTGGCCTTGCCGACGTAGATCACGCGCCCCTCGGCGTCCTTGAACTGGTACGAGCCGGGCGCATCAGGGATCGAGCCGGCCGGCGGGCGTTGCACCACACGGCGAGGATACGGGGCGCCCAACGCCCGGCCGCATCCCTATGCTCGACAGGTGCTTCGGCTTCAGTCACGCCTCCCGGAGTCCTACGTCACCGCCACTGCCGACGAGCTCTCCCGTCGCATCAGCGCAGCAAAGGATGCCCTCGGGGACCGAGTGTTCATCCTCGGTCACCACTACCAGCGCGACGAGGTGATGCGGTGGGCCGATGCGCGAGGCGATTCGTTCCGCCTGTCGGTGCTGGCCCAGCAGCACCCCGAGGCCGACTACATCGTGTTCTGCGGCGTCCACTTCATGGCCGAGTCGGCCGATGTGCTCACCAGTGACCGTCAGCAAGTGGTGCTCCCCGATCTCAACGCGGGCTGCTCGATGGCCGACATGGCTGATCTCGAGTCGGTCGAGGAGGCCTGGGAGTCGTTGGCCGACGTCATCGACATCGAGCGCCTCGTACCCATCACCTACATGAACTCCTCCGCTGCCCTCAAGGCCTTCGTCGGGCGCCACGGCGGAGCCGTGTGCACCTCGACGAACGCCCGTGCAGTGCTCGAATGGGCGTTCCGGCCACGGTCCGAGGGTGGCGCCGGCGGCGACAAGGTCCTGTTCTTCCCAGACCAGCACCTCGGCCGCAACACCGGGATCACGATGGGCTACGGCCTCGACGACATGGCGGTGTGGAACCCGCGCTACGAACGGGGCGGGCTCAGCGAAGCCGAGTGCAAGACGTCGACGTTCCTGCTGTGGAAGGGGCACTGCTCTGTGCACCAGCGCTTCACCCCCGACCACGTCGCCCAGTTCCGGCTTGACCATCCGGGCGGCATCGTGATCGTGCATCCCGAGACCAGCCACGACGTGTGCGCCGTGGCCGATCAGGTGGGCAGCACCGACTACATCATCAGGGCGGTCGAGGCGGCACCCGAGGGTTCGGTCATCGGGATCGGCACCGAGATCCACCTCGTGCACCGGCTGAACGACGAGACGCCGGGCAAGACCATCGTGTCGCTCGACCCGCTGATCTGCCCGTGCTCGACGATGTTCCGCATCGACGCCCCCCATCTGTGCTGGGTCCTCGAGAACCTGGTCGAGGGTCGCGTGGTCAACCGCATCACCGTCGATCCCGCCACCGCCGAGTGGGCCCGAGTGGCCCTCGATCGGATGCTCGCCATCACCTGAGCGGCGAGCTGTCGACCTCAGCTCCCGCACTGGTCGGCCTGCATGGGGCCAACGATGGCCGCACGCAGCCTGACGATCTGCGGCAAACCGGTGTGCCGGCGTCGATTCTCGGTGTCACCCGTCGCAGATGTGGGTTTGAGCACACCCAGAACCTGCGGCAGGCGCCGGACGGCCGACTGCCGAGAGACCGACTGGCGCGACCGGCGTCAGCGCAGCAGGAGCGGGGCGAGGAACTGCCCGGTGTAGCTCGCTGCTACCTGCACGACATCTTCGGGCGCGCCCTCGGCGACCACCATGCCGCCGCCCGAGCCACCCTCGGGGCCGAGGTCGATGATCCAGTCGGCGGTCTTGATCACGTCGAGGTTGTGCTCGATCACCAGCACGGTGTTGCCCTGATCGACCAGGCGCGAGAGCACGGTGAGCAGGCGGCGCACGTCTTCGAAGTGGAGCCCCGTCGTGGGCTCGTCCAGCAGGTAGATCGTGTGGCCGGTCGAGCGCTTGGCCAGCTCGGAGGACAGCTTGACCCGCTGCGCCTCTCCCCCTGACAACGTCGGCGCCGGCTGGCCGAGGCGGACGTAGCCCAGCCCGACGTCGACCAACGTCTGCATGTGGCGGCTGATGGCCGGCTGGTTGGCGAAGAAGTCGACGGCCTCGCTGCACGGCATGTCGAGGACTTCGGCGATGTTGCGGCCCTTGAACGTGATGTCGAGGGTGTCGCGGTTGTAGCGGGCGCCCTTGCAGACCTCGCAGGGCACGTACACGTCGGGCAGGAAGTGCATCTCGATCTTGATGGTGCCGTCGCCCGCGCACGCCTCGCACCGGCCGCCACTCACGTTGAAGCTGAAGCGCCCGGGCATGTACCCGCGCACCTTGGCCTCTTGCGTCGCCGCGAACAGCTTGCGGATGTTGTCGAACACACCCGTGTAGGTCGCCGGGTTGGAGCGGGGCGTGCGCCCGATCGGCGACTGGTCGATGTCGATGACCTTGTCGAGGTGCTCGATGCCCTCGACGGTTCGATGCCGTCCGGGCGCCTGGCGGCTCTTGTAAATGCGCTGCATGAGGGCGGGCAGGAGGATGTCGCCGACCAGGGTGCTCTTGCCCGAGCCCGAGACGCCGGTGACCGCCACGAAGCACCCGAGCGGAAAGCGCACATCGAGGTCGCGAAGGTTGTGCTCGCGAGCGCCGCGAACGACGAGCCACTGGTCGCCGGGCGAGCGCCGCTTGGCTGGCACCGGGATGCTGCGCTTGCGGGACAGGTACTGCCCGGTGATCGAGTCCTTGGCCTTCAGCAGGCCCTTGACCGGGCCGCTGTAGACCACCTCGCCGCCGTGCTCGCCCGCCCCCGGCCCGATGTCGACGACGTGGTCGGCGACACGGATCGTGTCCTCGTCGTGCTCGACCACCAGGACCGTGTTGCCCAGCTCGCGCAGGCGGATCATCGTGTCGATGAGCCGACGGTTGTCGCGCTGGTGCAGTCCGATGCTGGGTTCGTCCAGGACGTACAGCACGCCGACCAGACCGGAGCCGATCTGGGAGGCGAGCCGGATGCGCTGGGCCTCGCCCCCAGCCAGCGTGCCCGCCGATCGCGACAGCGTGAGGTAGTCGAGCCCGACGTCGAGCAGGAAGCTCATGCGGGCGTTGATCTCCTTGACCACCCGCTCAGCGATGAGGCGATCACGCTCGCTCAGCTCGAGTCCGGCCAGGAACGCGGCCGAGTCGGCGATCGACAGGTCGCACACCTCGCTGATGTGAGAGCCACCCACCTTGACCGCCAGCGACGACGGCTTGAGCCGGTGCCCCTGACAGAACGAGCACGGGACCTCGCGCATGTAGGTCTCGATCTGCTCTCGGCTCCAGTCGCTCTCGCTGTCGGAGTGGCGCCGCTGCAGGAACGGGATCACGCCCTCGTAGTTGGTGTTGAACTCGCGCTTTCGGCCGTAGCGGTTCTTGTAGGTGACCTTGACCGGGCCCTTGACACCGTGCAGCAGGAGCTGCTGATGCGCCTTGGAGAGCTTGGCGAACGGCTTGGCGAGGTCGATCTCGTGAGCAGCAGCCACTGCCTCGAGCATCCGGGCGAAGTACTGCGTTCGAGCAGTCGACCAAGGGGCGATGGCCCCGTCGTTGACGCTGAGGTCGGGGTTGGGCACGACCAGCTCAGGGTCGACCTCGAACTTGGTGCCCAGGCCGTCGCAGTGCTCGCACGCACCGTAGGGCGAGTTGAACGAGAAGCTGCGGGGCGCCAGCTCGTCGAACGAGGTGCCGCACACGGGGCAGGCCAGGTGCTGGCTGAAGGTGAGCACCTCGACGTCGTCGGCCTCGCCGTCACGGGGCACGAGCTGCACCTCGGCCACGCCCTCGGCCAGCTTGAGCGCCGTCTCGAGCGAGTCGGTCAGCCGCCGCTCGATCCCCTCGCGCAGCACGAGCCGATCGACGACGACCTCGATGGTGTGCTGCTCGTAACGGGCGAGGCGGTCCGCGCGAGCCAGGAACTCGGCGATCTCGACGACCTCGCCGTCGATCCGGGCGCGGGGGAAGCCTTGCGCCGACAGGTCGGCGAGCAGGCTCTCGTACTCACCCTTGCGGCCGCGAACCACCGGCGCCAGCACCTGGAAGCGCGTGCCCTCGGGCAGGGTGAGCACGCGGTCGACGATCTGCTGCGGGGTCTGGCGCTCGACCCGGGTGCCGTCGTTCGGGCAGTACGGCACGCCGATGCGGGCGTACAGCAGCCGTAGGTAGTCGTAGACCTCGGTGATGGTGCCGACGGTCGATCGAGGGTTGCGCGACGCCGACTTCTGGTCGATCGAGATGGCGGGTGACAGGCCCTCGATGAAGTCGACGTCCGGCTTGTCCATCTGCCCGAGGAACTGGCGGGCGTACGACGACAGCGACTCGACGTAGCGCCGTTGCCCCTCCGCGTAGATGGTGTCGAACGCCAGGCTCGACTTCCCCGATCCGGAGAGCCCGGTGAACACGATCAGCTTCTCGCGCGGCAGCTCGATGCTGATGTTCTTGAGGTTGTGCTCGCGGGCGCCCCGCACGACGATCGTCTCCGACACGCCGGAGAGCCTACCGGCCGCCGCCGCCCAACGAGCGAACACTCGTTCGTCCCGACCGAGAGTGGCCCCCTCAGGTGGGCAGGACCCGGCCTCGGGCCAGCCGAAGCACGACCATCGAGTGCGCGGCGACCTCGTAGCGGGCAGCGTGGCCGAGGGCCACCTTGGCATGCGCTCCGGTGAAGGTGTCGACCAGGCACTCCCAGCTCGCCGTCGCGTCACCGTTCGGCATCGTGAAGGTGACGGGCTCGCGACCGGAGTTGAAGAGCAGGACCAAGGTGTCGTCGGTGACCGGGTTGCCCCGGGCATCGACCTCGAACATCTCGGCGCCCACGAGACCGACGCCGATGGCCTGGAGCCCGCTCCCCCAGTCGGCATCGGTCATCTCGACGCCGTCGTGACGGATCCAGTAGATGTCCTTGACGCTTCTCCCGCGGATCGGGCGGCCATACAAGAAACGGCGCCGGCGGAACACCGGGTGCTCCTTGCGCAGGCGAACGATCGCCTGGGCAAACTCGAGGAAGGCCTTGTCCTCGTCGTCCAGCTCCCAGTCGAGCCAGCTGATCTCGTTGTCCTGGCAGTAGGCGTTGTTGTTGCCCCGCTGCGTGTGCCCGAGCTCGTCACCACTCAGGAGCATCGGCACGCCGACGGAGCACAGCAGCGTCGTCAGCAGGTTGCGCCGTTGCTGCAGCCGAACCGAGCGGATGGCGGGCTCGTCGGTCGGGCCTTCCACGCCGCAGTTCCAACTGTCATTGGCGTCGTTGCCGTCCCGGTTGCCCTCGCCGTTGGCCTCGTTGTGCTTGTCGTCGTAGGACACCAGGTCGGTGAGGGTGAAGCCGTCGTGACAGGTGATGAAGTTGATGCTCGCCGAGGGCCGGCGCCCGTTGTGCCCGTAGAGGTCGCTCGATCCAGCGAGGCGTGAGGCGAGCTCGCCCACCTCGCCGCTGTCGCCCTTCCAGAAGCGCCTGACCGTGTCGCGGTACTTGCCGTTCCACTCGCTCCAG